>CACWWC010000015.1 GCA_902764545.1 uncultured Erysipelotrichaceae bacterium | reverse complement strand
AAATCCACCTAACTCAGCAATGATTTAGGTGGAAAAGACTAATAATCGGATCCACTCAACATGCGTTATTAAGTGTTCCTTTTTTATTGTATGAAGTTTTCTTCATCTATATACACTATATCATAAAATTGTTTATTTATCAAGTTATTCAAACTTTTGATTTTTGTTTTTTACTAACGGTTTATATTCGTCTAAGCTATTCCATACTATTATTCTTTTTTCATCAACACTATCAATAAAGTTTAATGGTAAATATATGCGTTTTTCAGTATCATATATTCTTAAATATTCCAATCTTTCTGGAAGAATTTTATTAGGTAAATAAAATTCATCATTGTTCTGTTTAATCCATTTTCTATTTTTAAGATTAAATTTTAATAATTCTAATTCATATATATCTTTTGTTTCATATAGTACCTCAACCCAGTCAGACACACTAGATAGACAATCAAAGAAAAATATACCTTTAATATCATCATTAACCAATTTACTTCTTTCTCCAGATAATGGTTTTAAGCCCTGTTTACAAATATTTACCATAGCATCAGTATTTGTTATATGAAAAGCATAATGATCCTTTCTCCAAATAAACTCATTAAGTATAATCATACAATCATCTCACTCCAATATTAAAATTTGTAGTTATTATTATACCACACAAATTCTTAATTTGTTCACCTAGCTAGTTCTACTAGTGTAAGATAGATAAAGGATTTGCAGAGAGTTTGTAGCCTACCTGTAGCCTACTTGTAGCCTTCGGCTTCAAAAAAGCGCATATTTTTGGGTTTTAGACATCAAAAAAAGCCCGTAAATACGGGCTTTCCAAAAAGCTATTCTATCTCTTACTAAATTGTGGTGCACGACGTGCTTTCTTCAATCCTGGTTTCTTACGTTCTTTCTTACGTGGATCTCTTGTAATAAATCCTGCAACCTTTAATGTTTTTCTAAAACTATTTTCTGAATCTGCTGGAGTTGTCTTATCATATTTTAATAATGCTTTTGTAATTCCTAAACGAATTGCTCCTGTTTGTCCTTGGAATCCTCCACCTGAAACTTTTGCATCTACATCAAATAATTCTTGAGTATTAGTTAATACTAATGGTTGAGATAAATCCATTACACATATTTCTGATGGAAAGTATTCTCTTACATCTCTTCCGTTTACTGTGATTTTTCCTTTTCCTGGAGTTAATGTTACTCTTGCTACACTTGTTTTTCTGTGTCCAGTTCCTTTATAAACTTTTTTATTATCTTTTGCCATAACTTAACCCTCCTATTTAACCTCAAGCATTTCAGGCTTTTGAGCTTGATGCTTATGTTCATTTCCTGCATATACAAATAGTTTTTTATACATCTGTCTTCCAAGTCTATTATGTGGAAGCATACCCTTGACAGCTCTTTCAATCATTTCTGTAGGATATTCCTCTCTCATAGTTCTTGCTGTTCTTTCTCTTAATCCACCTAAGTACTGTGAATGATTGTAATACATCTTATTATCTAATTTGTTTCCAGTTAAATTAACTTTTTCTGCATTAATAATAATGATATTATCTCCACAATCAATATGTGGTGTATAAGTTGGTTTGTGTTTTCCGCGTAAGTATGTTGCTGCTAAAGTAGCAACTCTACCTAATGATTTTCCTTCAGCATCTATAACGTACCACTTACGTTCTACTGTTTCTTTTTTTTGCATATAACTTTTCATCCCAGGGTCCAATTTATGTGGGGATTTAAATGTACCGATTAAAATTATACTAAAAAAAGTATTAAAAATCAATACTTTTTCTTATTAATTATCGTGTTTTTTGATTTTCTGTATAGCTTTCTGTTGCTCCGTTCTCTACTGCAAACATTTGTTCTTTTTCTTTTAATGCTTTATCAAACGCCGCTAGATCTTCATCTGATAGAGAACTAACATACGCTTCTCTTGATTCTTCTGCTCTTTTTTGTCTTTCATTATATATATCCTGATAAAAACTATTTTGAAGCGTTGTACCTACTGCATATGTTGCTGTTGATGCAATTGTAGTTCCAATCACAGTCTTTGTCCTTGCTTTATTTTCAGTTTTATCTGTAACGCATACTGTTGTTGATCCTCCAAGTGATGTTGCAATTCCTGCTAATGTAGTAAAATTTCCCATATTATTTCCCCCTTACACTTTTACTTTGTCTTTTACTAAACTCATTTAATAGCATACTTTTCATTTGCTCTAATTGTTCCTGTGTTGTAATGCTATCTATTATTTCAGCAAATGATGGTAACTTGTCATCTTCTGATATCTTTTTATCAATTATTGAAGCGGCTTCTTCATAACTATCAATATTATGTTTTGTTCTTTTTTGTTCTTTTCTAATAATTGCTTCTTCACTTCTTTTAAACTTATTAATATTCCAGTCTTGAATGTTAATACATTCTAAGTTGATAATCATGTTAGCTGCTTCAATTATTAAAAAAAACATTGCTCCTGGAACTCCAAATATTGTTCCTACTATAAAAATAGGAGTAAGAATCAGATTCCTTTTTAAATCACTTACATGGACAGCTTTGTTCCATAATAAATATGTGTATATTTCTGTAGGTCTTTCATCATCCATGTGATAATTTCTGTTTTTTTCTTGATTCAATTCTTTTCTCATAGCCATTTTGGCAAATTTTGTATCTCTTTTGAGTTTTTCTATTTCAGCATCTGATTTTGCGTATTTTAGGGACTTTTCCAGATTGTAATCACAGTATTTATCATAATATTTTATAAAGTTTGGAAAGCAACTTTTTATTAACTTAAATTTATATTTTTCTACTATAAAAACAATTTTTTGAAATTTTGCTGCCCCTAATTTTTCATGAAATCTAATCTTCTTATTTAGTTGTTCTTTTTCTTGTTTTGTCATACTAAACTAACTCCATCCCCAAAACATGTGCATATTATAACATAAAACATTAAAAAAATCAACATTTGTTGATTTTTAGTATTCAATATCTAATAAATATAATCCTTCCGGAGGAGCGGTTTTACCTGATTTATTTCTGTCCTTACTTTCTAGTATAACTTTGACATACTCTGGATTTATTTTATTTTCACCCACTCTTATTAATATACCAACCATATTTCTTACTTGATATCTTAAAAAGCCAGTCCCCTTAAAAGTTATGTTTATTATATTGTCAATTTGTTTAATATCTGCATATTCAATTTTTCTTATACAGTTATCTTTTTCTTTATTATTTGTGACAAAAGCTCTAAAGTCATGCTTCCCTTCAAAATACTTAATTGCTTGTTTCATACTATTTATATTTAAACTATAGTTATATTGATACACATGATTTCTTTCTAGTGGGTTGTATTCACCTACATTTATCAGATATTTATATGTTTTGCGCTTAACATTATATCTTGCATGAAAACTATTATCCACAACTTTTGTGGAAATCACATGAATATCATTTGGTAGATTACTATTTAATGCTCTTTTTAACTTTTTTTCTGTAATATTAACATCGATATCAGCATGTCCATATTGTGAGAGAGCGTGAACTCCTTTATCCGTTCTGCCGGTAGCAACAATTTTAGTCTTGATGCCATTGTTTATTTTTGTAAGCGCTATTTCCATTTGTTGCTGGATTGTATTTAATTTTCCTTGAGATTGAAATCCTTTGTAATTTGTTCCATCATATGAAAACTTTATTAAATATCTCATATTTTATACTCCTACACATGTTTATATATATCCTTAATAATATCTCTAATATCTTTGTGATATTCTAATTTTGCTTTTTTTTCTTTTTTCACTCTATATGTAAAGTCTATTATTTTCGGTATATTAATATTATGTTCTTTTAAAAAGCTCACCTTTTTAAATACATAATCTGTATCTCCATCAATAATTATTTTATGTTTTTTAAAAATTATAATATGTTTTGTATATTGATATAACTCGTCAGAATTTTCCGAGATTAATACTATTGTTTTATTATATTGTTCCACTAACTTCCTGAATAGCATTATTACTTTCTTTTTATTTTTTAAATCTAAAAATTTTGTCGCATTTTCAATTATCAAAATATTAGGGTTAATTATCAATCCTATCGCAATCGATACTAGTTTCTTTTCTGAGCTTGATAAATTATGTATACTGTTCTTTAAAGTTCTAATATTTACCCCAACTATTTTTAATGAATCTTTTATTTTTTTATCTTTATCTTTTGGGTATATTTTATGTATTTTCATTACTTTTTCTATGTATTCATAGAGTGTTTCTGATGAATAGGTAAGTTTATCTTTTATGACTATGATATTTTTTTTATAGAAAGCATATTCTTTTTTTGTTGCTGATTTTTCATTAATAATAAGCTGTCCTTTACAGTTGATATTTGATTTAATAATATCTTCTATTTCAGTAGGTGCGTTTGTTAAAATTCCATTAATTTGATTTAGACTGATTGTAAAATTAATTGTACTATCACCGTATTGATAATCTTTAAATACTATTTCCATAACTTGTTTATTAATTCTCCTTGATCTAGTGGTATTTTATCTATAAGCTCATAATCTCTTAATTTTACTGATAAATCAATTATAAATGGTACTTCAAGACCTATTTTGTTTAGTATATTATCTTTTGATAATACATATAGTGGATCGCCTTTTAGTGTTATCTTTTTGTCATTAATAATATATAATTCATCTGAGTAAATAGCAGAATCTAGTTCTATACATGTCAAAATAAATGTGAGATTATATTTATTAGTACATTCGCGAAAAAAACTATATAATTCTGCAACTTCATATTGATATAGATATTGATCAATATCATCTATTAATACTAAGCATTTTGAATTCAAGATAGAAAATGCAATTCTAAACATAAAATTTTCTTTATCTGATAATTCATATATCTTCTTGTTTAATACTTTCTTTAATTTTAATCCTTTAACTAAAAAATCAACTTTCTCCTTGTCATATCTTTCTTGTTGAATATCTATTAGTTCTTTAACTGTATTATTAGAAATTATTTTTTCATCTTGATAGACTACTTGAATATTATCATCATACTCTTTATCACTAAACTCATAGATACCTTTTGAGTTTAAAATAATGTTAAAATTTCCTTTTATTTTTTTGCATAAAATTTTAAATAATGTTGTCTTGCCACAATTATTTGGACCTGAAATGGTTATAATTTTATTTTTTTCAAGATAAATACTTAAATTTTCAAATATATTTAAATATGTTAAATTGTTTATATTTAGTATTACATCCATAAATAAATTCCTTTCTTTGTGAATTAAAAGCCAACTCTTAGCTGGCTTTTTTTCTTTGGATTTTATAAATTGTTTTTAATAGAAATTTATCTGATACAAATCTACTGAAAAACTTCGCAAGTTTCATTTTAAATCCTGGAATTATTAGCATCTTATTCTTTAACATTTTATCAATAGCATATTTTGCAACGTAGCTACTCTTTAACGGTTTTACTGAAAAGCTTACTCCTGCAACGTTGTTAAAGTTTGTCTCTACAGGGCCTGGACATAAAACTGATACATGCACATTACTTTTCTTCTTTTTCTCTTCATAATATAATGCTTCAGTTAATTGATAAACATATGACTTTGTTGCATAATATGTACTCATTAAAGGTCCTGGCTGAAATGCTGCAGATGATGCAACATTTAATATATATGTGTTAGTCTTTCTTTTTTCCATGTCTTTTACAACATATTTAGTTAATATATGTACTGCTTTGATATTTGTATTAATTAGTTCTAAATCTTTATTAAGATCTGTATCTGTTAAATATCCAAAATCTCCTAAACCAGCATTATTAATTAATATATCAATATTTTCCTTTTTTGACAGTACGTATAGGTCTTTGACTCTTTGTTCGTTTGATAGGTCAGCTACGATAATTGTAACTTTGGTAGGTAAATGTTCCTGAATTTCTTCTAACTTTTCTTTATTTCTTGATACTAAAACTAATTCATATCCCTTGGTTGCAAGGTATTTTGCCATATCAAGACCTATTCCTGATGATGCACCTGTTATTAATGCTTTCATAATATCACCCACTACAAACTATTATAGCAAATATTATTTCTTTTTTCCACAAAAAAGCAAGTATTTATTACTTGCCTAATTAAGAATTACTTTTCTTCTTTTGCCTTTTTTGTGGCTTTTTTTGTTGTTGTTTTTTCTTCAATCTTTTCTTCAGCTACTAATCTTAAAATTACCATTAAAGCATCGTCTCCATGTCTTTCAGTTAACTTCAAGATTTGTGTATAACCACCATTTCTATTTTCATAACGTTTTGCTAAATCATTAAAGATTTTGTCAACTACCTTTTTATCATTATGTAAGAATGATAATGCCTTACGACGAGATACTAAATCACCTTTTTTTCCGTATGTTATCATTTTTTCAACAAATTTACGTACTTCTTTGGCTCTAGTTTCTGTAGTAGTAATGCTTTCATTATTAACTACCTGTTTAGTCATAGTCGCTAGCATACTTCTTCTATGTTTATTATCTCTACCTAATTTTCTATATGCCATGATTGTTCCTCCTTATTTTAGTCTTCATCTCTTAATACAAGACCCATATCTCTAATCTTATCTAATACTTCCTTTAGAGACTTTTTACCCAAATTACGGATTTTCATCATATCTGACTCACTTTTATTTACAAGATCTTGTAAAGTGTGAATTCCTGCTCTCTTCAAACAATTATATGCTCTAACTGAGAAATCTAAGTCTTCAATAGAAGTTTCTAAAGCTTTAACCTTTGGATCTTCTGTTTTTTCAATCATCATTCCACTTACATCTGCAATAGATGACAAATCAGTAACAATTTCTAAATGTTCAATTAATATTCTTGAGGCTAAAGCTATAGCTTCTTCTGGTTTAATTGAACCGTTTGTCCATACATCCATGATTAATTTATCATAGCTTTCATCTTGTCCAACACGAGCGTTTCCTACTTCGTATGAAACTCTTTCAATAGGAGAATATAATGAATCAATTGCTATTTCTCCTACTTTTTTGATATCATGAATTTTTTTATTATCCTCACTCTTAACGTATCCACGACCATTTGTAATAGTCATTTCCATATTGAATGAAGCTCCCTTGGATAAAGTACAAATTACTTTATCTGGATTGATAACTTCAATATCTGCATCATGCTCGATATCAGCAGCAGTTACTTCTCCTTCTTTGTTTACATTAATATGTACTACTTTTGTTTCATTGGAATGATTTTTAAATACAATACCTTTCAAATTTAAGATAATTGTTGTGACATCCTCATAAACTCCATCAATTGTTTGAAATTCATGAAGTACCCCTTGAATCTTGATACTACTTATTGCACTTCCTGGTAATGAAGACAACATTACTCTTCTAAGTGCGTTACCTATTGTAGTTCCAAATCCTCTTTCTAATGGTTCTAATTCAAATCTTCCATAAAAATTATTTTCTATAGAATCAGTTATTTTATAAATTGGTTTTTCAAATTGTAACATGAAACTAACCTCCCTTTACTTTTTTAACAAACTTTCTCACTTAATTTTATCCACGTGGACGTTTTGGTGGACGACATCCATTATGTGGAATTGGTGTAACATCTGTTATTGCAGTTACTTCTAAACCTGCAGTTTGTAATGAACGTATAGCTGTTTCACGTCCTGGTCCTAGACCTTTAACACGTACTTCAACTTTTCTCATTCCCATATCATAAGCCGCTTTGCCAGCAGCTTCTGCAGCCATTCCAGCAGCGAATGGTGTTGATTTCTTACTTCCTTTGAAACCAATGGCACCAGATGATGCCCAACTTACAACATTACCATCTTTGTCAGTTATTGTTGTAATTGTATTGTTAAATGTTGAATGAATGTGCGCGATTCCTTCTGGAATATTCTTTTTAACTCTTTTTTTTCTAGTTTTATAAGCCATAAGTCTTACCTCCTTTTATTATTTAACTAAACTTTTTTCTTATTTGCTACAGTTTTTCCTTTACCCTTACGAGTACGAGCATTACGATTAGTTCTTTGTCCTCTTACAGGTAATCCTTTTTTATGACGTGTACCTTCATATGAGTTAATTTCCATCTTTGTTTTGATGTTCATATTAACTTCACGACGTAAGTCACCTTCAGTTAAATGTTTATTGATTTCATCACGAATTTTTACTAGTTCATCTTGTGATAAATCTTTTGTTTTTGTAGTTGGCTCTATACCAACATTTGCTAATATTGTTTTTGCTAGACTCCTACCAATACCATATATGTAAGTTAATGAAATACAAATATGTTTATCATTTGGAATGTCTACACCTTTAATACGTGCCATCTAATACACCTCCTAATATTATCCTTGAACTTGTTTGTGTTTTGGATTTTCACAAATAATTCTTATTTTTCCTTTGCGTTTTACAACTTTGCACTTTTCGCAAATTGGTTTTACTGATGCTTTTACTTTCATTATAATCCCTCCTATTATTTACGATAGGTTATATACTCTTAATGTAAGTATATTAATTACTTTCTATAAGTAATGCGCCCACGTGTTAAATCATAAGGAGATAGTTCTATCATTACGGTATCTCCTGCTAAAATTCGAATATAATTCATTCGTATTTTACCAGAAACGTGAGCTTCCACAATGTGTCCATTTTCCAATTGAACTTTGAATTTTCCTCCTGGAATAATTTCAAGAACTTTCCCTTCAATTTCAATTGTATCTTCTTTAGCCATCTTTTCACTCTCCTGTCAATTACTATTATCCATCGGCAGTTTTGGTGCTAGAGCGATGGAATAGTATCTCTTAAAGAAGGTAATTCAATACCTTCTTCTCATCTTAGATACTGATTTTGATACATTATTATATTATTTTTTCAATTTCTTTAAAAATATTTTCAACCGTTTCATTTCCATTTACTGTCTTTAAAACACCTTTTTCCTTATAGTGTTCAATGATAGGTTCAGTTTTTTCTTGATATGTTTTATATCTTGTTTGAAATGATTCTAAGTTATCATCACTTCTTTGGTATAACTTCCCTCCACATTGATCACATACAGATTCTACCTTTGGGGTATTATTTTTATCATTTATGTTATATATGGCATTGCAATTTGCACATATTCTTCTGCCAGTAATTCTTTGTTCTAAGGTTGCTTTATCTATATCAATCAAAATTACATTTCCAATATCATATCCAAGTCTCTCAATAATCTTATCATATTCACAGGCTTGTTCTAGATTTCTTGGAAAACCATCGATAATATAACCATTTTGACAGTCTTCTTTTTTTAATCTTTGTTCAATTAGCTGATAAATAATTTCATCTTTTACTAATTGTCCGCTTGCAACAGTTTCTCTAACATATTCACCAATTTCACTATCTTCTTTTGATATTTCTCTTAAGATATCTCCAGTTGATATATGAGGTAAGTGATACTTTTCAACAATAAGTTCTGCTTGAGTGCCTTTTCCTGCCGCAGGTGGCGCTATAAACATAATATTTTTCATAATTATCTTCTACTGTATCCTCTCTTATAACTTCTAGTCAGTATACTTCCTTCCAACTGTTTATAAGTTTCTAGTGCTACACCAACTACAATTAATAATCCTGTTCCACCAATTGTTACTGATGTTGGTAAACTGGTGAATTTTGAAAATAAAATTGGAAGTCCAGCAATTATTGATAAAAATGTTGCACCAAGTATTGTTAATCTTGATAATACTTTGCTGATATATAACTTTGTTTCATCGCCTGGTCTAATTCCTGGTATATATCCACCATTATCTTGTAAATTCTTTGCAAATTCTTCTGGCTTTAATTGTATAAAAGTATAAAAATATGCAAAGAAGAATATAAAGATAACATACAATACAAATCCAACTGGAGTGGTATATGTTAAATACTTTTGTACAACAACTGTAAACCCTTCTTTATTAATAACTTGTGCGATTATTCCTGGTATTGATAACAAACTGGAAGCAAAAATAACTGGAATAACTCCTGCCGTATTAATTTTGATAGGCATAAAGCTTTGGGAAGCCCCATAAGCACTTGTTGACTTATTAGCATATTGTATAGGTATTCTTCTTTCGGATTCTTGTACAAAAATCATACCAATAACAATTGCAAAGTAGATTATTACAAATAGGATAAATTTTATTATTCCTAAAGTGATAACTTGTGCAGTTCCATCAAATGTTACTAATCCAGAAAATGCATCAATAAACATTTGTGGAAGAGTTGCAATGATTCCGGCCATAATTATTAAACTGACACCATTACCTATCCCTTTTTGGGTAATTTGATCTCCCATCCATAAAAGTAGTGCCGTACCAGCCGTTAGGACTGTCGCAATGTACATGTATTGGAAAGGATCTCCAGACTTGCCTATAAAGGCAAAAGCAAAGGCATATCCTTCTATAAATGCAAAAGCAATCCCAAGATATCTAGTTATTTGGCTGATTTTTTGTCTTCCTGTATGTCCTTGTTTTCTAAGTTCTGTAAAATATGGAATTATGTCCATTTGCAATAATTGAACAATAATTGATGCAGTTATATATGGCATAACTCCTAAGGCAAATATGGAAAAATTCTTTAGTGCTCCACCGCCAATTGTGTTAATTAATTCTAAAAAACCTAGATTTTTTGTTAAATCTTCAGTACCGGGAACTCTTATTGATATTCCTAATATGAATACTGTTAATGCTAATAAAGTGAAGTAAATTCTGTGTCGTAAATCCTTATTACCTGAAGTGAATAATTCCTTCATAGTCTTAAACATGTTAGATCACCTCGGCTTTACTTCCTGCCTCTTTAATCTTCTCAAGTGCTGTTTCTGAAAACTTATTTGCTTGAATTGTTAATTTCTTTTCAAGTTTACCATTTCCTAGCACTTTAATTCCATCATATTGTTTTTTTACTAAACCTGTATCTTTTAACAATGCTGGCGTTACTACTGTACCATTTTCAAATACATTTAGTTGTTCAACATTTATTGTTCCATAAACTGTTTTAAATTTTGCGTTAGAAAATCCTCTTTTTGGAATTCTTCTATATAATGGTAATTGTCCACCTTCAAATACTGGATTGATACTACCACCACTACGTGCTTTTTGTCCCTTTTGTCCACGGCCACTTGTTTTACCAAGACCACTACCTGGCCCGCGTCCTACACGTTTTTTTGCTTGAGTAGCACCGATATTTCTTTGTAATTCATGTAACTTCATTATCCTAATATCTCCTCTACTGTTTTTCCGCGAAGTGCAGCAACTTCTTCTGCAGTCTTGATTGACTTTAATGCATTCATTGCAGCTCTTGCCATATTTAATTTTGTTCTTGCTCCTAGTGATTTAGAGACAACATCACGAACTCCTGCTAAGTCAAGAATTGCACGAACAGATCCACCTGCAATTACTCCAGTACCTGCTTGTGCTGGTTTAATAATTACTCTAGCAGCTCCTGCTCTACCAATTGCTTCATGTGCAACTGTTCTTCCATCGATTAGGGAAATTGTGATAATATTCTTTTGTGCATCTTGTAATGCTTTTTTGATTGCATCAGGTACTTCATTAGCTTTTCCAATACCTAATCCAACTTTACCTTTACGATCTCCTATAACAACTGTTGCAGAATATCTTCTTTGACGCCCACCTTTGTTTACTTTAACAACACTTTTAACGTCAATAACTAATTCTTCATATTGTTTTTCTTTAGAGTCACGAGTTTTCTTTTGCATATTACCCTCCTATTAGAATTCTAATCCATTTTCACGTGCAGCATCTGCTAATGCAGCAACACGTCCATGATAAAGATATCCACCTCTATCAAATACTACTTTTGTAATTTTGGCTTTCTTTGCTTTTTCAGCAATTGATTTACCAACAACTTTAGCTGCTTCTACATTACTTCCATTTTTGATTTTTAATTCTTTATCTAATGAGGAAGCAGATACAAGAGTAGTTTTAGTTTCATCATCTATGATTTGAGCATAAATTCCAGTATTAGAGCGAAATACACATAATCTTGGTACAGCGCTTGTTCCAATTAATGTTTTACGAATTCTTTCATGACGAGAAACACGCATACTATTACGAGATTCTTTTTTAATCATATATTATTCTCCCTTCCTACTACTATTAAGCAGCTTTCTTTCCTTCTTTACGACGAATATGTTCATCTTTATAACGAATTCCCTTACCTTTGTATGGTTCAGGTTGTCTTACTTTTCTAATATTAGCAGCAAACTCACCAACTAATACTTTATCAATTCCTTTAACTGTTATTTCAGTATTGCTTACTGACTCAACTGTAATTCCTTCTGGAACTACCATTTCTACTGGATGTGAATATCCAGCATTAATTACCAATTTTTTACCTTGTACGTTAAAACGATAACCTACACCTACTATTTCAAGACCCTTTTCATAGCCTTTTGTTACTCCAATAATCATATTATTGATTAATGCATTCATAGTACCGTGCATAGCCTTTGCATTTTCGTTAGCACGTTCTAACCTTATTTCATTGGCTTCTTGTTTCATTGTAATATCTTTTAATAATTTTTGATTTAAAGATCCTTTTGGCCCTTTTACTGTAATAATTCCATTTTCTTCTGTTACAGTAACACCTTCTGGAACTTTAATTATACGATTTCCAATACGGCTCATAATGACACCTCCTATTTCAATTTTAAATTTACCATTCAAAGAATAACTTTCTGAATCAATCTTTGATGGGTTTCAAATTTCTGTCTTTATTGCCATTATTTTTTTATCTAATTACCAAATATATGCTAGTACTTCTCCACCTATATTTTGTTTACGTGCTTCTTTATCTGTCATTATTCCTTTTGATGTGGAAATAATTGCAATTCCTAATCCATTAAGTACTTTTGGAATTTCATCATTTTTAGCATATACTCTAAGTCCTGGCTTAGATATTCTCTTTAATCCAGAAATAACTCTTTCTTTTTTATCAGTATATTTTAAAGTCAAAACGATTGTTCCCTGAGCATTGTCATCTTCAACTTTATAATCTTCAATAAATCCTTCTTCTTTTAGAATTCTTGCTATTTCTTTCTTTATATTAGAAGCTGGAACTTTAACTTCTACATAATGCATTTGATTAGCATTACGAATTCTAGTTAACATATCTGCAATTGTATCAGTTACTACTGCCATAATAAATTCCTCCTTTCCAATTACCAGCTTGATTTTTTAATTCCTGGTATTTGTCCTTTATAAGCTAATTCACGGAAGCAAATACGGCAGATCCCGAATTTACTCATAACTGCGTGTGGTCGACCGCATCTTGAACATCTTGTATATTCACGTACTTTAAATTTTTGTGGTCTATTAGCCTTTACTATCATACTTTTCTTTGCCATAATATTCCTCCATTTACTTTCTAAAAGGAATTCCAAGTCCGTTTAATAAGTCAAATGCTTCTTCATTTGTTTTTGCTGTTGTAACAAATATGATATCCATACCACGCACTTTTACAACATCATCATAATTAATTTCTTGGAAAATTAACTGCTCTTTGATTCCCATAGTGTAGTTTCCTCTTCCATCGAATGACTTTTTACTTACACCGCGGAAATCTCTTACACCTGGAAGTGATATTGATATTAACTTATCCATAAAGTTATACATATTATCTCCTCTAAGTGTTACTTTACAACCAATTGCTTGTCCTTCTCTTACTTTAAATCCTGCAATTGATTTTTTAGCTTTAGTTATAACTGGTTTTTGTCCAGAAATTAATGATAAATCATTAACAGCTGCCTCCAACAATTTTGAGTTTGTTGTTGCATCTCCTACTCCCATATTTATAACTATTTTTTCTAATTTTGGAACTCTTTTAAACTTGGAACTACTTCATTTAAGTATTTCTCTTTTAGGCGGTTCATAAATACCCTCCTTCCAATTAATCAATCTTCTCGTTTGATTTTTTTGTTATTCTTACTTTTTTTCCTGTTTTTTTATCAGTTGTATGTCCTATTCTAGTTCTTTTCTTAGTCTTAGGATCAATTATCATAACATTTGATGCAGCAATTGGTGCTTCCATTTCTATTATTCCACCTTCAGACATACCTGTTGGTTTCTGATGTTTTTTTACCTTTCGTACACCTTCAACTACAACTTTGTTTTCATTTTTTAATGTTTTTAAAATTTTTCCTGTTTTTCCTTTGTCAGAACCAGTGATAACTACAACTTCATCTCCTACTTTAATTTTCATATAATCTTTATCACGAAGTTCTCTTGCTACTGGTCCAAATATACGAGTTCCTACTGGACTCTTGTCATCACGAATGATAACACAAGCATTGTCATCGAACTTAATATATGATCCATCTTCACGACGAACGCCTTGACGACTACGAACGATAACTGCTTTTACAACTTTTCCTTTAGGGATTGGTGAATTAGGAATGGCACTTTTTACTGTTCCAACTACTACATCACCAATGTTACCTGTTTTTACTTTACTTCCACCTAATACACGAATAACTAGCAATTCACGTGCACCAGAGTTGTCAGCAACCTTCATACGGCTTTCTTGTTGTAACATAGATTATTCCTCCTTCTCATCATTAGCGTTAAATAATAACTGCTTCTTTTACTATTTCTTTCAAATAGAAATGCTTAGTTTTTGATAATGGTCTAGTTTCAACTATACGTACAGTATCTCCAACTTTTGCTATATTTTTTTCATCATGTACACAATATTTTTTTGAGCTTTTAACTCTTTTGTGATATAACGGATGGTTTTTATAAGTTTCAACTAAAACAGTGATTGTTTTATCATTAGCTGCGCTTACTACTTTTCCAACTAATTCTTTACTTAATTTCTTTTCCACTTACTTTTCCTCCTATTCGTTAATCTCGCGTTCTTTTAGAACAGTTTTCATTCTTGCAACGGTGTGTCTTAATTCTCTAATTCTAGAAGGTTTTTCCAAGTTACCAGTTGCTTGTTGAAAACGTAAATTGAATAGTTCTTCTTTTATTTCAACCAATTTCTTGTTGATTTCTTCAGTTGATAGTTCTCTTATCTCCTTAACCTTCATTTTTTTCACCACCATCTTCTTTTTTTACAAACTTTGTTGTGATTGGTAGTTTATGAGAAGCTAGTCTTAATGCCTCACGTGCTGTTGCTTCATCAACACCAGCAATTTCAAACATTATTTTTCCTTCTTTAACTACTGCAACCCATCCTTCTACATTACCTTTACCTTTACCTTGTCTTGTACCAATTGGTTTTTTTGTTAATGGCATATGTGGAAAGATATTTATCCAAACTTTTCCACCACGTTTCATATAACGAGTCATTGCAATACGTGCTGCTTCAATTTGATTTGCTGTAATCCAAGCTCCTTCTTTTGCTTGTAATCCATATTCTCCAAAGTGTAACTCTCTATTACCACGTGATCTACCTTCGTGAGGTAATCTATGAACACGACGATATTTAGTTCTTGACGGTATTAACATAATTAATTACCTCCTTTAGCCTTATTACTGTTGTTCTTCTTATTTAGGATTTCTCCCTTATAAATCCAAACTTTTACACCAATTTTACCAAATGTTGTGTCTGCTTCTGCTGTTGCATAGTCAACATCTGCTCTTAGTGTATGTAGAGGAATAGTACCCTCTGTATATCCTTCACTACGAGCCATATCTGCTCCACCTAAACGTCCAGATACACTTGTTTTAATTCCTTTAGCTCCAGCTTTCATTGCATTTCTAATTGCACGCTTTTGAGCCATACGGAATGATGCTCTATTAGTTATTTGGTTCGCTATTGAATCTGCAACTAATTGAGCATTAATATCTGCTTTTTTAATATCAACGATTGAGATTTGTATGTTTTCATCTGCAATCTTTGAAAGTTGTTTCTTTAACTTTTCAATTTCTTCTCCGCCATGTCCAATCATAACTCCTGGTTTTGAAGTATGGATAACAACTTCTGTTTTCTTAGCATTTCTTTCAATTTCAACTTTAGCTATTCCGGCATTTTTTAAATTTTTCTCTAAATAGTTTCTTATTTCTACATCTTTAGCTAAAAATTTGGAAAAATCTTTTTTATTACTATACCATTTTGCTTCCCAGTCTTTATTGATACCAAGTCTAAGTCCATTAGGATTTACCTTTTGTCCCATTTACGTTACCTCCTTATTAGTTTTTTGTAGCCACTACTATATTAATGTGACTAGTCCTATGATTTCTATGCCCTATATGTGAACGTGAATCAAAAAAGTGACGTTTCATAACAGGACCGGCATCTACTCTTGCTTCTTTAACATATAGTGTCTCAGCTTCTGCACCATTATTATTAACAGCGTTTGCTATAGCAGAGTCTAATACCTTTTTAGTAAGTCTTGCAGACTTATTATTAACATTACTTAATATGGTTAATGCTTCACTTGCTTTTTTACCACGAATCATGTCTGATACTAATCTTGCTCTGATTGGTGATACTCTTAAACCTTTAGCAACTGCTTTTGCTTCCATATATTTACCCTCCTAGTCATTTTTTATTTCTTATCTGAACCATGTCCACCAAATTTACGTGTTAATGCAAATTCTCCTAATTTATGTCCTACCATATCTTCAGTTACATATACTGGAATAAATTCTTTTCCGTTGTGTACTGCAAATGTGTGTCCTATAAAATCAGGAAAAATAGTGGAACGGCGTGACCATGTTTTAATGACTTCTTTTTTACCAGTCTTATTTAATTCTTGAACCTTTTTTAATAATCTTTGAAATACATAAGGTCCTTTTTTTAAACTTCTTGCCATTTTCTAATCATCCTTTCCTATTTACTATTGCGACGACGTACTATGAACTTATCAGATTGTTTTTTCTTACGTGTCTTTAATCCAAGTGCAGGTTTACCCCAAGGTGTAACAGGCGCTTTACGTCCTACTGGCGCACGTCCTTCACCACCTCCATGTGGGTGATCGTTTGGATTCATAACTGAACCACGAACTGTTGGGCGAATTCCCATATGACGCTTACGTCCAGCCTTACCTATTTTAACTAGTGAAGAATCTTCATTTCCAACTTCACCAATTGTTGCTTTACATGTTCCTAAAACTTTTCTTTGTTCACCGCTTGATAAACGAATCATAACGTAATTTCCTTCACGTCCTAAGATTTGAGCAGAAGTTCCAGCAGATCTTGCTAGCTCTCCTCCTTTTCCAGGGCGTAATTCAATATTATGAATCATTGTACCTACAGGTATGTTTATAATTGGTAATGTGTTACCAACTTTTATATCTACATTTTCTCCAGATTCAACAGTCATTCCAACAGTTAATCCTTTTGGAGCAAGTATGTATCTTTTTTCTCCGTCAGCATAATTAATTAATGCTATATTTGCTGTTCTATTTGGATCATATTCGATACTTGCTACTGTTCCAGGGACGTTTTCCTTATTTCTTTTGAAATCAATAATACGATATCTTCTTTTAACTCCGCCACCTTGATGACGTACTGTGATTTTACCTTGATTGTTACGTCCACTATTTTTCTTAATAGTAACTGTAAGTGATTTCTCAGGAGTGCTAGTAGTTATTTCTTCATTTACTAATGCACTCATCTTTCTACGTCCTGGTGTAGTAGGTTTATAATTTCTAATTGCCATAATTTATTTCCTCCTTCTAACCAAGATCAATTGTTTGTCCTTCTTGAAGTGTAACAATTGCTTTTTTTGAACGATTAGTTAATCCATAATAACGACCAACTCTTCTTTTTTTAGGTTTTACATTTATTGTTCTAATAGATGTAACCTTAACATTGAATAGTTTTTCAATTGCTTCTTTGATTTCAATTTTATTTGCTTTTGGATCTACCTTAAAAGTATATTTTCCTTCAGCTTTTGCTGCTTCTGACTTTTCAGTAACAACTGGTGCTTTGATTATTTCCAAATATTTTGTATCTTTCATTATTTAAGCACCTCCTCAACATATTTTATAGCGTCTTCTGTAATTAGCATTACATCAGTTCCTACTATATCTAAAACGTTAATTTCATCAGCAAGTATTAATACCAAGTTTTGAATATTTCTAGATGCTAAAATTAGATTATCATCAAATTCTTTAACAACTAATAATACTTTTTTGTCTGCTATCTTTAGTACTTCTAATGTTTTAATCATTTCAGATGTTTTTGGTGTTGATAATTTTATGTTTTCAACTACCATTATTTCTTTGGCATTTGCCTTTTCAGTTAACGCTGTTTTAATTGCTATTTGTCTTTCTTTTCTATTTTGTTTTTTGCTATAGTCTCTTGGCACTGGAGTTCCATATCTTCCTCCACCTACTCCACCTACCCATTGAACAGATCTAATTGATCCTTGACGCGCATGTCCAGTTCCTTTTTGTCTCCATGGTTTTCTTCCACCACCAGAAACTTCTGAACGGTTTTTAGTTTTATGTGTTCCTTGTCTTAATGATGCCATTGAAAGAATTATTGCATCATTTAAAACATTATTGTTTGGTGTAATCCCAAATATTTCTTCATTTAAATTAATGTCCTTTACTTTTTCACCTTTAAGATTTAAAAGTTCAACTTTTTTCATCTTTTGATTCCTCCTTTCATCACGAATATAATATTATTTTCTTTTCCTTATATATAATGTGATGATTTATTCTTCAGTCTTTTCTTCAGTTGTTGTTTCTTCTGCAACTTCTGCTTCTTTTTCAACAGTTTCTGTATTCGCTTCTACAGCCTGTATATAAGTGATTAAGTCAGCAGCTTCATTTTTCGCATTTGGTTTCTTTACTGCAGTACGAATCATTACTAATGATTTCTTTGGACCTGGAACATTACCTTTAACTAAAATTACATTGTTTTCTGTATCTACTGATACAATTTCAAGATTTTGTACAGTTCTTTGAACATTACCCATTTGACCAGGCATTTTCTTTCCTTTTAGTACGTGCATTGGAAGCATTGTACCTAGAGAACCAACACCTCTGTGGTATTGTGAACCATGTCCCATTGGACCTCTTGATTGATTATGACGTTTAATAACGCCTTGGAACCCTTTACCTTTAGAAGTTCCTGTAACATCAACTATTTCCCCTGCTTCGAAAACATCTACACCGATTATTTGACCTAAAGTGTAATCATTAACGTTAACTCCTCTAATTTCTCTTAAGAAGCGCTTAGGTGTTGTGTTAGCTTTTTTTGTATGACCAATTGCTGGCTTATTACTTAAGTTTTCTCTTATTGTATCTGTTGCTAACTGAATTGCATCATACCCATCTTTTTCTACTGTTTTTATCTGAGTTACTACATTTGGCTCAACTTCAATAACAGTAACTGGAATAAGTTTTCCTTCTTTAGTGAAAACTTGAGTCATTCCGACTTTTTTACCTAAGATTCCTTTCATTTAATATCCTCCATTATTTTGTTTTGATTTCGATATCTACTCCGCTTGGTAAGTCTAAATGTGCTAGTGCATCAATAGTCTCCTTGCTTGGATTTTTGATATCAATAAGTCTTTTGTGTGTACGCATTTCAAATTGTTCACGCGAATCCTTATATTTGTGTACAGCTCTTAATATTGTAAACTTTTCAATTTCTGTTGGAAGTGGTACTGGACCTGAGATGTTTCCACCAGTTCTTTTTGCAGTTTCAACAATTTTCTTTGCTGCATTGTCTAGAATTCTATGATCATATGCTTTAATTCTAATACGTATTTTTTCTGTTGACATTTAATATCCTCCCTTCGCCTATATCTAGTATAGACTTGCTCCGAACGAATAACCCGACAGCTTTGTTGTATTTTATTATCAACTTACCCTAGCGTATCGGCAACCTCGTACATCTAAGCAGTCACACGTAGTTAATTATATCAATAAAAAAAAACTTTTGCAAGCCTTTTTTTCTCTTTTTATTGATATTAGTTATTTAATTTTGTAGAGGTTACTATATATTAGAAGATTCTAGGCAAAAAGTTGCATAAATTGGGATGTATCTAATTTCCTTTTTTGTGGAAAAGTTGTTTTCTGTAATTCTATACGCTTGTGATACAGTATGTTTTTTCATAAAGAATGATAGAGATTTTGCTTTAGAATTTGTTTTTGTTGTTATCTCTATTGGTATGATTTGGCCCATTCGATTTTGGATTACAAAATTAACTTCTGCTTTGCCATCTGATTGATAATAGTATAGTGGGTGTGAATTTTCTGCTAGTGTTTTAGCAACATGATTTTCATAAAGCGTCTCTTTTAGTTCTTCATCAGCTTTTAGTTTCTTATAATTCATATGTAGCATGGTATATAGTAGTCCATCATCTGGTAAATATAGTTTGAAACTTTCTTTATCTCTAGAACTACTTAAAGGAGATCTAATTTCCTTTACTTTATAACTTCTATATAATATTTGATTATTAACTAAACTATCAATACTGCTTATATATTCCTTGGCTCTCTTTCCTGAACCAATAATTCCGTATTGAAATTTTTTATTATCTTTTTTTAGTTGTTTTGGTATCGAATCAATTACTTCAATGCTTCTAGGTATATCAATCAAGTTTTTATTTGTAATTGCTTCTTTTTTATAAACATCAATAATTTTTTGTTTAATAGCTTCCAGCTCATATTGACTTTTTCCTTCTATACTCGCAAGAACTGTCTCTGGCAATCCTCCTGCTTGAAGATACTCTGTAAACATATCTAGTGCTACCTTATGAAATGGGCAAGTTTTTCGCTTTGTAAATGACTCTCTAATCAGATTTGATAAGTTTTTTTCTCCTCTTGCCCATAAATATTCTTCAAAATCTAATTCTGTCATTCCCTTAAATTGTAGTTCTTCAGACTTAAATAATGACAGATTTTGTCTTCTTGAAGTTATTGCAATAATATGGTACTCACTATGCTCACTTCCAAATAATTTTAATCCTTTTACAAATTCCAATTCATTAACATTATCAAATATAATTAGTGTATCTTCTTTTAATATTGTTTCTCCTATAATTAATGATAAGTTGAGAATAATCTTCTCTGTAGACTTCTCTTTAGTAAATAGTGTAATAAGTTCATCATTATTATCGATGTTAAAATATACTGTGTTTTTGTACTCTTTTTTCCCAAAATTTAATGCTGTATATGTTTTTCCTATCTGTTTTGGACCATATAATATTAATGGCTTTCTGATAATATCATTTTTCCACTTAAGTAGGTATTTTTCTATCTTACGTTCCATAAATTGTGTCCTCCAAACATATTTTATAAACTAAGTATAATGTTTTTTTTAATTATTGTCAACATAATTACACAATAAAAGACCTACTAATAATTCATAAGTGGTCTATTATATTCCAATCTTAATTTATCAGCAATTGTAACTATAAACTCTGAGTTTGTTGGTTTTGCCTTATCAATATCTACACTGTAACCAAACAGTTCTTCCATTAAATCCCAGTTTGCTCTATTCCAGCTTATCTCTATTGCATGTCTAATTGCACGTTCTACTCTTGAAGTTGTTGAATTAAACTTTCTCGCTATAGCTGGATATAACTCTTTAGTTATACCTCCAATAATTGTTGGATTGTTATATACAAGTATTATTCCCTCTCTGATATATTGATAACCTTTAACATGAGATGGTACTCCCAGGTCGTGTAGTGTTTTAGTTATTGAGATTTGAAGATTGTTGTTATATATATCTATAGTATTTCCTTGGGCGTTATTATTTGCAATTTCCAAAATTTTCTCTTCCAATACGCTTAGTTCAAATGGTTTTAAAATTAAATAGTCTGCTCCTAATTCTGAAACTCTTCTTATCATACTTTGGGCATTGTAGGATGTTAGTACAATTATTTTTTTATCGATTTGTTTATTTTTCAAATACTTTAATACTTCTATTCCATCTTTATTAGGCATAACGAGGTCCAGAAGTATCATGTCAAATTCGTCCTGTTTACTTTCTATTTGTTTAATTCCTTCTTTTCCATCTTTGGCAGTTAATGCTGCTTCTATGATAGATGATTCTTCAAAATACTCCTTAATTAATTCTATAAGCGATGTGTTATCGTCTATTACTAATAGTCTTATTTTTTCCATTTTATCCTCTTATCATATATCACACACATTTAACATTATATAATATGTCGGAAAAAATGAAAAGTAAAAAAAAAGACAACTTCTGTCGAATAGTTGTCATAATTATTATAATTGGTCTAAAAATTCTTTTATTTTTTCGGGTTTTAGACTTAAACCGCCTAATAAATATCCATCTATGGCTTTTGATTTTAAATTTTGAATATTATTTTCATTTGCAGATCCTCCATATATTATTTGATTATTGGGATATAGCTTTTTTATAAAGTTATTTACATTAATTATATCATCTATATCCGGTATCAATCCAGTTCCAATAGACCATATTGGCTCATAGGCAATTATTATTTTTTTTATCTTTTCTTCCAACAGTCCTCTTAGTGATTCACTTAGCTGTTTGTTTATAATGTATTCTACTAGCCCATTATTTCGCTCATCTTCTGTTTCACCTATACACAAAATAGGGGTAATGTCATTTTCTAATAACCTTTTTATTTTTTCGTTTATATCGTAGTTACTTTCATTTTGATATTTTCGTCTCTCGCTATGACCAACTATCGTATATTTTACACCTGAATCTTTTAAGTCTCTAGCTGATATTTCTCCAGTATATGCGCCATTATCTGTGCAACTTACATTTTGTGCACCAATCTTAATTGTTTCTAGTTGGCAATTATTAATATTTAAATAAGTCGGGCATAATACCACTTCGTGTTCTGTATTAATTGTTTTTAACTCTTCTTGGTATTTTATAAACTCTGTTTTCGATAAATTACATTTATTATTAAGTATTACTATCATTAAATATCTCCTTTATTTTCTTTGTTATAGTAGATATAAACCCAAATCTGTTTTCTTCTTGTTTTTCCTTGATGGCTCTTTTGTACACTTCAAGTGCTCTATCTGCATAGTTTTTTGAGCCATAATGCTCTGCTTGAATTCTTGCCTGTTTATTAAGATAATCTAATTGTTTTTTGTTTTCATACAAATATAAAATTTTATTTTTGTACTCTTCTTCTGTTTCAAAAAATAGTCCGTTTAAATCTTCTGTAATCATGCTTAAGAAAGCTTCATCCCTCATGCATACTGGTACAGTATTAGCTGCCATTGCTTCAATAACTGTTAATCCTTGAGTTTCAGTTTTTGAGGCGGTAGCAAAAACATTTGATATATGATAGTAGTATGGCATGTCTTCCCATGCGGCCTTACCTGTAAAAATGATATTTTTTTCTAGTTTTAGCTTTCTTGATAATTCTTCATACTTCTCTTTATCGGGGCCATCACCAACAATAAGTAGTTTAATATTACTATGTTTTTCTGCCATCTTTTTTTCGGCATTGATTAAAAATTCTATATTTTTTTCTTCTGCTAAACGCCCTACAAATAAGATTATAAAATCTTTTTTCGAAAGGCTATGAGACTTCCTAAGTAAGTCAACTTGTTTAGTGTCGACCTTTTCTTTATAGAATCGTTCAACTTCAATTCCTGTTGGGATAACATGAATATTTTTTTTGAACTTATATTTTTCTTTAAATAATTTATATATTTTATTTGTAGGTACAATTAATTCTGTTGCGGTTGTATCACAGTAAAATCTTGTTAAATATTCAACTAGTTTTTTACTTGATTTATTAAAATATCCCTTGGTTATGTAATGAACATAGTCTTCATATAATGTGTGATACGTGTGAACAAGCGGGATATGGAATTGTTTTGCAATTAATCTCGCAAACGTTCCTATTGCAAACTCTGTTTGTGAATGTATTACGTCTAATTTCCAACTCTTTATTTTTTTTACTGCTTTTACTGGATATATACTGGTTAACCTTGAATCATATATTCCGGTTGGCAATCCTGGTATTTTTAAAATTCTTTTTTCTGGATTCCATTCATATTTAAAACTTTCTAGGTTGGCAGTAACTACATAGACTTCGTGGCCTTGTTTTTCTAGGGCATTTTTTAGCATTACTTCACTGGTAACCAAACCACTTATATATGGTGTATAAGTCTCAGTAAAAATTCCAATTTTCATAGAAGTTCCTCCTATCGATTCTAAATATGAATATGTCTTTTATAGTCCTTTTTATTTTCTTTTAAGAATATAATTTTTCTATCTTCTATTCCTAAGTTTTCATAGTTATTATTTTGAAGAAATACTTTAAGTTGGCTATTATCCGGTGATACTTTGACAAATACTTCTTCCATCCCTAATACACTTATCGCATATTCTGTTGCCCATATTACTATCTTTTTTTCTGATTCTTCAATACCTTTGATGATTGGGTATTCTATACTACATATTTTTATATCTTTTACACCGTAAAGGTGACAAACATCTTTTATAGAGTTCTGCTGGTTTGTAAATAAATATAAATTAATTTCATTATCTGATGTTTTTTCTGAAGATTGTATGTAATTACTTATAACTGGCGGCATTCTTTTTTTTATTTCATAATCATTTATCATCTTAAGATGATCATGATTGTTTTTATCAACTATATGAACTTTAAAATTACTCAATTATATCACCTATTTAATTGCAGATAATCCCGGCAATTCTTTTCCTTCTAGGTATTCCAATGTTGCTCCTCCACCTGTTGATGCATGATAAACTTTGTCCTTATATCCCAATTTGGTTGCCGAAGCAACAGTATCTCCTCCTCCTAGAATAGTTTTAATATTATGGTTGCATATAAACTCTAATAATTCATCTGTATTTTTCTTATACTTTTCAAATTCATATACTCCCATAGGACCATTCCAAATAATTGTTGCGGCTTTTAATACTATGCTCTTATACATTGCCGTTGTTTGACTTCCAATATCTAGGCCCATCTCATCGTCTGAAATATTGTCTATTGTTTTTTCTCTATACTCTTCATCATTAGTAAACTCATTAGTAACTGCAAAATCCACTGGAAGTATAATTTTATCTGGATATTTTTGCAAAATTTCTTTACAAAAATCAATGTTATCATTATCTACTAATGATTTTCCAACATTATAACCTTTTGCTTTTAGAAAGGTGAATGCCATTCCTCCACCAATTAGTATTTGATCTGCTTTAGTAACAAGATTTTTTATTACACCAATTTTATCAGCTACTTTTGCACCGCCTAAAATTACGATAAATGGTCTTTCCGGACTATTTAATGTATTTAAAGCTTTAAGTTCTTTTTCAATTAAGAACCCTATAGCTGATTCAATTCTGCTAGCAATTCCTACGTTTGACGCGTGTGCTCTATGAATTGTTCCAAAGGCATCATTTATAAAAACATCTCCTAGGGATGCCCAGTATTTTCCAAGTTCAGGATCATTTCCACTTTCTTTTTTCCCATCTAAATCTTCGTATCTTGTATTTTGAATTAATAGGATATCTCTAGGCTCCATACTTTTTATTGTTTCTTCAAGTTCTTCTCCTCTTGTCTTATCGCAGAATAAAATATCTTGTTCTAGAAGTTCTGATAATCTCTTTGCAACTGGAGCTAAATTATTTTTCTTTAGGTCTTTTTCTTCTTTTATTCTGCCTAAATGTGACATCAATATGATTTTAGCATTATTTTTTATACAATATTTAATAGTCTCTAGTGCACCTTTAATTCTAGTATCATCAACTATTATTCCGTTTTCTATTGGGACATTAAAGTCACACCTTATTATTACTTTCTTATTTTCAATATCTAAATCTCTTATCGTCTTCATTTTACAATCTCCTATCTACTTTGAGTATAACATTTTTTTTTATAAAAAAAAAGGAAACAATTCCTTTATTTTGTCATAAGGTATTTAGCAGTTCTAACCATCTGAGCAGTGTAGCTCATTTCATTGTCATACCATGATACTACTTTTACAAGCTGACCAGATTCAGTATCTAATACACTTGTTGATAAAGCATCTACCAATGATCCACATCTTCTTCCAATTACATCGCTTGAAACAATTGGATCTTCAGTATATTCTAATGTTTCATTAGTATTATTTTTTAATACATTATTAATTTCTTCTACTGTTGTGTTTCTTCCTAATTCAAGAACTAAATCTACAACTGAGCCTGTTGGAACTGGTACTCTCATAGCTGTTCCTTCTAACTTTCCATCAAGATTTGGGCAAACTTTTCCTATAGCTGAAGCAGCTCCTGTTGATGCAGGAATAATATTTGCAGCACAGGCACGTCCTCTACGGGCTTTAATTCCTTTCTTATGTGGAATATCAAGAGTTGCTTGATCGTTTGTATATGCATGAACAGTTGTCATATATCCTTTTTTGATTCCAAATTCTCTATCTAATACATCTACTACTGGAGCAAGACAATTGGTTGTACAACTTGCTGCTGATATAATTTTTTCATCTCCTGTTAAGATTTCATGGTTTACATTATAAACTATTGTTTTAATATCTCCTTTTGCTGGAGCGGAAATAATGACGTGTTTTGCTCCTGCATTTATATGAGCCATTGCTTTTTCTTCTGAGGTAAATAACCCTGTACATTCAAATACAACATCTATATCTAAATCTTTCCATGGTAACATTGCAGGATCTTTTTCTGCATATATCTTTATTTTTCTATTACCAATAACAATGAACTCTCCATCATCTTTAATATCATTAATTCTATAGTTTCTGTGATTAGTATCGTATTTCAATAAATAAGCAAGTTGCTCTGCATCTGTCAAATCATTGATTGCAACTACTTCAAACTCTGGATTTTCTTCCATTAATCTAAAACATAATCTTCCAATTCTTCCAAATCCATTAATTGCTACTTTTATCATATTATCATTCTCCTTTATTTAATTATATATTTTTTATTAATTTCTTTCAACATATTATTTTCTATTACTCAAATTTTATTCATGAAAGTATCCTCCACCAATAAATTCTCTGATAACAGCATCTTCAGGTATAGATTCTGATGGAATTGGCAAAAACATTCTTAAGAAGTTAATTAACCTTTTTGCTTCTTCATAATATGGTGAGTTACTATCTACTGAATATAATAATGGTTCGGCATACGTTTTTAATACTCCTATTTCGTATATAGCTGCTGAATTTATTGTTACATCAGCCTCATCTTGATATGGGAAAATGTATTTTTCTTCACCTTGTCTGACGCTTGCCCATTGTTTTAATGTGTTTTCTACATTATATTCTCTTGTTCTATTATCTCTTATTATTCTTCTTAGTAATCTGTTGTCTGTAGTAGGTATTCTATTATGAGAATCTATATTAAGTTCCGTTAGTGGACTTATATATATTTTATATTTTTTATCTCTAGGTATATTTGTCATTATTTTCGTATCTAATGCATGAATTCCTTCAATTATAACTATGTCATTTTCTTCTAATTGCATATCTGTTGTTAACTCTTTTTTACCCAATGCAAAATTATATGTTGGTGTTTTAACTTTTTTTCCTTCCAATAATTCTTGCATTTGCTTATCAAATAGTTTAAGGTCAACTGCTTCTAAGCATTCATAATCATAATTACCATTCTCATCAACTGGTGTTTTATCTTTATCAACAAAGTAATCATCCATTCCTATTGTTTTAGGGTTAAGACCAAAACTTTTAAGATACATGCACAACTTTCTCGATGTTGTGGTTTTTCCTGAGGATGATGGACCTGCCATTAATACTATTTTAATTTTATTCTTTTTAGCATTGATTTCCTTCGCTATTGATAATAATCTATTACTTTGTAGTGTTTCATCAATTTTTATTAATTCGCTTATTTTTCCTGTTGATACTACTCTATTTAAATCAACAGAGCTTCTAATCCCCATTAATTCTGCCCAGTTTTTATATTCACTAAATACCTCAAACATATGAGGATGGTGTTGGTATGGTTTTATCCTGTTATTTATGTAAATTGTTGGGAATCTAAGTACAAAACTTGTATCATCAATAAATGTTAATGCAAAAGACTTTATATATCCTGTTGAAATTGGCATAAGACTATAAAAATAATCATAAATATTTCCTAATCTGTACAATGTTATATAATTATCTGTATTATACTTTAATACTCCTGATTTGGTCTCCTCACCAGATTCTTCAAAATACTTCATAGCTTCTATTCTATCTATATTGAGTTTACTAATTGGTAAATCTTTTTTTATTATTTCAACCATTACTTGATATATTTCATTAAGTTTAGATTCATTTATTTTAAAGTATGTTTTTATATAGATTCCTTTATCAAGCGAGTGTTCTACTCGAATCTTTGCCTTTTTTCCGTAAAGTGTATTAATTGCATATAAGAGAATTAAAATTAGTCCATTAATATGTGTCCTATTTCCTTCTGGGGATGTCAAATCAAGAAATTCTATTTCGGAATCTTCCTCAATTTTTGTAGATAACTCTTTTAACCTGTTATTAATTCTAGCAAGTAAGACAGGAAACTTGTATTTATCTCTGTGCTCAGTTAATATTTCTTCAAGTGTTATTCCTTTACTGTATTGATATTTGGCATTCTCAATCATTACATTTATTGTATCTATCATACTAACCACCTCTTATTATATTATAGTATATCATCATATATTTAAGAAAACAATAAGCCTTTTATTTGTAAGTGTAAACAAAAAATTGCATTTTTTTCTGCAATTTTTGTTATCATTCGTTTGTTTGTGCAAACTTTTTAGCTAGATCCTTGATTTTTCTCATTCTATGGTTCAGACCTGATTTGGTAATTGACTTTCCTGTTTCCACACTTATAATTTCTGCTAATTCTTTTAATGATGTTTCGGGATATTTTTTTCTATATTCTAAGGCTTGTTTAGTTTTGTCATCTAGTAACATTTTTCCATCGTTTTGTTCAATTATTTCAATTTGCTTTAATTGTTCATTGGCAGTCTCAAATACTTTGTCCATATTAGCTTGTTCGCAATTATTCAGTCTGTTTGTTTTATTTTTTTCTTCTCTATATATCCTTACATTTTCATAATACATTACTGCTTTATTTGCTCCTAGAATTTTTATAAAGTCACTTATTTTCTCTGCTTCTTTTATATAAATCATATACCCTTTATCCCTTGCCAAAATTTTTGCATTTAAATCAAATAAGTTTAATAATTTTTGTATAAAAACGGATTCTTGTGGAGTATATGTTAATATTTCTAGATGGTATCTTGACTTTTTTGGATCATTTATGCTTCCTGTAGCAAAGAAGGCTCCTCTTAGATAGGCTCTTATTTCTTCATTTGCTCCTACTATGTATTTAGGTACATTATCAAGAAAATTATTATGTTCATCATAAATGCCCAAACTTTTGCATATTATATCTAATTTTTTATCTATCATAAGTTGATATAACACATTTTTGCTAAAATTTAAATTTTCAATTATCTCTTCTTTCGCCGATATGTCAAATAAATCTTTTATCTGTTCTTTTATTCTATTTATTAAAAAGTGATTTTCAGTTGTAATTATTATATTTTTATCAGTTATATTACTATTATTTCTAATGTATGCTGATAATTCTGCTATTGATTCTGAAGTCGTATTTTTTTTTGCTGAAATTTCTTTTTTTATTTCTATTGTATATGACATTATTTCCTCATTAAATATGAAAAGATTAGTGAACTTAATTTTAGACTATCATGCTTTAATGTATTATCGTCTATAGTTAATAGATCATCATCAATTAATTCTACACCAATACTCTTCAATTTTTCTTTATCAATAATTACTGGATCTTTTTGCTCTTCACTCTCATATTTTTTTGCAAATTCTTCGCTTACTTTTTTATTGTTGGCGATTACAACATCTAACTTTTTCGTTTCTAAATATTTATTTAATAATTCAACATGATCTCCAACTGTAAAATTATCTGTTTCTCCTGGTTGCGTTACAATATTACATAAGTACATTATTGGTGCTTTTGTTTCATTTAAGGCTTCTTTTACTTGCTTGCATATAATGTTAGGTAAAATACTTGTATATAAACTTCCCATACTAAAAATAATTAAATCTGCATTTTTTATTGCTTTTATAACCTCTGGAAGTACTGTTGGTTCATTTTTATAGAAAATTCTTTCAAATTTTCGTTGTGATTTAGTTATTTGTTCTTCTCCTTCAATAATATTTCCATCAATATCTAGTCCCATTAGTGTTAAATTTGAATCTTCAGATATAGGTAAAACCGTGTGCTTTACGTCTAATAGCTTACTTAAATGAGCTATTGAGTCTTTTAATGACCCTGTGATATCTAACATAGCTGTTAAAATGAGATTTCCAACGGCATGTCCGTCTAAATCACTTGATGTATTAAATCTATATGACATCATATCTTTAATTGGCTCATCAATTTGAGATAAATTAGTTATAACTTTTCTAATATCCCCTACTGCTGGAGTATGAAATTCTTTTCTTAGCTTTCCCGTTGATCTGCCATTATCTGAAACTGTTATGACAGCTGTGATATCTATTGGGAAGTCTTTTAATCCTTTTAATAAATATGAAATCCCTGTTCCTCCACCAAAAACAACAACTTTTTTATACATAAATTACCTCCTATATATATAATCTTCTTTATAATAGTTATTTTTTTTAATACTTAATATTAAAATTATTACTCCTGATATAATTCCTAACAATGATATAAGTTGTGCTATCTTGAAGGATCCTAACATAAGTGAGTCAGTTCTTAATGACTCAATAGCAAGTCTTGACATACCATACCATGTTAAATATAAACTTGTGATTATTCCTGTTTTAAGATTTTTGGTTATTCTTAACACATTTAATACAATAAATCCTATAAATGAGAGTATAGATTCATATAAGAACGTTGGTTCTCTATAATATCCTGATATATACATGCCATTTATGATAAATCTTGGAATATGTTGTTTTACTAAAATAGATTTTGAAACTATTCTTCCAAATGCTTCTTGATTAAAGAAGTTGCCCCATCTTCCAATTGATTGGGCAAGTATTAGCCCAATTACTATAATATCCAATAATAATATTAGATTAATTCTCTTCTTTCTCGTATATATTATTAAAAAGATTAGTGCAGCAATTAATCCTCCGTGTATTGCAAGTCCTCCATGCCATATTTGTAATATTTCTAGTGGATTAGTTAAATAGAAGTCCAAATTAAATAATACATAGTATGTTCTTGCTCCAATGATACCTATAATAAATCCATAAAAAACTATATTATTAATATCTTCTTCTGAAAGCTCTTTCTTTTTTGCTTCTGTTTTAAATAAAAAGTATGCTATTATGACTGCTAATAATATAAATATAGAATACCATTTAATTTGAATAATACCTAAGTTTAAGAATACACTATTCATGACTTTTTACCTTTTCTATTATATTATTTATAATTTCTTGCATAATAAAGTTTGTTATTGATAAAAGTATTGCGGCTAATAATGCAGTATAGATATTTTTTATTGTAAAGTGATCTTTTAATAGCCAATCAACTAATTTCAAAATAAATACATTTATGCATGGGTAAAACAGTCCCAATGTAATTCCTGTTATTGGAATAGTTAGTGTTATTAAAATTGGTTTCACAGTTTTATTTAATATTGATATAAGTAGGACTATGATAGCTGACCAAAGTATTAAATGGTTATTATCAATATATATTGAATCAAATATACTGGTTACTAAGATAAATACTAGTGTGTAACCAATCATATGGATTATCCAATCAAATAGTTTATTAATTCTTAGTTTGTTTTTTTCTTTAATTATTAACTGCATCTAATCTCCACCTATAATATTTTTTTTAAAAACTGACCTGTATATGATTCTTTGACCTTTGATACTTCTTCTGGAGTCCCTGTTGCTACAACTGTTCCTCCTCCGTCTCCTCCCTCTGGTCCTAAATCTATTATATAATCAGCTACTTTTATTACATCAAGATTGTGTTCAATTATTACTACGGTGTCTTTATTATCTACTATTTTTTGCAAAATTGCAAGTAAGCGCTTTATATCGGCAGTATGTAATCCTGTAGTAGGCTCATCCAATATAAATAATGTTTTTCCTGTTGCTTGTTTTTGTAATTCTTTTGCTAATTTTACTCTTTCTGCTTCTCCTCCTGATAATGTTGGAGCACTTTGCCCTAATTTTATGTAACCTAATCCAACATCTTCAATTACCTGAAGTTTTCTTTTAATTTTAGGGACATTTTCAAAGAACTCTAACGCTTCTGATACTCTCATATCTAGTACATCTGCAATATTCTTCCCCTTATATCTTATGTTTAAAGTTTCAGTATTATATCTTGTTCCATGACACACTTCACATGGTACATATACATCTGGTAGAAAATGCATTTCGATTTTTTTAACTCCGTCACCTCTGCATGCTTCGCACCTTCCACCTTTTACGTTAAAGGAAAATCTATTTTTTTCAAATCCATACATCTTGGCCTCTTTTGTATTTGTAAAAAGTTCTCTAATGTCATCAAATACGCCTGTATATGTTGCGGGATTTGAGCGTGGTGTTCTTCCAATTGGGTTTTGTGAGATTGCAACAACCTTATCTAAATTATCAATTCCTAATATTTTATCATGTTTGCCAGGTTTTTCTTTGGATTTATAAATTTTTTGATAAACTGCTTTTGACAAAATTTCATTTATTAATGTTGACTTTCCGCTTCCACTTACTCCAGTTATTAATGTCAATGTTCCTAGTGGAATGTCAACATCTATATTTTTTAAATTATTTTCCTTTGCTCCTTTGATTTTTAAATATTTTTTGTTGCCTTTTCTTCTTTTTTTTGGTACTTCAATACTAATTTTGCCACTTAAGTATTGTCCAGTTATACTTTTTTCATTATTCATTACCTCTTTTGGAGTTCCTTGGGCAACAATGTATCCTCCTTTATCTCCCGCACCGGGACCTATATCAACTAGGTAATCGCTTGCTAGCATAGTATCTGTATCGTGTTCAACTACTATTAATGTGTTGCCTAAATCTCGCATATCTAATAGTGATTTTATTAATCTATCATTATCTCTTTGATGAAGACCAATGCTTGGTTCATCTAACACATAAAGCACTCCAGTTAGGTGAGATCCAATTTGTGTCGCTAATCTTATACGTTGTGCTTCTCCTCCTGATAAAGTCCCTGCACTTCTACTTAAAGTTAAGTATTCAAGACCAACATTTGATAGAAAATTTAATCTATCCAAGATTTCTTTAATAACTAATTTTGCAATTTCTTTCTTTTCTTCTGTTAACTTTAGATTATTAAAAAATGGAATAAGATCTTTAATTGACATTTCTGTAACTTCAAATATATTTTTGCCACCTAATTTTACGGATAATACATCTTCTGATAATCTTGCACCATGGCATGTATCACAAGTGTGTTCTACCATATAGTTTTCAAGCCATTCTCTAATCCAAGTTGAGCTTGTTGTCATATATCTTCTTTCTAAATTGTTGATGATACCCTCATAGAATTCTCTTTTATTATATTTTGTTCCACCTTTTGAAGAATACTGAAAGTGTATTATTTCATCAGAGCCATATAATATGTATTCTTGATGTTTTCTCTTAATTTTTTTCCAAGGAGTATTCATTTTAATTTTATAATGTTTACATAGACATTCTAATTTTAAATAGTCCATTCCCTCAGGATCATCTGTTAGTGTTTTTATACAACCATCCTCAATTGATTTTGTGTCATCAGGTATCAACAAGTCCTCATCTATCTGTAGATTGATTCCCAATCCTTTACAGTCAGGGCATGCTCCATATGGAGCGTTAAAGCTAAATAGCCTTGGTTCTAATTCAGGTAATGAAAATTCACAGTATGGACATGCAAATGATTCGGAAAAAACTAATTCTTTTTTATTATCTCCTAATATCTCTATCACAACTTTACCTTTAGATAGCTTCGTTGCTCCTTCAAGTGCTTCAAATAATCGCGAGCGGGATTCTTCTTTTAAAACTAGTCTATCAATTACCACTTCAATATTGTCTTTTTTGTTTTTATCTAGGTTTATTTCTTCACTTAAATCATACATCTCCTTGTTAACTCTTACTCTTACATAGCCCTCTTTTCTAAGATTGTCAAAGAGATCTTTATGTGTCCCTTTTTCTCCATGTACTACAGGTGACATTATAATCATTTTGGTTCCTAGAGGGTATTCCATTAGTTTATTAGTCATCTCCTCGACGCTTTGAGAAGTTATAGGAATATTGTGATTTGGGCAAAATGGTTCTCCAACTCGTGCAAAAACCAAACGTAAATAGTCATATATTTCAGTAACAGTTCCTACTGTAGATCTTGGATTATTATTAGTTGTTTTTTGGTCAATTGATATGGCAGGTGATAAACCCTCTATTGAATCAACATCAGGCTTTTCTGTGCCACCGAGAAATTGTCTTGCGTAAGCAGATAAGCTTTCTACATATCTTCTTTGCCCTTCTGCATATATTGTATCAAAGGCAAGTGATGATTTACCACTTCCGGATAATCCTGTCATAACAATAAGTTTATTTTTTGGCAACTCTATATCTATATTTTTTAAATTATTTTCTCTTGCTCCTTTAATTACTATCTTATCCATGATTATCATCCTTTCTTTTTATAAATTTCTTTTGAGTTCTGTCAATTAGCTTAGGTATTGATTCGTGCCCAAATATGGAGCTTTGATTTCTAAACGCCTTTTTAAATAATTCTTTTTCTTCTTCTGTAAGTGGATATAGACTTAAAAATATTTCTAATCTAGTTGTATCCATTTTTAATGCCATTTCTATTATTTCTTCTCTTGAAAATACTTTTAAAATCCTCATCTTCTCACAAATATAGATATATCCTAGTGTATCATCGTAAGCTCGATATCCAGCGTCAAAGCCATACATTTTACCATATCCTTTAACCAACGTAAGTTCAACTTTGGTTATTTCAGGTTTCAAAAAGCGAAAGCAATCTTCTGGCTTTTCACACATATGAAAGCCACCTTTCATATATTGTAATTCATCTGATGTTGCGTATTCCTTTCCAACTTCATAAGATATGCCGTCTATTCCATTTACTAGTCCCTCAAAAAATGCTTTATATGCAATTACTTCTTTTTTCTTCATGTCTTACTGCTCCTAAAATTTCTCTTTAAATGTACATGATTGACAAAGTCTTTCTGTAGGATATCTATCTTGAAATGACTTCCTTAAGTTTTGATATCTCTGACTTTTTATTATATCATCTAATTCTTGATTGTAAATGTTTCCTAATTCAATTATCCCGTTTGAGTCTAGACAACAAGGAACTACTGTACCATCTACTAAGATAGCAATATGTGTTTTTAGTGCATGGCAATACCCTCTACTATTATGTTTATTAATATGAGGCCACTCAAAATAATTGTCTTTATCCACATAAATCGATGATTTTATTTTAATGTTTCTTTCTTTAATGATTTTTTCCACATCTTCTGTGGATAATTTATAGTGCTTTTTTATTTTATCAACAATATTTGTTGATTTTTTATCCAATCTGCCATCTTTTAATGTCCATAATCTATATATTATCGTTGTATTATTTGATAAATGATTTATGTTATTAAATATACTTTCTAGATAGTTATGTTTATTGTTTTCTGAGTGCAGCGAAAAATTAATTTTGCTTATATTATTGAATTTTCCAAGTTCTTTGGAATATTTTTCAAATAGCACTCCGTTCGTTGTTATATTTACTTTTAGTTTGTATTTTTCTGCTAATTGAATCATTTCAATTATTTGGGGATGAATTAAGGGTTCTCCTTTAACATGTAAATAAATTATATCTGTGTAATTATTAACTTTTTTTAAAATTGTCTCAAATTCTGAGGTGCTCATAAATTTTCTTTTTCTTTCTACCGAAGAACAAAATGAACAATTTAGGTTACAAACATTTGTTATTTCTATATATATCTTTTTATATTTCTTCATACTATTTTGTCTTCATTTCAAAAAGAATATCTCTTAATTCCATAGCCCTTTCAAAGTCTAGATTTCTTGCAGCCTCTTTCATTTCTTCTTCTATGTTGTATATGGCAAGTTCTAATTCTTTTTTAGTCATTTTCTTCTTTTCTTTTTTATTTCCTTTGTCATCTGTATTTGTTATTACTTCTCTTATTTCTTTTATTATTGTTTGAGGTGTAATACCATTTTGTTCGTTATATTCTTCTTGAATCTTTCTTCTTCTTGTTGTTTCTTCTATTGCTTCTTTCATTGAATCCGTAATCTTATCCCCATATAAAATAACATGGCCATTTGCGTTTCTTGCACATCTTCCTATAGTTTGAATAAGACTTCTAGTACTTCTTAAGAAACCTTCTTTATCTGCATCCAATATGGCTATTAGAGATACTTCGGGAATATCCAACCCTTCTCTTAATAAGTTGATTCCAACTAGGACATCATATTTTTTTGCTCTCACATCATGAATTATTTGCATTCTTTCAAGTGTTTTTACTTCACTATGTAAATAGGCAACTTTAATATCTAATTCCTTGAGATAATTTGTCAACTCCTCTGCCATTCTGATTGTTAATGTTGTGATTAATACTCTTTCATCTTTTTTTATTCTATCATTAATTTCACCAACTAGGTCATCGATTTGTCCTTCTGTTTTTCTAACTTCAATAGTTGGGTCTAGAAGACCTGTAGGTCTTATGATTTGTTCTACATATTTTCCATTAGTATGTTCTAATTCTAATTCTCCAGGAGTTGCGGATATATAAATAGCCTGATTTATCTTTTTTTCGAATTCATCATATTTTAGAGGTCTATTATCTAAGGCACTTGGTAGTCTAAATCCATAATCTACAAGATTCATTTTTCTAGCTCTATCTCCATTATACATTCCTCTTACTTGTGGTAATGTAACGTGTGATTCATCTACAACCAATAAGTAATCTTTTGGAAAGAAGTCCATAAGAGTTGTTGGAGTTTCACCTGGCTTTCTTCCAGCCATTGGTGCTGAATAGTTTTCAATTCCTGAACAAAATCCTGTTTCCTCAAGCATTTCTAAATCATAATTAGTTCTTTGTTCGAGTCTTTCTGCTGCTAACAATTTATTTTGAGTTCTTAATTCATTTAATCTTTCTTGTAGTTCTATTTTTATTCTTCTAATGGCTTCTTGTAACTTTATATCACTTACAACAAAGTGACTTGCAGGAAATATTGATATGTTTTTTTTGCTATCGATGATATGTCCTGTTAATGTATCAATTTCTGCTATTCTATCAATCTCATCATCAAAAAATTCTATTCTATAACCCTGTGTATTCTGATTGGCAGGAATTATTTCTAAGACATCTCCTTTTACTCTAAAGGTACCTCTTTTAAAATCTAATTCGTTTCTTTCATATAGCATTTCTACTAATTTAGATAATACTTTATTTCTATCTATATGATCACCTACAGAAAGTGTTAACATCTTACTTTTATATTCTTCTACTTCTCCAATTCCATAAATACATGATACTGAAGCAACTACAATAACGTCTCTTCTGCTTATAAGGGCTGAAGTTGCTGCATGACGCAATTCATCTATCTCGTCATTTATTGATGAATCTTTTTCAATATAAGTATCTGTTGAAGGAACATATGCTTCTGGTTGATAATAATCATAATATGATACAAAATACTCTACTTTATTCTCTGGAAACAATTCTTTTAGTTCACCATATAGCTGTCCGGCCAACGTCTTATTGTGTGCTAGTACCAATGTTGGTTTATTTACTTCTTTGATAACATTGGCTATGGTGAATGTTTTTCCTGTTCCTGTTGCACCTAATAATACTTGCTCTTTTTTTCCAGCGTTTATGCCATTTACTAGTTCTTTTATTGCTTTTGGTTGATCACCGCTTGGTTCATATTTTGAAATTAATTTAAACATTTTTCCTCCTTTCAGATACTATTTAATAATAGTCTCTTTATAATTATTATTCTATAAAACATTTCATCTTATGATATCATTTTTTTATTTATTGTCAAATTAAACTTTAATTAAAAAGCAATTTTTATTTTATTATATCATTTTATATTAGACATTTTAAAAAGATGTAGTATTTTTTCTTGATTTATTTACTTTTAACAGTATAATATATTGCGTGGTGATAATATGACTGATATTGAAAAAAAAGATTATATGGTGGAGCTTAATATAATTAAAAATATTTTTAGAAAAAAAGCTATTTCTGATAATGATATTGAGGTGTTAAAGAAAAAATTATATCATTTAATTCAAATATCTCCTATGAATTATAAACTTTGTATTTTGTTGGGAAAAACCGAGTTATTAGCTGGAAATAATTATTCTGCTATTGGATATTTTGAAGAGGCTATTGCAAGAGATGAAAATAGTGATTCAAGGGCGGCATATTATGGTTTATTTAGGGTGTATGTTAATTTAGAACAATATGATCACGCCTTGACTTATTTACAGGCTTATGACAGTTGTTTTAAAACTAATTTTAATATGGCATTTTATTTTAAGGTATTAAAAGCTCTAACAAATAATAATAATATCTATGACTATTCTAAGACGAATCAATATATTAATTGTGTACACTGTCCTGCTGATATATTAGAATTGTATGATAGTGCGGAAAACAATTTTGATAATTGTAACTATAATTCCTGTATTAATGATTTAGAAAGTTTACAAAAGCTTTGTGTTGAAAAGAAATATCCTTTGGAAGTTAGTTATTTAATTAAAATGGTTAAAAAGGTTAGTGAAATTAAAAAGAATGGTCCGGCAATTAAAAAGAAGGAAGTCATTGATAAATTAGATAGTTTAGATTCAATTGAAGATAAAAAGAGCTATCTTATTAATCTTATTAATACAAATGATAAGAATATTTATGCTTTGATAAAATTGTTGAAAATATTAATAAATGAGAAAAAGTATGATGAAGCATATTACTGGTTAAATCATAAAATGGATAATAAAGCTAAGAATGATTTTATCAAAATACTTAACGCACTTAGAAGAACCATAGTAGAAAAAGTAGATTATAATAATAATATTGATATGATTTATGAATATATGACAAAAGCAGATATGTATATTTCTCAAAAAAATTATTCTGCTGCATTCGGTGTGTATTTCGATGGATATGAAAAATTGCATCTACCTATTTTTTTATTTAAACTAGGTGAGTTAAACTATTCTTTATGTAATATTAAAGCTGCAAAAAACTTTTTCATTAAATATTTAGACCAAGGTACTGCATTAAGAAAAAAATGTTATATTTACTTAGATTATATTAGTATGATGGAGGATAAAAGATTACTTAGCACTAAATATTCTAGATTTTTATCCCAATTAGATTATTCTCCTAGTGACAGGAAAACCGAAATAAAAGCTGAAAATATTTTTATGAAGTATGTTGAAGGAAATGAAGTTGCAATATTTGATGATATGAGTAAGAGCTTTAACAATTATTTTAAAGAAATCATATCAAGTATTAAATCTGGAAAAATATTTAGGATTGAAATGATAAATAAAAGTAAACTTATGCCTGAGGAGTTTGCCCTGATTGAAATATTTGCTGCTCCATATTTATTAGATAAAGGTGCTGAGGCAATTGCTGATAAATATTATTATAATGCTTTACAATTTCCTGAAAATGAGAGAATTCAATCTTTAGCCCTTCAATATAAGAAGAGACGATGGAATCAAAAAAAGTGACCATAGGTCATTTTTTTTTGTTTATTTTTTGATTATCTTTAACATCAGTTTCTTTTTGTTCTTTATTCTTCATGTATCCATTTAGTGATTTAAGTCTAGCTTCAATATCAACAATTCTATGGTATTTATTAAAGTCCTTAAAATCTAGGCTGTATTCTTTCCCATACTTTTCTGCATAGGATATTAACATTGGGTATTCCTGTTGTTCAAGGTAATACCATCTTTTTTGATTTTTATCATAAATAAAGTCTACTCCTGTTATTGCTCCAATTTCTTTTCTACAATTCTTTGCTAAAGAAATGGCAGCATTTTTTATTTGTAGAGGAATATCAAAAGAAATTTCATGCATTTTTAATATTTCTTTTTCCTCTTCTGTGTATTCTTGTTTTCCAATTAGTATACCCTGCCCACCTATTGCCTGATTAGATACTATACTCTCTGTATCTATATAGAAAGGTGTTGTCTCATCACATAATAGTGATTCTATCGGATAAAATGGCTTTCTAGTAGATTTTGTTGATGGTTTTGAGTATTTTAATGAAGACACTAATATCCCTCCTGATGATGTAACTAACACTCTTAATGATGTATTATAATTAGTGGGAGTTTCTATATATTGTTGTATTTTAAAATCTTTGTGAAATAGCTTTTTATAATCTACTATGGGGTAAATCAAACCCACGTTGGTTGTTCCATCTTCATGTACTTCTACACCGGGACCATATTCGTTTATTAGTTCTTGTTTTATACAATTATAATCATATTGTTGTCCTTCTTCATATATTTTTTTTACTTTTTCTAGCTGCATAGCATTTCTTATTATAAACTTTTCAACTCCACCATCTAAATTAATATTTTTTAATACAATTGGGAATTTATTTATTACAGGGAAATTATCTTCTGGAATAGATATTGTTGTGGGAGAAGTAATATTTTCTTTTAATAATGATTCTTCGATTAATTTATTTTTCTTGGTAATATAGTCATCAATATTTTTCTCATCTATGAGTGGACTGAAGAAAAATGTATCTTCAGAAACTCTTTTCTTATCAGTAATTATTTCATATCCTAGATCAATTAAGTATTCACATAATTGCCTTCTTACGATTCTTACTGGAGAGTTTTCATATTGGGACATAATAAAAAAACAACTGTCTTCATCTTCACCCTTAATCCAACTAGAATCAATGTACACTTTTTGTCCTTTGCCTTCTGGAACACTATAAAAATTCATAATTTGCTCCTTTTTAATTTTTTTATAATAGTATACACAAATAATTATTTTAGTCAAATTATTAGTAATTAATTTAACAAAAAAATATCTTAAAAAAAGATATATTTTAATTATATATTTTATTTTTTGTTTCAATTTTTGGATACCATTCTTGGTGAGTAACTTTGTAATCGTTCATTTCCGTTTGCTTTAAGCCATTGTAGTAATATGGTGAGGATTTTTTTAGACTTGTTGCGACTGTGGAATCAAAATAGTAGTATTTTCCTTGGTATTTAACTATATTCCACATATGTGCATCAGATGTTTCTCCTAAAACATTCATAGATTCTATTCCAATTGTTTGAAATATAATTTGGCTTGCCTTTGAAAAACCAGCACATACTGCTTTTTTCTTTATAAATACATTGTAAATGGATTGATTTTTGGCTTGATAAGTAAATAAATCATCATATTTATAATTATTTCCTATCCAGTTATATATGTATTCTATTTTTTCTTTGTCATTCATTCTTTTTGTTTTATTTTTTATATCTATTAATATCTTTTTTATATGTAGAATGTTTATTTCTTCAAAAATCGGATTATTCGTTGAATAGTGAATAAATATTTTTATTTTTGTATTATTAGATGATGTAGATATATAGCCCAATTGCAATAATTCAGGATGATCTACTGTTATTGCATCAACTGCAGTGTTAAAGTAGCCTGCTGTATCTTCTGAACTACTATTTTCATATTCACTTACATCAACAGTAAAGCTTTTCTTTCGTTTCTTTATATTGTGTAATAGTTTATTATATGCTTTCTTTTCCTCGGATGATAAATATTTATTATAAATAATTTGTTTTGACTTATATAAATCATTTATATAATATTTATTTTTTTTATTATCCATGTTTTCAAGGGATATTGTATAATTTAAATATGTGAAAAGTGATATTATCATTAAAAGTACTGACAATATTTTATGTCTTTTAAAATATTTCATATTAATCCTCCAAATTGTATCTGTACACCCCTATTTTATATGCGATTAGTGGGTACATAATAAATGGGATTAGAAGTGTTAGTATTCCTATTAATATATTTTTATCATATGCATCTGATATAATAAATGGGATAAAAATGGTTATCACAGTTGCGAATAATATCCTTATTGGCGCAATTAAACCTACTCCAATAATTAGTAATATAATTGGATTGATTTTTATAATATCCATTAGTATATAAATATTGTATATAGGTATTAGCCCTTTAAAACTATTATATCCTGCTTTGTTAAAAAATCCGGGAAGAGATACATATAGTGCAATAACCGATAAAATAAAAATTGTTTTTAACATTATATCACCTTAATCTATTATAACATAATCTATATAATTTATAAAAAAAGAGTCTTTTTTTGACTCTTTATCTTGGAACATAATTGTATGGATTTGTAATATATTTTACATAGGTCCAATAGTTTCCAGGTCTATTATAGTCCCAACCAACATCATTAGACATTTCTAAGTGTAGATGGCATCCTGTTGACCATCCTGTAGAGCCCACATACCCTATAACTTGGCCTGCATATACATCTTGGTTTGTGCTAACTGCATATCCGGAAAGGTGAGCATACTGAGAAAAAACTAATCTTCCATTATAATTATGAACTATAAGTACCATTTTCGCTCCATATATATCTTTTCCACTACCTACGTAATAGACTCTTCCGGCAGCTACTGCATGAACAGGTGTTCCACATCCTTCAGCGTAATCTAGTCCTTTGTGTCCGCTGCCTCCATTCCAGTAATAGCCTGTCGAGATATATCTGTAACTATTTAATGGGGATACAAAGCCGTTGGCCCCGGCAATGCTTCCTCCACCTCCACCACCAGATACTATTTTTGGCTTATCACAGTCAATACCTATTGTATCAGTGGGTTTACATCCTATTCTTTTATAATATGAAACTCTTTCTTGATAGTATGATAATTGACCTTTTATATTTGGCACAAGTCCTTCCATGCTTGTAATATTTCCTTGCACTTTCTTTGCTTGAGCTCTCATCTCTTCTTGGAGTTTATTTAATTCAACTTTTTTAGCTTCTAGTGATTTTTGTTTTTCCTTATTACTTTTTACCAATTCTTTTAGTTCTTTCATTATTTTATCATTGTATTCTGTTAGTTGTTCTACAATAGATAATCTATATATCATGTCTGTAATATCTGTTGCTCCAAAGGCATATTCTAAGTAGATATTTTCTCCATTTGATATTTGATAATTTTCAATTATTCTTTTTGATTCTTCTTTTTTATTTTCTATCTCTTCATTATTTTTTTTAATCTCTTCTTCTAATCTTTCTATTTCGGATTCTGTATCTTTAATTTGCTTTTCTGTTTCTGTTATCTTCTTTTGGACCTCTTCAAGTTCTTTTTTGCTTGTTGCAATTTGATTGTTTTTATCATTTAATTCATTTTGATATTTATTAAGTTGATCTTCATATTCTTGAAGAGTAGTTGCAAAAACTTTTTTGGGAAAAGCAATTATAATTAATAAGATTACAAATATGTTTATACTTTTTTTCATCATATCTTTAAATACTTTCTTACTGCACTGGCACTTCCAATCATACCAACGAGTATTCCTATTCCTAATATTGCTAATGAAGTTTGATAGATAAATGGTTCTGGTACTATTAATTTGATTAATTCTGAAAATAGGTAACCATTAAAATGTTTATAGAAAGCAGTATATCCATACATGGTAATTAATATTGGTACTATAGAACCGAACATTCCTAGAATCATTCCTTCAATTATAAATGGCGTTTTTATTGTGAAGTTACTTGCTCCTACAAGTCTCATAATGGAGATTTCTCTTTTTCTTGCAGAAATTGTTAACTTTATTGTATTAATTATTAGAAATATGGTTACTAATATCAAAGCTATAACAATACCATATGTTACCTTTTCTATAGATGAAAATGCAGTTACCATTTTATCTACCATGCCTTCACCATATCTAACTACTGATACATTTTTTATTTTTTCTATTTGTTCTGCAGTGCTTTTTATTTTCTCTATATTTTTGACTTTGACTTGAAATGTATCCTTTAATGGGCTATTTTCATCATCCCATGTTTCTAAAACAGTATTAAATACTTCCGATTCTTGTTGCATTTTTTCTTTTACATCTTTCTTTGTTTGAAATGTATACTTGCTTACATTTGACATTTTACTAATTTTGTTTTCTACTATTTTAGCTTCTTCTTCATCTGTATCATTGTCAAGGAATACAACAATTGTCATATCTTTTTCTATTTCTTTTGTAAAGTTTTGGACATTCATTGATGCAATTATCGCTAATGCAACAATTATAAGTGTTATAGTTATACATGAAATTGAAGCTAACGATAGACTAAAATTCCTAATAACGCTTTTAAAAGCATCTCTAATGCTTCTGGCTAACATTCTAAATAGCTTCATTTTCATACTTTCCTTTCTGTTTAAAGTTTACTAAATGTCCATCTTTAAGAGTAATTACTTGTTTTTTCATTTTATTAACAATTTTTTCATCATGTGTTGCCATGATTATTGTCGTGCCTCTATTTTTGTTAATGTCATTTAAAACTTTCATTATTTCCATACTCTTTTCTGGATCAAGATTTCCTGTTGGCTCATCACACAGTAAAAGTTTTGGATTGTTTACTATTGCACGAGCAATTGAAACTCTCTGCTGTTCTCCTCCTGAAAGTTGATCTGGGTAACTATGAACTTTATTTTTTAAACCTACATCTTCTAATGCTTTTAACACTTTCACTCTAATGTCATCTTTTTTTTCTCCAATACATTCTAGTGCGAAGGCAACATTTTCATACACTGTAAGTTTTTGTAATAATCTATAATCTTGAAATACTATTCCTAATTTACGTCTTAGTTTGTATACTTTTTTATCTTTTAATTTAGCAACATCAAGTCCTCCTACTATTACTTGACCCTTTGTAGGCTTTTCTTCTCTATAAAGCATCTTTATTAAAGTTGACTTTCCACTACCTGACCCTCCTATAACAAAAACAAAAGAGCCTTTTTCGATTGCTAAGTTTAAATCATAGATGGCTGTTACTCCATTTTTATATTTTTTTTCAACATTTCTAACTCTTATTAAATCCATCTATACTATCACCACCTTAGTTATTTTATTATAGCATAATTTTATTTATAAAAAAAGTAAAGTTAGATAACTTTACCATAGTTTACTATGTTACTTGCCTCCTTCAACTTGGTAAGCGTCTGTTGCAGTAAAAAATACTTTTTTATCGATTTGTTTTATTCCTTCTGTAACTTTGTAATATTCTCTTGAAGGGATGACTGTTAATAAGACTTTTCTTTTTTCTTCCATAAAACCTCCCTTTACGTCAAATACCGTTACATCATGTCCAAGATGGTTTAAGATATATTCTTTTACTTCAGTATCTTTCTCAGTGATAATATAGAAGGCCTTATTATTTGAAACTCCCAATAAAACCTTATCTAAAACTAAATTATTAATATATAAAAACACTATAGCATAAAGAGCATTAGTAGTTCCAAAAAATAATGAACCTAAAATTACAATAGAAACATTGATTAATAAACTAGATTTTGATATTGATATTTGTTTTTTTTCATAAAGAATTTGGCTTATTATAGGAAAGCCTCCATTGCTATATCCTGTTTTATACATTAATCCATTGGCTATTCCACTTATAACTCCGGAAAAAATTACCAATAATAATGTATCTTTATCTCCAACTATGATTTTATTAAGCGGGGAAGTTAATTGAACAAAAATGGGATATATAATTGTTGCTAAAAGAGTGGCCGCCGTTCTTTTAACTCCTAGATACATAAAACTGATTGTAACACAGGCTGCTGAAAGTAGAAAAATCATGATAGATGGTTTTATTCCATATAAATAGTGGGTTATTGTTGCAATACCTGGGACACCACCTGTAACAAGTTTTAGCGGTAGTAAAAACAAGTTGTATAATACTGCGCTTAATATTAAAGATATCAGCATAGTAGTTGTTCTTGTTATTTCATTTTTATCTATTATTTTACTCATTTTACTCACCTCCAAACACTTCATATGCATCTGTTACAATAAAGAATGCATCTTTATCTATAGACTTTATTCCATTTCTAAATTTGTAGTATTCTCTTGTAGGTAAAACTGTCATTAAAACATCACCTTTGTACTTTTTGTAACCACCTTTTCCCTTAAAAATTGTTGCTCCATGTTTTAATTCTTCAATTATATATTCTTTAATCTTATGTTTTTCTTTTGTTATAATATAGAACATTTTATTATCAGAAACACCTAGTATTATTCTATCTGAAATATAACTGATTAGATATAATATTAATATTGAATACATTAAACTATGTATACCAAAAAATATTCCTGATGAAAGTACAATTAGTCCATCACTCATCAACATACTATTTCCGATGCTTGTCTTAGCATATTTTGATATTATTTGATTTAATATATCTGTTCCACCAGTAGTATAACCCGCCTTAAATACAAATCCTGCTCCTATTCCATAAATGATTCCACCTATTAGTACTGAAAGCAGTACTTTTGATGTGTCTATTTGCAACCAAATATTTGCATGCTCAGTCAATTTTATAAATAAAGGAAATAAGGCTGTGCCTAAAATACTATGATTTGTTTTTTCTACTCCTAGTAGTAGATAACTTAATGTAATTAATATTACATTTAAGCAAATAATTGTGATAGTGTTGTCAATGCCAAAAAAATTATTTATTATAACGGCTATTCCACCTACTCCTCCGGGTACTATCTTATTTTCAGCAACAAAAACATTGTATGCTAAAGAAATCAAGAAACAACCAATAATAAAGTTTATTAATCTTTTTAATTTATTTTGTTTCTCTATATCTATAAATTGTGCAATGTCTTTAATTGTTGATAAACCATTCATATTACAACTCCCTTTTTAAATTGCTTTCAATAAAAATATCTAAATCACCATCCATTACTTTATCCACATTACTTGTTTCTTCATCTGTTCTATGATCTTTAACCATAGAATATGGATGCATGACGTAGCTTCGTATTTGAGATCCAAATTCTATGTTCGATTGGGTTCCCTTTATTTTATTTAATTCTTTTTCTTGTTCCTCCATCTTTTTTAATAACAATTTATTTTTTAAGACTTTCATTGCCTGTTCTTTATTTTGTATTTGGCTTCTCTCATTTTGACATGTTACTACTATTTTTGTTGGTAGGTGGGTAATTCTAACGGCTGAGTCTGTTGTGTTTACTCCTTGACCACCTGCTCCTGTTGATCTATATACGTCAATTTTTAAATCTTTATCATCTATTTCTATATTAATATCTTTATCAATGTCTGGCGTTACCTCTACTGATGCAAATGAAGTATGTCTTCTATTGTTTGAATCAAATGGGGAAAGTCTTACAAGTCTATGGACTCCTTTTTCATTTTTTAAATATCCATATGCATATAAGCCCTTCACCATAATGGATACACTTTTAATTCCCGCTTCATCTCCATCTTGATAGTCAAGTATTGTTACTTTGTAACCTTTTTTTTCACACCATCTTGTATACATTCTATATAGCATGCTAGCCCAATCACAAGATTCTGTTCCTCCTGCTCCCGGATGAATATCTAAAATGCAGCTATTTTTATCGTAAGGTCCATTTAATAATAGTAGAAGATTTAGCTCATTAGTTCTTTTTGAAAGTGAGCTTGTTGTTTTTTCAACTTCATTATATAATCCCTGGTCATTTTCTGTTTCAAGTAATTCTAACAATTCAATATTTTCTTCTAGATCTTTTTTCAATGATTCAATGTTATTTACTAAATCCTTTTGTTCTTTTATTTGTTTTAATATCTCTTCAGCATTATTCCGATCATTCCAAAAATCTTCCTGTTCCGTTTGCTTTTCTTTTTCTTTTATTTCTTGTTTTTTTGTTGGTATGTCAAAGTGACCTCCATAAATTGTTTATAATACTTAAATTTTTTTCTGTTTGTTTTTTTTGTTCCTTTATTTCCATCATATTACCCTCCATACTTTTTATTATTTTACCATATTTTGGTAATATTTTAATTATTTTAGTATATTTATTTCAATCAGACATATATTATTAGTAGAGGAAGGTTCACTGAAAGTGTGAAGATCCTCTTTATATAGATTAGAGAGCGTAGTTTTTGCTCTCTTTTTTTGCTTTTTAAATTACTTTTTATGTGTCAAACTACACTTTTTTTAATTTAACATGGTTATTATTTCTTTTGCAGCTTTTTTACCAGCTTCCATTGCAAGTATTACAGTTGCTGCACCTGTTACGGCATCTCCTCCTGCAAATACATTATCTAGTGATGTTTTTGTTCCATCTACGTATATCAGATTTCTATCAGTTATTTTTATATTACTTTCTTTTAGCGCCTCATGATTAGGGCCTGTTCCAAGAGCCATTACGACCATATCACATTCAACGTTGTGATTAGATCCTTTAATAGCATTAACGTTTCTTCTTCCATCCTCTCCTGGCTCAGATAGTTCCATATCTACAACTTCCATACCTGTAACATTATTATCATCGTCAACTAATATCTTTATTGGATTTTTTAATAAATCAAATTGTATTCCTTCTTCTTTGGCGTGTTCCACTTCCATTTTTCTTGCTGGTAACTCTTCCTCACCTCTACGATACATAATATGAGCTTCTATTCCAAGACGTTTAAGAGAACGCACTGCATCCATTGCAACATTTCCTCCACCAATGACATATGCTTTTTTTGCATGTTTTATTGGCGTCTTGCTATCTTTTTGGTATCCTCCCATCAAATTAATTCTAGTTAATATTTCATTTGCGGAAAAAACACCACTGGCATCTTCTCCTTCGATTCCCATAAATTTTGGTAATCCTGCACCTGTGCCTATAAAAACCGCGTCATTTTCTTTTTGTAATTCATCTAATGTAATGGCATTACCAACTGGTACGTTTAAATTAATCTCCACACCTAGCTTTTTTAAACTATTTATTTGTTCTTCAACAATCTTTTTAGGCAGTCTAAATTCAGGGATGCCATATGTTAGAACGCCACCTGCTTTATGTAACACTTCATAAATTACAACTTTATATCCTGCTTTCGCTAAGTCACCGGCACATGATAATCCTGATGGCCCGCTTCCAATAATTGCTACCTTTTTTCCATTTGCTTTTGACATGACTGAGCTTGTAAAGTTATTTTTTATTGCTTCATCGGCAACATATCTTTCCAATGATCCTATCGCAATAGAGTCTCCTTTTATTCCTCTTATACATTTAGCCTCGCATTGCTTTTCTTGAGGACACACTCTTCCACAAACTGCAGGAAGAGATGTTGATTCGCTAAGTATGTCGTATGCTTTTTTTATATTATGTTCTTTTATAGCTGCTATAAAATCTGGAATCATGATATTAACTGGACACCCTTCAACACATTTTGGTACTTTACAATGTAGACATCTTTCTGCCTCTTTTGTTGCTTCTTCTTCACTATATCCCAATTCTACTTCATCAAAATTTTTATTTCGCTTATTAGGATCCTGTGTTCTCATTTTTATCTTATCATTACCATTCATTTTATAATCTCCTTTAGCTATTCTTTTTTTTCATTTGAGCCCATTTTTCTTGTTCTTCTTCTTTATATATATTCATTCTTTTTAAAGCTAGTTCAAAATTAACTTTATGTCCGTCAAATTCTGGCCCATGGATGCATGCAAATTTTGGTTTTCCTTCTACTTCGCATCGACATGCACCACACATCCCACTTCCGTCTACCATAAGTGGATTCATACTGACAATGGTTCTTAATTTATATTTTTTTGTTAAGTCACAAACATTTTTCATCATTATAACTGGTCCAATGGCTATACAAATATCATAATTATTTATCTTTTTTTCTAAAACATCTGTTACAAATCCTTTTGTACCAAACGATCCATCATCTGTTGCATAACTTATCTTATGTACTACTTGTTCTATTTTATCTCTAATGATAAGTAAATTAGCTTTTCTTGCACCATATATAACATCGATATTATATCCCCTTTCTTTTAAATATTTTACTTGAGGATATATGGGAGCTATTCCTACACCTCCTGCAACATAGACTATTTTTTTATCCTTATAATTTTCAGGATTCTTACAAATTTCATTTGGATTACCTAAAGGTCCTACAATTGCAAATATCTCATTTTTTATAGTTGATAACTCTTCTGTTGAAGCTCCTACTATTTGGTAAATCAGAGAAATTGTTCCTTTTTTATGGTCATAATCATATATTGTTAGAGGAATTCTTTCACTATCTTCTTTTGCCATAACAATTACAAATTGGCCTGGAATAAATCTTTTTAATATGATGGGAGCTATAACTTCCATTAGAAATGAGTTGCTGCTTATTTGTTCATTTTTTATTACCTTATACATGTGACACCTCTTTATACTTTTTATTTATTATATCATATATTATTTTATTTTCCATTCAATATATTTGTTTTGATTATTTATGTATGTTATAATATTCATAGTTTTTGAGGTGATACTATGAAAAAATTTTTTTACTTATGCTTATATTTTGCTACAACAGTTGTATTTTTCTTAACCTGCATGCAAATTATTAAACTAAACATCTTACCACTTAAATACTTGCTTCTTTTGATTGTTTCAGATTTGCTTTTAGTTACTTTGTCTTTTATCGGAATTAATATGAAAAAAAAGATTTTAAGAATTATTGCTATTTGTTTTACTATATTTGTGTTTTTGATTAATATTATATTTTGTTTTTATGTTAGTAAAATAAATAAACATGTTGTTAAAAACATTAGTAGTAGTTATTACAAAGTTAAGACATCTTATTATATAGTTGGAAAAAGCAGTGATAGCGCTAGTGCTATTAAAGATATAGATAGTTCATCATTAATTACTTATTATGGATACAGTCGGTCTATAAAGAATGCTCTTAAACTTACTAATAATTATAAACAGAAAGAAACTGATAATGTTTTACAGGCTTTAGATGAAGTTTCTAAAAATGATAACTATTATTTCTTAGTTGCTAAGGCTAATTACGATTATTTTTTTAGTTCTACTAATTTATTATCAAAGGAAAATTATAAGATTATTGATGAGTTATTAGTCGAAGAAAAATTAAAGAAAAATGATGTTGTTAAAGATTCTTATAATATTTATGTTAATGGTCTTGATTTTACTGGTATTATGAGGGACTATAATATGATAGCTACGATTAATACTAAAACACATAAAATACTATTAACTTCAATTCCTCGTGATTATTATATTGACGTTCCAAAATATAATATGAAGGATACTTTAATGTGTTTAGGATCATTAGATTCTGAAGTTAGTAAAGATGCTCTTGAAAACTTATTTGATATTGATATTGATTATACAATAAGCTTTAATACAAATAGTTTAGTTGATATTGTTGATTTAGTTGGTGGTGTTGAGTTTTGCTCTGATTATGATTTTACTACGACTCATGCACTTGTATTAGATACATATGATGATACAAAGGGCAAAAAATTACATGTAAGTAAAGGATGCCAGACATATAATGGAATTGAGACCCTTGCTATTGCTAGAGAGAGAAATGCATTTCCTGGCCGAGATCGCTACAGGCAAAGAAATTGTGCTCAGTTAATTGTGAAGATTGGAAAGAAAATAATGTCACTATCTTCTTTCACAAATTATAGTGAACTTTTAAAAACCTTCGATGGACTTTATGTTACTGATATGAATGAAAATGTTATAAAATCATTTATAAAGACTGGAATTGATAATAGTAATTTTGAGATAATAAATCAAAGTGTTGATGGTTCGGATGGAATTGGAGTTGGTCATTTAGGTACTCAAGAATCATGGATTATGAATCCCGATATGTCTTCTGTAAATAACGCTTCTGAAAAAATAAAAGATATTTTGCATGAAAAATAGATTATTTATTCAATAATCTTTTTTTATTGTTACAGATTTATTTTTATATTATAATTATTATAAAGGAGATTGTTTTATGAAGAAGATGTGGAATATTTTATTTTTTTGTCTACTATTAATTTCTATTTTTATATTTATGTTTATACTCAATTATAACACTGC
>CACWWC010000014.1 GCA_902764545.1 uncultured Erysipelotrichaceae bacterium | reverse complement strand
AATCCCTGTGCAAAAGGACGCATTGAACGACTATGGAGAACCTTTCAAGATCGTTTATATAATGAACTTAAAAAGAAAAACATCCATACAATTGAAGAGGCAAATCAATACTTAAAAGAAATATTCATACCAAAATACAACGCAAGATTCGCTCTTCCAATTGATAATACCAAAAATCACTTCATAAGTCCACCAAAAAGTTTTGATTATAATACAGAATTAGCTATATGGGATGAGCATAAAATATATCATAATTCATATTTAAAATATGATAAAAAGTACCATATCATTTTGGAAAATGATAAAAAAGTATATATACCAACTTCTAAAAAAGTAAAGGTATATAAATTCTTAGATGGAACTGAGCATATTTTATATAATGATAAATTTTATGAATAAAAAACAGTAAAAGAATATCAAGCTCAAATATCTAAACCAGTAGTAATATCTCTTAAATCAAAGGACGAAATTAATAAATCTAAATCTCATAAACCTACTAAATCTCCATGGTCTAAAGGATTACCTAAAATATCCAATAAAAATTCTTGGACTTACTCATATTATTATGGTGGTTAGTCAAGAGTGGCGAAGGCATTTATCTTGACTCTTGACTAACAAATCAGAGTACAATATTAAAACATCAAAAGGAACTCCTTTTGATGTTATCTAAAAAATACTCTACTGACATTTTCTCAAAATGATTTAACTGACATTTTCAAAAAAATTTCAATATGTTTCTAAAAATGTAGAAATTTGTATTAATAATATGGTAAAATAAAATTGATATAGTATCAGAATAGAGGTGAAGTTATGCAATCACAATTTCTTATTATTGGCTCTTCTTTAGTGCTTGCTTTAGTTATTGTTATTGTTATTCTTCATTTTATTAGAAAAGCAGAAGCTAAATATTATAAGAATATGATTAAAAGTCTTGAGGTACAGAGAAATCAGGTTGCGTCAACTCCTGTTCTATTAGAACTTTCTAAGGTTGAACCTATAATAAAAAATGATAGGATGGAAGAAAAGTATAATCAGTGGAGAGATAAGTTTACTAACATAAAAGAGAAACGTTTAAGTGTTATTGATGATATGCTTATTGATTTAGATTTATATATCGAAAAGAGGGATTATAAATCTCTAGGATATAGAGTAGCTAAAACAGAGATAGAAATATATAAGATTAGAGAATCTGCTGAACATTTATTAGAAGAAATTAAGGATGTTACTTCCAGTGAAGAGAAGTATAGAGCGATTGTTATTAAATTAAAAACAAAATATCGTTCTCTTAATAAGGAATTTAATGATCATAGAGAGTTATATGATTTTATGCAGAATTCTGTTGAAATGCAGCTTGAAAATATTGAAAAAAGATTTTTGGATTTTGAGCGTGTTATGGATAATAATGATTATAATGAGGTTGTTCATATCTGCAAGGCTTTAGATAATATGATTGATCATATGGATATTCTCATTAAAGAATTACCTGACGTCTTATTAATGATTAAGACGGTTATTCCTAATAGGATGACTGAAGTACAAAATACTTATAACGAAATGATTGAAAAAGGTTTTGTTTTGGACTATTTAAATATTGAATATAACATTGAAGAGTCAAATAAAAATCTTGAAAGAATATTGGAAAAAGTTAAGTTAATTAATCTTGAAGGTTGTATGTTTGATTTGCGTACCATATTGGAGTATTATGATTCGTTATTTATTGATTTTGAGAAGGAGAGATTATCTAGAAAAGTATATGAGGAGATGTCTTCTGATTTTTCTAAAAGACTTGAGAAGACAAATAAGATTGTTCAGGATGTCTATGATCAATTAGATGATATTAAATCTATGTATGATTTAAGTGATGATGATCTTGCAATTATTCATGATGTTAATAAAGTTTTAGTTGTAATAAATGATGATTATAAAAAAATGATTCAAAAGGAAGAAAATAAGTCTTGTCCATATTCACTTTTAAATGAAGAAGTTGAAAATTTAACAAATAGATTAAATGACATGGAAAGCGATTTTGATAAAGCATTAAAATCTTTAGGTAACATGTATGATGATGAAGTAAGAGCTAGAGAACAATTAGATGAGATTAAAGTTTTTCTAAAAAATTGTAAAAATAAGATGAGAAGTTACAAGTTACCTATTATTACTGATAATTATTTTGTTCAATTAGATGAGGCTAATGAGGCAATTTTAGAGGTTGTTAAAGAATTAGAAAAGAAACCTATTGTAATTAAAACATTGAATATGAGAGTTGATACTGCACGTGATTTAGTTTTGAAATTATATAATACGACAAATGAAATGGTAAAAAATGCTCAGTTAGCGGAGATTGCAATGGTTTATGCTAATAGATACAGGGTAACATATGATGAGGTTGAGCAGATGTTGATTGATGCAGAAAAATCTTTTTATAAGGGTAAATATAGAGAAACATTTGAGTTAGTTGTTAATGTATTGTCTTCTATTGATGAGGATATTTATAGAAAGTTGACGGTGTTGTATGAGACAAAATAAAAAGAGAGAAGTTATAATTGTCATGTTGTGTTTACTTGTAGTTGGTAGTTATTTATTGTATTCAATTGTAGATAAAAAACTTGTTAATAATTTTAGAGCGTTCAAATATAATGCAATTTCTTTTAATGATGTTGTTATTTCTAATTTTTCAAGTTTTAGTAACGATAAGATTGTTTATTTAGCTGAAGTTATTGATGAAGGGTTGTTGACTAGCATAAAAAGTCCTTTTAGTTCTAATTATTGTGATACAAAAGAATCTTTAGTTGAAGAGGATGATAATGATAGGTATGTAACTTTAAAGTGTGATGATTATCTTATTGAGCATTACGATATTAAGGATTCAAATAATGTTATTATATATAAAGTAGGTAAATGGGATACTAATAAAAATCTTAAAGATATAGAAGAAAAAATTTTATATAATTGTATTGATAATAATTCAAAAGCAAAGATTTTTGATGAGTATTTGGAAAAAGATTATTTTATTTATAAAATAAATAAGGAGTTTTCTACTAATTATTCTAGCTTAGATGAGATAAAAAATAATTGTAATGTTGTTTCAAAAAAGTTTTATAGAACAAAAGTAGAAGTTGATGATAAGTCCTAATGGACTTATTTTTTTTCTTGTGATAAAATATGCCTGGTGGTGAGTTAATATGAATAGAGTAATATTGATAAAGTATGGAGAATTATCTACTAAAAAAGGTAATAGAAGTTTTTTTATAAATACTTTATATAATAATATTTGTTCAAAACTTGTTAATTATGATGTGAAGATTACCAAAGATAGAGCTAGAATGACTATCTTATTTAAAGATGAGGATTTAGATAATATAAAAGATATTGTTAGTAAAATATTTGGTATTCACACTTTTCATGTTGCTTTTGTGTGTAGTTCTGATGTTGATGATATTAAAAATACATTATTAAATGTTATATCAGATGAAAAGTTTAAATCTTTCAAGATTGAAACGAAAAGAAGTAATAAACAATTTCCAATTCACAGTCAGGATTTTAATAAAGTGTTGGGTGGTTTATTATTAAAGAATATTCCGAACATTACCGTTGATGTTCACAAGCCCGATATGTGGATAAAAGTTGAAATAAGAGATGATGAAACATATATTTACTATAATACATATAATGGTTGTGGTGGATATCCAACTGGTACTCAAGCTAAGGGTATGTTGATGTTAAGTGGTGGGATTGATTCTCCTGTTGCTGGCTATTTGGCAATGAAAAGAGGAGTGGTTTTTGATGCTGTTTATTTTGAAGCAATTCCTCATACTAGTTTAGATGCAAGAGAGAAAGTAATCACTTTATGTAAAAAGTTATCTAGTTATACTAATAACATTAATCTACATATTGTGAATTTTACACCAATACAAGAAGAAATATATAAACATTGTCGTGATGATTATGTTATAACTATTATGAGAAGAATGATGTATCGTATAATGGATAAGTTATGCCAGAAATATAATGGTTTAATTATTATTAATGGTGAAAGTATAGGACAAGTTGCTTCACAGACTTTGACAAGTATGTCTGTAATTAATAATGTTACTAATATTCCAGTTATTAGGCCTGTTGGATGTATGGATAAACTTGAAATAATAGATATAGCCCGTAAAATTGACACATATGAGACAAGTATTCTTCCTTATGAGGATTGTTGTACAGTATTTGTTCCAAAACATCCAGTTATTAATCCTAAATTGGAAATAGCTATAGAAGAAGAGAATAAATTTGATTATACTTCTTTGATTGATAATGTAATAGATAGCTTAAATACTATTAAAATATCTAATGATGCTACGGAAGATAAATTTAAGGATTTATTATAGTATATTTTTTCTTTTTATTCACAAACTATTATTGTGGGAGGTGAATAATATGCCAAGAGTAAAATCAAGCAACTCTTCAAAATCAAAGAAAAAGAATGCTTCTATGAAGGTAAAAGCACCAGGTGCAAGAAAAAGTATTGAAAATATGAAATACGAAATTGCTAATGAATTTGGTGTTAAATTAGGAGCTACTGCTACTAGTCGTGATAATGGATTAGTTGGTGGTGAAATGACTAAGAGATTAGTAGAACGTGGAAAAAATAAAAATAAGTCTACTAGTAAATAGTAATAATAGAATAGATAATGATAAATGAGAATTATCTATTCTTTTTTATTGACTTTTGTTTTTTTCTTTGATAATTTAATTTTATTATGAAAAGGAGTGTTTATATGAAGTTTTTATGTGTTAATGCGGGAAGTAGTTCTTTAAAATTTCAATTATTTGATATGCCTGCAGAAAAGGTTATTATAAGTGGTAATATAGAAAAAATTGGATTAAAGGATAGCTTTTGGACGACTAAGTTTAATGGTGAGAAGATTAAGGGTGCAAAGTATTTGAAGGATCATAGAGCTGCTGTTAAAGTTTTAATTGATGAGTTATTGAAACATAAAGCAGTTACTTCTTTAGATGAGATTAAAGGTGTTGGACATCGAGTTTTACATGGCGGTGAGAAATATAGCGATTCTGTTTTAATTGATGATAAGGTTATTCAAAGCATAAAAGATTTAACTAAATTGGGACCTCTTCACCATCCTGGTAATTTAGCTGGAATTGAGGCTTTAAAAGAGGTTTTACCTGATGTAGCAATGGTTGCAGTTTATGATACAGCTTTTCATCAAACTATGCCTCGTGAAAATTATATGTATCCTGTTCCAAATGAATGGTATGAAAAATTTGGTGTGCGTAAGTATGGATTTCATGGTACTAGTCACAAATTTATTACTACTACAATGAAAGAAAAGCTTGGTAAGGAAGATGTTAATTTAATTATTTGTCATATTGGAAGTGGTGCAAGTATAAGTGCTGTAAAAAATGGTAAATGTTTTGATACGACAATGGGGCTTACTCCACTAGATGGATTAATGATGGGAACTCGTAGTGGCTCTATAGATCCATCAATAATTGAATATGTTTGTAAAGAATCAGGAAAAAGTGTTGAGGAAATAACAAATGATCTTAATAAGCAAAGTGGTCTTTTAGGAATAAGTGGATATTCTGATTGTCGTGATGTTGAAGAGGCTTGTGCACGTGGAGAAGAAAAAGCAAATCTTGCGTTAAAGATGTATCATGATAGAGTTGCTAAATATATTGCTGATTATTATATTGAATTAGAAGGAAATGTAGATGCAATAGTATTTACTGCTGGAGTAGGTGAAAATGGCTTTGAAGCAAGAGAAGCTATATTGTCTAGAGTTGCACCTTTAGGTATTAAAGTTGATAAGGATGTTAATTCTAGTATTGCTGGTTTTAAAGATATTCATGAAGGTATTATTACTACTAAAGATTCATCAATTGCTGCATGGGTTGTACCTACTAATGAAGAATTAATGATTATTAGGGATACATATGATATTGTAACTAAAATGTAAATGGAAACTTTAAAATGAGTTTCTTTTTTTTGGGGGGCTTTTTATTTTATGGTGCTTTTTCTATTACTTTATAGTATAATGTATGTGTATATTTGTGAGGTGTTTTGTATGAAAATTATGTCAATTAATACAGGTAGTAGCTCTTTAAAGTTTTCTTTATTTGATATGGAAGATGAAAAAGTGATTATATCTGGTAACTTTGAAAGAATAGGTATTGATGATAGTTTATATACAATTAAATATAATGGGGAAATTATTTCTGAAAAAATTGAGATATTAAATCATACTGATGCTGTTAAAATTATGTTTGATAAATTAATTTCATTGAGTGTTATTAAGTCATTAGATGAAATTGATGGTGTAGGTCATAGAATTGTCCATGGTGGTAGTAAGTATGCTGAGTCTGTGTATATTACGGATGAGGTTATAGATGATATATATAATTTTAGGACGTTTGCTCCTCTTCATAATCCATCTCATGTAATGGGGATAAAAGCTTTTCTTGAGGCAGCTCCTAATATGGCGATGGTTGCTGTTTTTGATACGGCTTTTCATCAAAATATGGATAAGGTGAATTACTTATATCCTGTACCATATAGTTGGTATACTGAATACAATGTAAGAAAGTATGGTGCACATGGTACTAGTCATAGATATATTGCTGAATATGTTAAAGGTATGCTTCATAAGGATAATTTTAAACTAATTAGTTGTCATATTGGTAATGGTGGTTCAATTTGTGCAATTGAGAATATGCAATGTGTTGATACCAGTATGGGATTTACTCCTCTTGCTGGTATAATGATGGGAACTCGTTCTGGAGATATTGACTCATCAATTATTCCGTATGTAATGGAAAAAGAAGGTAAGAATGCTTCGGAAATTATTGAGGATTTAAATAAAAAAAGTGGATTGTTTGGGTTAAGTGAGTATAGTAGTGATATGCGAGATATTGTAAAAAAGTGTGATGAGGGAGATGAAAAAGCAATTCTTGCTAAGAACAAATTTGTTAGAAGAGTAGTCGATTATATTGCTCAGTATCATGTATTACTTAATGGAGCCGATGTTATTGTTTTTACTGCTGGTATTGGAGAAAATAATATCCCTATTAGACGAGAGATTTGTGAAAAATTATCTTGTCTTGGAGTAAGTATTGACTTGGATAAGAATAATATTTGTGGTGATGTTGTAAAAATAAGCAACCATGATTCTAAGATTGATGTGTTTGTTATTCCTACTAATGAGGAATTGATGATTGCAAGGGACACTTTAAAAATTGTAAAAAATAGATTGGATGCTAACAATGTTTTCTGATATTATTGATAAAATAAAAGAATATGACTCTATTATTATTGGTAGGCATATTGGAGTGGATCCTGATGCTTTGTGTAGTCAACTAGCACTTAGAGATTCAATTAAGCTGACTTATCCAAATAAAGAAGTACTTGCAATCGGTACTGGTAGTAATAAATTTACTCATTTTGGTAGATTAGACAAAAACAAAAAAATTAACAATTCATTGATTATTGTCTTGGATACGCCTGATAAAAGAAGGGTTGATAGTGTTGACTTTTCTTTGGGAGCATTTTCTATAAAAATTGATCATCATCCTTTTGTGGAAAAATATTGTGATATAGAGCTAGTTGATGATAGTAAGTCCTCTACTTGTGAAATTATAATAGATATGATTTTTAACTCTGATCTTGTGTGCAATGATAGTATTGCTCAATTATTATTTATGGGTCTTGTATCTGATTCTAATAGATTTTTATTTAATAGTTGTTCTAGTTCAACATTTTCTTTGGTTGGCAAATTATTAGATCATTATCATGTGGATATTTCTAGTGCATATGAAAAATTATATTTAAGACCATTAAGTGAAGTTAGATTAGAAGGTTTTATTTCTTTAAATATGAAAGTAACTAAAAATGGGCTTGGATATATTGTCATTAAGAATGATGATATTATAAGGTTCGGGGTTGATAGTGCTTCGGCAGGTAATATGATTAATAATTTTAATTATATAAAAGAAGTCTTAGTTTGGGTTACGATTAGTGAAGACATAAAAAATAAATTATATAGAATATCTATTAGGTCTAGAGGGCCAGCTATTAATGTTGTTGCTGAAAGACATAATGGGGGAGGACATAAGATGGCTTCTGGAGTAAGAGTTGATAGTTTGGATAAAGCAATGAGCTTAATTAATGATTTAGATAATGAATTGAGTGAATATAATAATTTAGAGGTGAAATAAATATGGTTATTAAAGAAGTTAATCTTGATATTATTGCTACAAGAAGAAGTCAGTATCCTGATGATGGAAGATCTGAATTTTTACTTGTGGGTAGGAGTAATGTTGGCAAGAGTAGTTTTATTAATACGATATTATCTAGAAATAACTTAGCATATACTTCCTCAAAGCCTGGAAAGACTCAGACACTTAATTTTTACGGTGTGAATAATAGTTTTTATTTAATAGATGTTCCAGGTTATGGGTATGCTAATGTCGATAAAAAAACACAGGCTAAATTTGGAATGATGATTGAGGAATATTTGGAGAAAAGAACTCAATTAAAAAGAGTCTTTATGCTAATTGATTTTAGGCATCCACCTATGGAGGATGATTTACTAATGTATAACTTTTTAAAATATTACAATTTACCTGTGACTGTTATTGCGACAAAGGCTGATAAAGTTGGTGGTAGTAAAAAAGAAAAAAATCTAAAAGATATTTTAAAAGCATTAGATCTAGTGATAGGAGATGATTTAGTGGTTTTTTCAAGTGTAACCAAAATGGGTGTTAAGGAAGTATTAGATAAAATAGAAGGATTGTTATAATATATTATACAGGTGATTCTATGAATAGCAGAAAAAAGTTTTTCTTTGTATTTTGTTTTATTATTATTAACTTTATTTTATTAGTATCATTTCTGGTTATAAGAGATGCTACTTCATATAATTCTTTAAAAAAAGAGGTTGATAAAATACTATTATTGGATATTATGAAGGATAAATATGATACTAAGATTGTGTGTTCTGGTAAATATGGTGTTGTTGAAAAAAATATAAAAAAATACTTTGGACATATTACTTTAGAACTTGAAGAAATTAATTCAACTATAAACGATGAGAGATTAGCTACGGTTTTATCATATGAAAATTATTCTAATGATGGTCCTTTGTTTTCTAATTCTTTAAGTTATTTAGAGACTTCTAAAAATAGTTTAAATAAAAAAATAGATTCTTTACAAAGTTTTTTATCAAATGATGGTATTAGTAGTTATATATCTAATAAGATTAAAGAACAATATTATAAAGACTTATTTATAGAAATAATGAATAGTAGTGGTGTCAGACAAAAGCGCGATGAAATAAGCCAATTACTAGTAAATACAAAGCAAAGCTCAAATGATGTTTATGATGGAAGTTTAAGTTTGCTTAATTATTTAAAAGCATATAATGATCAATGGAAGTTAGAGGATGGAGAGATAAAGTTCCAGACTCAGGAAATGTATGATTATTATACTGAAGTTATTTCAAGTTTAAGGTAATAAGGGTGTTGTGTATGAAAAAAATTAATTCTTTGTTTCTAATTATATTTTTTTTAATTATACTTATGACGGGATGCGGCGAAAATTTAAATGAAAAAGAATTAAGTCAAATTATAAAAGTATTAGAGAAAAATAAATATATTAGTGATAATTGGATAAAGGAAGATAAACATAATGATGGTGGAATTTCTGAGATAGGTACATATCATACTTCTTCTTTTGACTATATTTATTATGTAGATGGAAAATATAATGTGGTATCTATTGTTAATCCTAAAGATCGAGATGCTAATACTAAAAGTGTTATTATTGTATATATTTATTATGATGTTTTAATAAAAAGCGAATCAGAAAGAAAAAGACTTTGTGTTGGTAGAAATGAATGTGAAAAATATGAGTTTCCACATAAAATCAAAAAAGTTGTGGTAAAAAAGAGCAAGAAGTTTATGTTTTTTGATAAATGGGGTTTTACTGAGAGTAGTATAAAGACTCCTGATTATTCTATAATAAATAGTTACGTTGAAGGAAATATCAATAATGATGATATAATTTCTATTGATATTATGGGTAATGATGTTATTGATATTATAAATACTGATTCTGGTAAGTTTTATTATTTGGATTTAGAGGTAAAAGCTAAAGCTCCAGGATATGCTAGTGTTACTGTTAAATATAATAAGGATAATCATGAAAATAGTAAAACCTTATATTATTATGTTAATGAAAGACTTGAGATTAAAGAATGTGAATATGAAGATTTATTTATAAAAGAAGATTTTAATTAATCTTCTTTTTATATAACTATGGTTATAACGTTATTACTTCCTTTGTTTATAACTTTGGTTAAGGTGTTTTGTAATTTAAATCTGATGTTGTCTGGCATTAAATTGATTTTGGATTGTATTCCTTCTTGAACTATTGAATCAAGGCTTCTGCCAAATATTTCACTTTTCCATATATTATTATTTTTTTCTTTATCTTTTGTTATATAGTCAATTAGTTCTTTACTTTGTAATTCGCTACCAATAATTGGCTCAAATGTAGATTCAACATTGACTTTTATCATATGTATAGATGGAGCAATTGCTCTTAGTTTTACTCCATATCTAGTTCCTTGTTTTATTATTTCTGGTTTGTCTAGCTTCATATCTTCAATTGATGGTGTTGCAATACCGTAGCCAGTTTGTTTGACCATATTTAGTGCATATTTAATACTATCATATTCTTTTTTTGCAACATTGTATTCTTGAAGGAGCGATAATAAATCAGCTTTGCTTTTGATATCTTTATTGATAAGTTCTTTTATGGTTTCATTATATAATTTATTTGGACTGGTTAGATTTATTGTGATAATGCCTGTTGATGTATCTATATCTGATAGGTAACAGTTTTCTATATATTCTGACTCTAAAAAGTGGTTTGTAATTTGTTCTACATCTCTTATTTTATCAATTTCAACTATACTTTCTCTTATTGCTTCAATATAAGCTTTTTTAATTTTATTATCTGGATTTAGTATTGATATCCATTCTGGCATATTAACTCTAACTTCAAGAACTGGAAATTCATATAAAGCTTCTCTAAGAATATCATACATATCTTTTTCGTTCATTGTTTCAATACTTATTGGTAATACTGGGACGTTATGTTTACTTTTAATTTCATCTCTTATTAATTTAGTATTTGTATCATTTGGATGGGTTGAATTCAATACAACAATGAATGGTTTTCCTAATTCTTTTAATTCTTCAATTACACGGTTTTCTGCTTCAACATAATCGTTTCTTTCAAATTCCCCAATTGATGCATCTGTTGTTACAACAATTCCTATTGTTGAATGTTCTTTGATTACTTTTTCTGTTCCAATTTCTGCTGCTTCTGTAAATGGTATCTCTTCTGTGTACCATGGGGTTTTAATCATTCTAGGTCCATTTTCATCCGTTGCACCTATTGCGTTATTAATCATATATCCCACGCAATCTATTAGTTTTATGTTACAATTTATGTCATCAATTTTAATTTTTGCGGTATTATTTGGTACAAATTTGGGTTCTGTTGTCATAATTGTTTTGCCGGCCGCACTTTGAGGAATCTCATCTAATGCTCTTTTTTTCTCGAATTCATCTTCAATATTTGGAATAATTAATGTTTCCACCATTCTTTTTATAAATGTTGATTTTCCAGTTCTGACTGCTCCAACTACACCTAAATAGATATCTCCGCCACTTCTTTTGGCAATGTTTTTAATTATTTCTTTTTTTTCCATAATTATTCTCCTTATTTCACTTAAGTATATGATTTTACTTAGGAAATAGAACTAAATATTTATATAAAAAAACTGATAATGATTTATCAGTTTTAATTATCTTTTTTTACAGGCGTGATTTTTCTAAAGTTAAATTTAATTTTTGTATTTTTAGAACTTTTATTTTTTATGGTTTCCATTATCTCATTGTTTACTAAAAGGTATATATTATTACTAATCATAATTTTTTTACTGTCAGGTACAATAACATTTAGTGCTTTTAGGTCATTTTCACTGATAAATCTTTCATCGTTGTATTCACATACTGTAATTTCTACTATTTTCTCTTCAGATGTATAAACATCAACAATTATAAATTTTATATTGTATATTGATTCAAGTCGACTTGTTGTTATTTCAAAGCACTCTTTATTCATTATTATTTTTCTTTCAGTGTCATGAATTAAAGCATATTTCTTAGGAATGAATAACTTCTCTGTATTACAGTCCCTATATACAATTATTGTTTGGTGTTTATTTGGTTGTTTCGGAATATTTGTTTTTCTCTTATTTGTTATTAATCTTTCTATTCCATGTGTATTTGATGTTGCTTCATATAATTTGAGCTGATCTTTTTTTATTGAGTAGCAGTTTTTACCTTCAATAATAATTGGCTTACCCTCAATTTCTATGTTATTATTTCTTGCTTGTTCAAGTGTTTTTCTATCAACAAAACTTTCATGCGTATCTATATTGTAATAATACATAAATAATTTTTTCTGTTGAATATTATTGTTTGATATATTAAGCTCTTTATATCTTCTTTTATATCTTATTTTGTTGTTCTGTGATAATATTTCTATTTGTTTTATGTCTTCTTGAGTTATATTGCAATATTTAACATTATTAATAATTTTAATACTTTTTGGTTGAATATTAAACTGTTTACATAAATGCTCAAATATATAGAAATTATTGTTATCACTTTTATCTATATATACATTAAAATATATGTTAAGTTGTGTGTTTAGAACGTTAACATATTTTCTTTTTAGCTTTATTGGTTGAATATTAGATATTTCTTCTATATAAGCAATATCACTTTCTTCTATTTGATAGCAGTCAATTCCATTAATATTCTTATATTTGTTTTCATCACCTATGAAGTATTGTTTACATAATGTTTTACTTACATATAAATTATTTAAAAACTTGTATACATTAAAATATCCATTGTTTACATTTTCGTTTATCCCACTTTTTAATTCTTTATTCATATCTATAACACATCCTATTATATATATTATATAATAAAATAGTATAAATTAAAAATCTTTTTAAAACATTTTGTCAATATTTTTTGGAACATTATCATTTAATATAGCTTTAATAATTTTATCTTCTTTTTCGCTTGAGATATTTTTCCCTGTTAAATTGCATAGCTCTTGTATTACTTCCCTAATTGTTGTTTCATCTTTTAAATTATTTTTTTTAAGTTTATCAGCTAAATTTATTATTGTTTCTTTATTAATATTAGTTTTATTTTCTATTTTTTTAAATAAATTGTCTTTAAACATAAAAAACCTCCTACATAATTATATGTAGAAGCTTTTTATTTTTTACTTTGTTTACCTAATTGAATACATTTTTTATTAAATTCTTCTAGAGAAATTGTTCCATTTCTTAGTCTTTCTTGTAACATCGAAAAAGATTTATCAGCCATTTCATTTTTACTCATAACATTTGAGTGTTGCATTATTTCTATTTGATGATTTTGATTTATACTAGTTTTATTATTATTATTTTGTTTTATTGTATTTAATCTGTTATTGAAATTACTATTATTATCTTTTCCTATAATCATTCTTCATCACCATTCCTATTTTTAAATTGTATTATAATTGGTGTTCCAGTAAAATCAAAATTCTCTCTAATTTTATTTTCTAGGTATCTCTCATATGAAAAGTGAACTAGACCTTTATTATTAACTCTAAAAGTAAATTTAGGTGGTTTTATACCGGTTTGAGATGTAAAGTATATTTTTAATCTTTTTCCCTTATATGACGGAGGAAGGTTTAGCTGATATGCATCTTGTATAACCTCATTTATAATACTTGTTTTTATTTCTCTTTTTATGTTTTCTTTTACCTTCACTATCTCGGGCATTAAAGTATGAATTCTTTTTTTTGTTAGTGCACTTAAGTAAACCACTGGTGCATATGTTGCAAATTGGAATTCTGCTTTCATAAGCTTTTCGAATTCTTGAATGGTAATATCTGTAACTTTATCCCATTTGTTTACAACAAATATTAATCCTTTTCCTCTTTCAATAGCATATCCAGCAATGTGTTTATCATGTTCTGTTATTCCTTCTTCTGCGTTTATTACTACAAGACATATGTCAGAACGATCAATTGATTTTAATGATCTAAATAGGCTATATTTTTCAACTGATTCAAAGACTTTTCCTTTCTTTCTCATTCCAGCTGTATCAATTACTATGAATTCTTCGTTATTGTATTTGAGTACTGAGTCTATAGAATCTCTTGTCGTACCTGCTATGTTTGATACAACAACTCTTTCTTCATTTAATAGCGCATTTGTGAGTGAACTTTTTCCAACGTTTGGACGTCCTATTATGGAAAATTTAGTTCTTGTATCTTCAATTTCTTCAGTTTCTTTAAAATTTTGAGTAACGGTATCCATTAATTCAGCAAATCCTATGTTATGAATACTGCTTATAGGAATATATGTTTCAAATCCTAATTCATAAAAATCATATAAATTATTATTTGTTTCTTTAACATCTGCTTTATTTATTGCCACTATAACCTTTTTATCAGATTTGCGTAAAATATCTCTTACTATTAAATCGTTTGTTGTTATTCCTTCTTTTCCATCAACAATAAATATTACTATATCTGCTTCTTCTATTGCTATTTCAGCTTGCATTTTTATTTCTTTGTTAAAATCTAGTTTAGTAGTATCTATTCCTCCGGTGTCAATAAGATAAAATTTTTTTTTATTATAGTTTGCTTCTTGGTATATTCTATCTCTCGTTACACCTGGGATATCTTCTGTAATGGATACTTGTTTTCCAACTATTTTGTTAAATAGGGTTGATTTTCCTACATTTGGTCTTCCTACTAAGGCTACTGTTGGTAGTTTCATATTATCCCCTCCAATTCACGAATATTATAGCATAATATTGTAAAGTATTAAAGAAAAAATATTAAATGATACATTTATAGTAATAATTGATGTTATAATGTAATAAGGATGGTGATTCTATGAAAAAAACTGACAAAATAAAGGTTGAAAAGTGGTATGATAATGCAAAATTTGTAACTAGTATGATTATTTTCTTGATTTTTATGATAATAGTTTGCAGTCAATCATTTGCTGTTGTAGGAAATTCTTCTTCTCAATTATTTAGAAGTGTTATTAATCATAATACAACTTATCTATTAGTTTTGATATATTTTGTTGGTCTTAAAACTTATATTGGAAAAAAATATTTTAACTATCTAAATGTATTTTTAATTATAGTATATTTTATTTTAAGTTTTACTTCTATTTTAACAATTGTTCAATCATTTTCTTTGAATACAATTTTTTCATTTTTAATTAACATGGTTTTATTGATTTATTTATTTCATACTATGTTTAGAGATACAAGGATATGGAAAGAATTTAAATTGGGTAGGTCTCCGTTTAACTCTATTCAAAATGATTATTATTTTAACTGCTTATTAATATTGGTTACTATGTCTTTATTTGTAAATTTGATTTCAACGGTAGTAGTTAGTGGTTTGATTGTTTCTATTTTGGATGCTTTTTATATTTCTTTATTTGCTAGATATATTTACTTATATAGATCTTATTTGGATTTGAAAAAGAAGGATATTGATAATAGTGGTAATTTTGATCAAATAATTCATGAAATCAATGATGGTTTTAATGAAATAAAGGATGCTGCTTTGGATATTTCAGAAAAGGCTAAATTTAATAAAAAAAATGATACACAAAATATAACAAATAAGAAAGGAGAAAAATAACTATGGATTTATTTGATGAAATTGCTTCGGCAAAAAAAGATCTTCCTAAAGTTAACTCAATAACAAATGAGGTAAAGGGTTTTGCACTTAATTTTTATCAAATTTTTGCAATAGCGCTGTTTATAATTGTTTTCTTACTTGGAATTGTTTTTGGTAATTTATTTGCAACTTGTAATGTATCTTCATATTTTTATTCTGATGCGTGCATAGTTACGGAATTTAATTTTTCTCTAGCCATTTTAATTTGGGTTATTGGATTTTTGATTTCTTTATTTATATATGCTATTGGTCATATTATTACATTATTGATTGAAATAAATGAAAAACTTAGTAAATTTAAGTCATAATCCTTGATTTTTGTATTTATTCATGGTAATTTTAATATGTAAGCATAACATGTGCTTAGTAAAAAAATAGGGAGGTATTAAAAATGAAAAAAGTTGAATTAGTTGAAGCAGTTGCTACTGCTACAGGATTAACTAAAGCTGATTCTACAAGAGCAATCGATGCTACTTTTGCTGCAATTACTGAAGCTCTAACTAAGGGAGATAAGGTTCCTCTAGTTGGTTTTGGAACTTTTGGTGTTTCAAAGAGAGCAGCTCGTGAGGGACGTAACCCTAGAACTGGTGAGACAGTTAAGATTGCTGCAAGAAATGCTGTTACTTTCAAAGCTGGAACTGCTTTAAAAGATGCTGTAAACTAATATTTAATTTATAAAAAGAGCTCTAATTTGAGCTCTTTTCTTTTTTTTATGGTATAATATGTTTAGGTGGTGAAATTGATGCTAGATGTTGCTTTAAAATTGCTTAAAGAACTTACTAGTCGGTCTTATAAGGCATATATTGTCGGAGGTTTTGTTAGGGATTACATTTTGGGAATTGAATCTAGTGATATTGACATTACAACAAATGCAACACCTAAGAACATTAAAGAGATTTTTAAGGACAATTGTTTACCAAACGAGGATTATGGTTCTGTAGTTGTAGTTCTTAAGGGAGTAAGGTTTGAACTTACTACTTTTCGCTCAGAATCTAATTATATAGATAATAGGAGACCTTCAGAGGTAAAATATATTGATGATTTATATCCCGATTTATTGAGAAGAGATTTTGTTATCAATACCTTGTGCATGGATGAAAATGGAGAAATATTGGATTATCTTGGTGGACAGGATGATATACGTAATAGAATTATACATACTGTAGGAGATCCAATAGAAAAGTTTAGCGAAGACAGTTTAAGAATTTTAAGAGCTATTAGATTTGCTACTATTTTGGATTTTGATTTAAGTGCTGATGTGGCGAACGCTATAAAACGAACTAAAAGTAGTGTGAAGAGTCTTTCCTATTTTAGAAAAAAGAATGAATTAGATAAAATTTTTAGTAGTTCAAATAGGGATAAGGGGATTAGACTAATATTGGATTTTGGCTTACAAGAGGAATTAGAGTTATATAATTTGAATGAGCTCTTAAATGTAAAAATTAATAATTCAATTGGAGTATGGAGTCTTTTAAATGTTGAAGATATTTATCCTTTTAGTAAAAATGAGTTAGATCTTATTAAAGGCATTAATAGAGTTTTGAAGTCAAATAATTTAGATGCATTTATATTGTATAAGTATGGTCTTTATGTAAATAGCTGTGCAGGAGAAATAAAAGGTATTGATATAGGAAAGATTACGGATTCTTATAATAAATTAGTTATAAAAAATAGAGCTGATATTCAGATTACTTCTGATCAAATAATGGAGGTTTTAAATAGAGAACCAGGGAAATATATTAAGGATATATATGAGGATATTGAAAAGGAAATTCTTTACAAGAGAATAAATAATGTCAACGATGAGATAATAAAGTATATAGAAAATAAGTATAGATAGGAGATTTTTTATGAAAAAGGTATTATCATTTTTATTAATAGCTGTTATTTTGGTTTTTGGTTATCGGGTTTATGCGATTGATTATAAGGTTGATGTTTTAATTCCAATTAATGATACTGCGACTGTTGATACAAAGTCCTTTACTTATAAGGATATATCTTATACAAGTGTTGTTGAAGGAAAACAGTATGGACGATTCAACTTTGCAAATGTAACTAATAAAACTGCTAAGTCTCTTCCTCTAAGTATTAATATTTTACTTTTTGATAACAATAAAAAAAATATTGGCTACTTGACATATTGTAGTGAAAAGGATTATGAAAGCGACTATTCGCAATTTGAATTAAAGTCAAACAGTGAGTCAGCTTTATACATAAATGTTTCTAATAAGTATTTGGTTGAAAATAAGTCTAGTTCTGATATTGCGTATTACGCTGTCCATGGAGATAATTCTTATTGTCAGATTGGAGGATATTCGAATTATAAGGGATTAACTATTGAAGAAATTAGCAGTCTTAATGATACAAATCTTCCAACTCGTAGGCAAAGTATTTTAGATTTTGTCACTTCAGTTGATTTCACATCGCTAATTAAATTTTTTGCTATTATTATGGTATATAACGTAATAACTGGATATTTTTTAAATGCACTGTATAAAAGAAAGGAAACGAATGCTTCACCTTTGTCATATTTTCCAATTGGTAATAATTACATATCTGTTAAGTTAGCATTTGGTGATTTATTAGCAAAATGCTATTTATTTATCTTATTTATATCAATAGTTTTGTATATTATCTCAATTGCTAGATTTTTATTGTATATTTTATTGTTTATTAGTTTTGCAGCTTTTATTGTTGATATCATAAAATTAATTACAAAAAAATATGATATATTAATTTTTAACCCTAAAACATCAAATTTTGTTTCAAATGATCTTTACAATAATAGTAATAATGAAGAATTTAGCGGTGATAATACATCATTTATCTCTAGTGATAATAGTGATAATATTAATGATGATATAATTAATCTAAACTATGATAATAATGTAGATAATAATGGAACAATTTCTGCGGAGAATAATGTAAATAGTCCTATACAAAAAGATGATAATAGTAGTAAGGAAGAATCTGATCTAATGGATTTATTTAGATAGATTCTCTTTTTTGATATTTTAACTGTATTATGTTATTATAGTCTGAGGAGTTGACAATGGTGAAAAGTTCTAATTTAATTGACGTTTTTAAAAATGGAAATATTGTTATCCCAATTTATTTTTTAAAAAATTATAAAAAGTTTCAGTTAGAAGCAGAAGAGTTTATTATGCTAATGTATTTTTACAATTGTGGAGATAATTGTACTTTTAATCCAGAGAGGATTTGTAATGATTTGGGGTATGAGCTGTCCGTGGTTATGGAATATATTGATTCACTTACAAATAAGGGTTTTATAAGTGTTGATGTTAAAAAAAATGAAAAGGGTTATATGGAGGATATTTTAACTATAGATGGTTTTTATAATAAATTAAAACTATTTGTTATTGAAGAAATAAATGAGTCTAGTAGTGTTGCTACGTCTTCAAGTATTTACGATTTAATTGAAGAGGAGTTTGGTAGAACGTTAAGTTCTATTGAATATGAGATTATAAAGGCTTGGCTTGAAAATAATATTAGTGAGGATTTAATAAAAGAGGCGGTTAAAGAGGCGGTTTTCAATGGTGTTTCCAATCTGAAATATATAGATAAAATATTGTATGAGTGGGGTAAAAAAGGGATAAATACTGTTAAAGATGTTGAAAATAATAGGATGAGAAGAAATGCAGTTAGAGATAGGAATTTAGATAAGAATGATATAGATATGGATATAGTAGAGTGGAATTGGTTTGATGATGATGAATAATATTGGCGACTTTCTAGATTATTTATATCCCAATCCAAAATGTGAATTAAATTATAGTAATGATTATGAATTGTTAATATCAATTGTTCTGAGTGCTCAAACTACTGATAAACGAGTTAATATGGTTACATCTATCCTTTATAAAAAGTATGACACTCTTAAGAAATTAAGTCATGCAAAAATAAGTTCTCTAGAATCAATATTAAGGCCATTAGGTTCTTTTAGAAAAAAATCTATTTATGTGAAAGAAATTGCTTCAATTTTATTGAATAAGTATGATGGAGAGGTTCCTGTTGATAGAGATTTATTGATGCAGTTACCTGGTGTTGGTAGAAAAACAATAAATGTTTTTTTTAGCGAATATTATGACATTCCTGCTATTGCTGTTGATACACATGTTAACAGGGTTTCTAAAAGATTAAAAATTGCGAAAAAAAATGATGATGTTGAAGTAGTTGAACATAGGTTAATGAAATACTTTCCAAAAGAGGAATGGGGTAGGAGACACTTACAGCTAGTTTTATTTGGTAGGTATTACTGTAAAGCTATAAAGCCATTATGTAATGGATGTAAGTTGGTCAGCATATGTTGTGAAAAAAAGAAGAATCTTGATTAGATTGATTCTTCTTTTTTATGGATTAGATGAGTTAGGCGATTCTTGTGGTGTTTGGGTTGGAGTTGATGAGCTTTCCGGAGTAGGAGTTGTTTTTCTTTCATCTTTAGCTTCTTCTAACTTTTTACTTGCTGCTTCACTTTGAACTCCACTATATGATTTATATGTTCCAATTATTTTATATGTTCCATATATACTTCCCGAAGGTTTAAATGTATATGATGTTTTATCTGTCCAATCTATCAAAATTCCATCTTTATATATATTATAACCAAAGTTTCCATGTCCTTCTTGTGCTAATGGTCCTGGATCAACACCTGACCACGATAATGTCACTCTACCATTAGTCTCTGTAATTGATAGATTTCCTGGAGCTCCTAATTTATAATTTGATGTATCATACTCAGTTGGTTCGTGCCCTTTTTTAAAGTATTCATAAACTGTATTTCCACCGGGTGCTGCTAATTTTGCTGGGTTACTTCCTGCAGCTACGCCAATTTTTACTACACTTGATGGTTGTGAAAAGGCTTCACGGTTTGACTCCATTGCTCCAGCTGATACTAATGCGTTGAATAGTCTATCTTTTGCAATAGTAGCTGGAATGTTGTGTAGTATATATCCTTGTTGAATAAGATCCTTTGTTAACGAATCATATCCATACCACATTCCAATTACTGTTTTAGTTGAATAACCAATTACCCATGAGTCTCTTATTGCATCATCTGGCATTCCATAATTGCTCATTGTTGAGCTATCATAGTTTGTTGTTCCTGTTTTGCATGCAACGTTACTTGGTGTACCACCTGTTAATGATACATCTTGAAGCACACTTGAAATCATAAAGGCTGTTGCATCTGACATAACTTGTTTTTTATCAGATTTATGTACTTCTTCTTTTTTTGTTTGTCTAAATATTACTTTCTCAACAGCATATGGTTTATTATAGTATCCTCCATTTGAGAATGCTGCATATGCTCCAGCCATTTCAAGTGGAGAAACTCCTGTAAATGCACCTATTGAATGTGCTTCATGTAAGGCTGATGGCTCTTTTACGTCATTTGCATCTTTTGTATTTATACATCTATCTTTATCTTTATCATATTTATAACCACTTGAACAAATTTCTGGTGTTATTCCTAAGTTGGTTACAAATTCTCTTATTTTATTATTGTCAACTTGTTGAAAAGCTTTTAATGCTGGAATATTACGTGATGCAGATAGAGCTTTTCTTAATGTTAGCGTTCCATAGTATCCTCTATCCCAGTTATGAATCGCTCTTCCATTTGAATAGCTATATGGTGAATCGTCAAATTGTTCATATGTTGACCAGTTATTATATTCTATACCAGGTCCGTAATCAAAAAGTGGCTTTGCAGTTGATCCAGGTTGTCTATGAATTTCTGTTGCATAGTTGTACTGATCTGCATTACTGTTACTTCTTGAGTTAACATTTCGTCCATTTCCTATTGCTAATATTTTTCCGGTTTGTGAGTCTAACACCGCAACACCAGATTGTACTCTATCATCTTTCCAATTATAATTTTCTCCAGCTAATACTGATAGTACTGCGTCTTGTCTTGCTCTATCAAGATTTGTGTAAACTAACAATGGTGTGGTATAAGGATTAACACCATATGTTTCTTTTAATTCATCAACAACTGTGTCAACGTAACCTTGGTACTGATTTTCTGTTGATTCGTTTGACTCCGATGTTAATGATTCAACAGGAATCGAATTTGCTATTTCTTCTTCTTCTTTTGTTATATAACCATGTTTTCTCATTAAATATAGTACGGTTTTACGTCTTGCTGCTGCATTTTTTGGATTTGCTGTTGGTTTATATGCATTTGGTGATTTAAACATTCCAGCAAGTATAGCTGCTTCACTTAAGTTGAGTTCTGTAACGCTTTTTCCAAAATATGCTTCTGATGCTTCTTGAACGCCATATGTATTGCCACCTAAGAAGTGGTTATTAACATAAAATTCAATTATTTCTTGTTTAGAATAATCTTTCTCTAATTTAAAAATTGCTAAATATATATCTTCAAATTTACGAGTAATTCCTGAAGCTCCTGATGTTTTTTCTCCATATTTATCTGTAAAACTATTTTTTACTACTTGCATTGTAAGAGTAGATGCACCACCGGCTCCGGAGTGCCCTAATACTTGGCCAAAAGCTGCTTTAATAAATCTTGGAGTATCAAATCCATTATGTTGAAAGAATCTAGAATCTTCTGTTGCTATTATCGCATCAACTAATACCTCAGGTAATTGTTCATATTTTACTTTTTCACGATTTTCAGATCCTAATTTTGCGAATTCGTTTCCGTCTTTATCATAGAGTCTAGAAACTTCTAAAGTGTTTAGTTTTGCATTTTTGTATTTTGGATCGGCTTGAGCTTTAACATATATCATAAATGCACTAAAGGTACATAGTGCTGCAATCCCTAGGGTTAAGAATAGTATTAAAAATAGACTTATTATTTTTCTCTTTTTTTTCTTGTTTTTAACTTTTCCAAATAGCATTACCACCCCAATTATTATTGCGATGAATACTGCCATTAATATGGCAATTTCAAAACCTAACATCATATAGCAGATAAGTAGCAGTGCTATTGTAGCTAAAATTGCAGCTATTTTAAAGCCGTTTGTATTAATATTATTTCTCTTGTTTTTTGTTGTTCTATTAATTTGTGTACTTTTTTTTCTCTTTATCTGTTTTTTTCTTTCTACATCTTTTTTTTGCATTCTTATTTACCTCCAATTATTTGATCTACAATTTTTAAATAGTCTATTCTTGGTCTATAGCCATCTTTAATTATAAAAGCTTCTTTATTAAAATACTCTATAGGGATAGATCTTCTTTGATTATTATTTATGAATTTTAGTAGTGAATCTGTTTTTAATAAAAATGTTCTATTAAGTGTTGTAAATCTTACTATTAAAAATGAAATTCCATTATGTTTTGCAATGTTTTTTAAGTGTGTGATTTGGTGCTTATGAATATTTGATAGAGAAAAAGCTGTTTTACTTTTTGTTTCTTTTGCCTCAAAATCTATATATAATCCTTTGTAGATACCGTTGTAATCTGTTGTTGAGGGAATAGTAAAATACGCTTCTTTAATGACGGCTTTATCTCTAGATGGATAATCAACTTTAACAATCTTTATTGGCGTTGGTTTTTTATATATATATGCTTTATCTATTTCTCTATAATATTCATTAGTGACATTTAATTCACTTTCCAACGTCATTCCTCTATTTTTGTGATTTATTTTATTGTTCTTATTTTCATTTATTGTAATTATTTCTTTTTTTATTGCGTTGGGATAATTCAATTTCATCACCTATCTTTAATTATACTATAAAGTTATATAATTTTCTATATTTATTTTATCTGTAATATTATTTCTTCTTTTGTCGTTTTTATGATTTCTTATTTTATTTGTATTATTATTGTTTTGGTGATTAATGTGAATTATTTAGAAATTAGTAAGATTATGAATAAAATGATTGATAATACTACAATTATTATGATAAACTTGAATGTAGCTCAATTAAAGAGTTCTTTATCAATTGACAAAAATACTCAATAATGTGATAATGTTATTGTAAGGGATTGGTGATTTAAATGTATCAGAATAAGATTACTTTGACTCCTAAAGATATTCTTGAAAAAGATTTCAAAATTGATACGAGGGGATATCGACTAAAGGAAGTAGATCAATTTCTTGACGTTATCATTGGTGATTATGAACAGTTTCTTGAAATAATTAGTAATTTGGAAAAGGAAAAGGCTGATTTATTAGCTGAAATTATGAATTTAAAGCAAGAATTACGTAATTCTAAGTTAAGTGTTGAAGTTGCTAATAATAGCTCTCGTAGTGAAGTTACTAATATTGATATTATGAGAAGACTTTCTCAATTGGAAAAAATGGTTTATGGTTCAAAAAATAATTCAGTTGATGATGAAAACAATTAATATATAGACAAACGCTGGAACACTTGCTGTTCTTGAGGAAAGTCCATGCTCACACAATCTGAGATGATTGTAGTGTTCGTGCTTAGGGAATAAATAACCTAAGGTAGGTAATTCTAACGGCGGAAAATTTTCTAAGTCTTATGATATGAAATATTCCATAAAGTGCCGCAGTGACGATAATTCTAGAAATAGAAGAGTGAAACGAGGTAAACCCCGCGAGTGAGAAACCCAAATTTGGTAGGGGAGTCTTAACGAAGGAAATGAACGGAGTTAAGGACCAATTTATTGGTAGATAAATGTTTGTCTTCTGGTAACAGAAACAGAACATGGCTTATTTATATTTATTGTTAATAATTTTGAGGTGTTTTATGAAAGAATTAGGAGAATGTCTTAAACGGGCTCGTATCAAAAATGGTGTTAGTTTGACTGAAGCGTGTGAAGATTTAGAATTTTCAACATCTCATTTGGAAAATATTGAGAGTGGAAATGTTAGAGCTTTTAAAGATGTCTATGAACTTAGAGAAGATGTTAAAAATTATGCTAAGTATTTGGGATTAAATGCAGATAAAGTTGTTGATGAGTTTAATGGCTTTTTATTTCAACATACTTCTAAAATATCTTTAGAAGATATAAAAGCTGCACAATTAAAGAAGGATACTAATGTTAAGAATGATGGTGTTAAATCTCCATATACTATGGAGTATAAAGAAAAAAAGAATTATTGGCCTATTTTATATATTATAGTAGGTATAGTTGCTATTTTTTTAATTCTTTATATAGTCTTAACAAATATTAATAAAGTTCCTGATAGAGTTGATGAGTTAAAAGGTGTGATTAGGGAGGGATTTGTGTTATGAATCTACCAACAAAAATAACAGTTATTAGGTTAATTCTTACTGTTTTTATTCTCTTATTATTATGTGTTCCATTTTCTTATTTAGGATTTAATTTTCCTGTTTATGATTTTTACGGAGTGAGAATTCAATTAAATTATATTATTGCTGGAGTTATCTTTATTATTGCTAGTTTGACTGACTTTTTGGATGGGTATATTGCAAGAAAATATAATTTGGTTACAGATTTAGGAAAGATGCTTGATGCTATTGCTGATAAGTTTTTAGTTAGTCCTGTATTAATTGTTTTATCTGCTAATGGTTATATTCCATCTATTATTCCCATTATTTATATAACTAGGGATATTATTGTTGATGCTATTAAGATGCAGGCTGCAGCAGGTGGAAAAGTACAAGCTGCTATTAAATCCGGTAAATATAAAACAGCTTTTATGATGGTTGGTTTATGTTTAGTATTCTTTTATAATATTCCTTTTGAGTTTATTAATATTAGAGTAGATTTAGGATTGTTGTATTTAGCATGTATTTTATCTATTATAAGTGCTTTTGAGTATTATCATATTAATAAGGAAATTATTTTAGGAAAAGATGAAAATTCCTAATAATTTATTGTTTAAAAAGCTTCTTTTTATAAGAGGTTTTTTGTTTTTTTGTGGTTATAAAACTTTATTTTTTGCCTTTTTAAAACAAATGTTCGAAAATGTGTTGCAATTTAAAAAAATATGTAATACAATGATATTGTAAGTTATTTACGAGGAGGAAAATAAATGGCTGCAAGTAAAGAGATTTCTAAAGATAAAGCTTTAGAACAAGTATTAAATGATATTGAAAAACAATTTGGAAAAGGTTCTATTATGAAACTTGGTGATAATAAACATATGAAAGTTGATGTGGTATCTAGTGGTGTACTATCTTTAGATATTGCTTTAGGAGTAGGTGGTTACCCTAAGGGTAGAATCATTGAAATATATGGCCCTGAGTCTAGTGGTAAGACAACGTTTGCTCTTCAAGCTATTGCTGAGCATCAGAAGATTGGGGGAAGAGCGGCATTTATTGATGCTGAACATGCACTTGATCCTGTATATGCGGAAAAACTAGGTGTTAATATTGATGAGTTATTGTTATCACAACCAGATACTGGAGAACAAGCGTTAGAAATATGTGATGCCTTAGTAAAAAGTGAGGCAATTAGTATTATTGTTATTGACTCCGTTGCCGCTTTGGTTCCGCAAGCAGAAATAGATGGTGAAATGGGTGATTCACATGTTGGATTGCAAGCTAGATTGATGTCTCAAGCACTTAGAAAATTAAATGGTACAATAAATAAAACTAATACTACTGTGATCTTTATTAATCAGTTAAGAGAAAAAGTTGGTGTTATGTTTGGTAATCCTGAAACTACAACCGGAGGAAGAGCGTTAAAATTCTACTCAAGTGTTAGACTTGAAATAAGAAGAAGCGAACAACTTAAGATGGGTGATGGAGTTGTTGGAAATAAAACAAATGTTAAAATTGTCAAAAATAAGGTTGCCCCACCTTTTAAGTCTTGTGTTGTTGATATAATGTATGGTGAGGGTGTATCTCGTGAAGGAGAAGTTATTGATTTAGCTAGTGAAGCAGGAATTGTTGATAAAACTGGAGCGTGGTACTCATACAATGGTGAAAAACTGGGACAAGGAAAAGAGAATGTTAAGTTACTACTGAAAGAAAATGTTGATTTATGTCACGAACTTGAAAATAAGGTAAGAGACTTTTATGATATTAGTTTAAATAACGACACTGATAATTCAAAAAAATCTGTAAAGAAAGAGAGTTAATTATTTGACTTTTTTTCTTTTGCAATTGTTATGTGTATTGACATTAAAATAATTGTTATTGTATATTAGTTTTATTACAATTCTTTCGTAAGCAAATCATATAATTATTGTGGAGGTATTCATGAAAAAAATAAGTGATTTAATTGAATGTGATTTTGATATAGAGGTATCAGGTATTACCGATGATTCTCGTTATGTGAAAAAAGGATATGTTTTCGTTGCTACTAAAGGTTTTTTTGTTGATCATTTTGACTATATTGAGAGTGCAATAGAAAATGGATGTTCCTTTGTTGTAGCGGATAGGGATATAAAAGTCGATTTTCCACACATAGTTGTGGATAAAGATATTTCTAGCGTTTATAGAACAATGTGTCAAAAATTTTATGATGTTGATTTCAATAAATTGAGAATGATAGGTATTACGGGTACTGATGGTAAGACCTCGACTACTACGATAGTAAAAAAAATAATTGGTGATTGTGCTTATATGGGTACCAACGGATTAGAAATATTTGATCAATTATATCATACTGGTAATACTACTCCCGTAATTAGTGAATTATATGGAAATATAAAAAAAATAATTGATCACGGTTGTTCTAATTTGGCAATGGAAGTTTCAAGCGAATCTTTATTACATGATAGAGTTAAGGACTTTAATTATGATATTGTTGGAATTACAAATATTACAGGTGATCATCTAAATATTCATAAAACTTTTGATAATTATGTCGAATGTAAAAAGAAAATATTAGAACTTGTAAAAGATGATGGTTATGTTGTTTTAAATGGGGATGATGACATTTTAAAACAGATAGAATGTCCCAATATGTGGAAATTTGGTTTTGGAGAGAATAATGATTATATAATTAATAAGGTTGATTATAATGATAAGAATACTATTATTGAAGTAGTACATGATAGTGAGTCATTTAAAATAGTGTCACCATATAAAGCGAGATATAATGTATATAATGTAGTCATGGCCTTTATAATTTGTAGGTTATTTGGGTTAGAAGATTCTAAAATAATTGAATCTATAAAAAAATTAGATCCTATTAAAGGAAGAACTGAAGTTTTGGATTTTGGGCAAAATTACGATATTATTTTGGATTATGCTCATACGGTTAATGGTATAAAAAATATTCTTGATTCTTTTCAAAATTATGAGAATATTATAACTGTTACTGGCAGCGCTGGTGGTCGTGAGAGAGAAAAACGAGCGGTGATTGGTAGTTATGTAATGGAGCATAGTGATATTGCGATATTTACTATGGATGATCCAAGATATGAAAATGTTGATGATATCATTGATCAAATGGTTGGAGATGCGAAGGACTACGTTAGAATTGTTGATCGTAAGGAAGCTATACATTACGCTTTAAACATTGCTTCTCCTGGCTCTTTGGTATTAATTTTAGGCAAAGGGCGTGATGAGTACATGGCAATTGAGGATAAAAAACCTTATTATTGTGATTACGATGTTATTAGAGATTATTTTGAGAAAAGTGAGTAGTCACTTTTTTCTTTTCCTTGACATAGCAAAAAATAAAATCTACAATAGAATTAGATTAGTAGTAATCTAATCTAGATGGAGGAAAATTTTATGAATAATATTTTATTCTCCATTTTACTTATTATTATAGGTCTTGTTGTAGGCTTTTTTGTATCATATTTTTTAAATTATATAAAAGAAAATAATGCATCGAAGAAGGCAGAAAAAATTATTAATCAAGCTAAAAAAGATATAGAAAAGTTAAAAAGAGATGCAGCGTTGGAGCAAAAAGAAGAGTCTCATAAGGCAAAGATGGAATTAGATAAAGAGATTCGCGAAAAAAAGGAAGAAATTAAAGAGAGCGAAGATAGATTATTGCAACGTGAGTCTAACATTGATAAGAGGGAGGAGATGTTTCAGAAGCGTGAGTTGGCGCTTGATGAAAGAGACAATAAATTATCAAAAAAACAAGAAGAAATTCAAATTGAAAAAAGTAAAGTGGATGAAATAAGAAAAGAACAATTAGAATTACTTGAAAAGATATCAGGATTTAGTAAAGAAAAAGCTCGTGATTTGGTCATGAGCAAAGTTAAAGAGAACATGACAAAAGAAATATCTGAGTATATTAGAGAGCGTGAGAATGAGGCAAAATTAGAAGCTGATAAGAAAGCGCGTGAGATGATAGTTATTTCTATGCAAAAGTATGCTGCAGATATTGCTAGTGATCAAACTGTAACGGTTGTTGATCTCCCTAATGATGAGATGAAGGGTAGGATTATTGGTAGGGAAGGAAGAAATATTCGTACTATTGAAGCTATAACAGGTGTTGATTTGATTATTGATGATACACCGGAAGCTGTAGTGTTATCAAGTTTTGATCCACTTAGACGCGAAATAGCAAGAGTTACTTTGGATACTCTTATTAAAGATGGTAGAATTCATCCTACTCGAATTGAAGAGCTATATGATAAGGTTTGTAAAGATGTTCATCAACAGATTATTCAGTATGGACAAGATGTTACTTTTGAACTTGGTCTTACAAAATTTGCACCTGAATTAATTGAAATTATTGGGAAATTACATTTTAGAACAAGTTATGGACAGAATGCTTTACAACATTCTAAAGAGGTTGCTGAATTATCAGGTATTTTAGCTGGTGAACTAGGAGAAAATGTTACTTTAGCAAAACGAGCTGGTTTATTGCATGATATAGGTAAGGCAATCGATCATGAAATTGAAGGTAGTCATGTAGATATCGGTGTTGATATTGCAAAAAAATATCATGAGAATGAAGTTGTTATAAATGCAATTGCTTCTCACCATGGAGATACTCCTGCTACTAGCGTTATTTCTACAATAGTAGCAATAGCCGATGCATTATCAGCATCAAGACCAGGAGCTAGAAATGATTCATTAGAAAATTATATTAAAAGACTTTCTCAACTTGAGGAGGTTGGAAATGAAATTGCTGGTGTTGAAAAAACATATGCAGTTCAAGCTGGTAGAGAGCTTCGTGTCATTGTTAAGCCAGAAGAGGTGGATGATTTAGATGCACACAGAATAGCTAGAGAGGTTAAAGAAAAGATAGAAGCTAATTTAAAATATCCTGGAACTATCAAGATTACTGTAATTCGTGAAACTAGAGCTCAAGAAGAAGCAAAATAATGCTTCTTTTTTTCATATAAAAAAGTCATTTTCATGACTTTTCTTTATGTTATCTTTTTAATGTCTTTTCAGATTGTATTGGTTTACCAAAATCACAGTAATAATTTTTACCTGTTTCATCGGTTTTTGATAATTTGCATTTTACGGGTTCTGTATTTACATACATAACAATTCCTTCATTATATTGATAATTGTGACCAGTTAATGCAACATCTACAATTTCATACCCATCATGATATGTAAATTGAAGTTCTTCAGTATCATCAATATTTATGGGAACAGTGATAATGTGTGTATTTGGCATAAATTCTTTTTCATCATCAACTTCTTTAGAATCTATTTTTGTGTAGTCTATTGGTATACCAAAATCGCTGTAGACGTATTTTCCAGTTGCATCTAATCCAGTTGAATTACAGTTTACTTCATATTCATTGGTGTATATGACAATCGCCTCATAAAATCGTGTACTTGCTTTACCTTGTGCAGCTGTTGAGATACCTAAACCTACACATTTATAACCATCATGATAGTCTATTTGAGTAATTCCACTAATAGTATTTTCACTGTCATTTTCAGTAGGATCGTTAATTCTTTTTGAAATAGTATGTTCTCCAATACCGAATATTTTACTGTTTTCGTTGTTATTATCTTCATTTGATTTGTCTATAAATGTTGCATGTTCATTTGGCATTGATTTACATGATGTTAGAAAAAATGGTGATATCAAAATTGTACTTGTCACTAAAAAGACTGTGATTTTATTTCTTAATCTTATTTTTTTCATATTATATTAATCCTCCCTTTAATAATAAAAAAACAAAACTTTAAATGTTAAAGTCTTGTTCAATAGTGTTATTAACTATCTTTAAATCCGAGTTTTTAAAACTGTGTTGACGGACTTAAATTTAATTGAGAACTACTCCCTTTATACGGTTGTTATTATATCATTTTTTTGCTCTTTTGTCAAGTTTGCTTTAGCTTGATTCCTTTTAATATCAAGTATTATTGGTAGTATTATTGGCTTTCTACCTGTCAAATTATTAATAAATGGATATAGTGTTTCGGTAATATCTGTTTTTAGTGTTGCAAATGTTGATTTTGGATTTTGTAGTGCAGTTGTAATTGTTTGTTCTGCTTTATTTTCAATTTTCTTAATTAGTTCTTCATTTTCATTTACTAGAATAAAACCACGTGTTGTTATATTTGGTTTTATAAGTAGTGTTCTTCTTTTCATATCTACATTTACAATTACAACTAGTATTCCATCATTTGCCATTACTTTTCTATCTTTTATGACTGCTCCACCAATTTCACCAATTCTATTTCCATCTACATAAATGTCTGCTCCTGGTTTGCTGTCTCCTCTTGTAATTATGTGATTGTTAAGATTGAGTGTATCTCCATTTTTTAAGATAAATGTATTTTCTTTAGGAATTCCACAGTTGATTCCGATATTGGCATTCTTTTTTAGCATTCTATAATCTCCGTGAAACGGCATCAAATACTTAGGTTTTAGAAGTCTTATCATCAGTTTTATTTCTTCTTCATTAGCATGACCTGATGTGTGTAAGTCTTCTAAAACATTATTTGTATATACTGTTACACCCTTAAGATAGAGTCTATTAATTGTTTTAGAGATGCTTAATGCATTTCCTGGTATTGCTGATGATGAGAAGATTACTACATCATCAGGTCTAAGTTTAATTTGTTTATGTGTACCTTTGGCAATTCTTGATAGTGCTGCTAATGGTTCTCCTTGACTACCAGTACATAGTATTGCTACTTCATTAGGTTTTAAGCTATTTGCCTCTTCTGGTGATATAAGTAATTCTTTGTGATCAATATATCCTCCTTTTAAAGATATATTGATGTTATTAACCATGCTTCTTCCAAAAATGCATATTTTTCTATTATGTTTGTAACATGTCTCAAAGATGTGTTTTACTCTATATAAGTTTGATGCAAATGTTGCAATTATTATTCTACTATTTTTACATTTGTCAAACATTTCGTTAAGTTTTTCATCAACAACTGATTCACTATTTGAAAAGCCTTCATTTAAGGCATTTGTAGACTCTCCGATTAAAAGGTCTACACCTTTTTCACCTAAAGATGTCATTTTATATAAGTCTGCCATAGGACCAATTGGTGTTAAATCAAACTTATAGTCTCCTGTTGTAACTATTCGTCCATCAGGCGTGTTAATGCTTATTCCGTGTGAGTCTGGAATCGAGTGTGTTACTCTAAAAAATTCCACTTCAATGTCTTTGAATTTTAACCTAGTCTCGTTAGTGTATACAAATAGGTTATCATATCTGATATTTCTATCTTGTAATTTTACTGAAATTAATTCTTTTGCATGATTTGGAGCATATACTGCTGGAATGTTTATGCTTTGTAGCAAAAATGGAATTCCACCTATATGATCCTCATGGCCATGAGTAATTAATAAAGCTTTAATTTTATCTTCGTTTTCTTTTAGAAATGTAAAATCTGGTAGAACATAATCAACTCCCATTAATTCACTTTCTGGAAAACTTACACCGGCATCAATAATTACAATAGCGTCATTATGCATTACACAATACATATTTTTTCCGACTTCGCCTAAACCACCTAGAACAATTATTTTTGTTCCATTGGTTTTATTATTTTTCATAAATACTCCTTTCGTTTTTGATTTTTAAGTTTATAAAGAACTAACTATGTAATTATAATATATTTTTTTTAATTTGTCTATTTTATTTTTAATATCTATGTGAAAAATAATTATAAATTAACTGTATTTGTATGTTATATGTTGTATATTGACTTTTGTGTATAAAAAAAGATAAAAATATATTTTGTGCCTTTATTTAGCTTATTAAAAAAATTTTTTCACAGATTAAGAAAATTAACTCAGATAAAACATTTTAAATTTATTATTCCATTGTTGTCTTTTTGTTTGCGTTGTTGGCATTCTATTTTCAAAAACAAATTGATAAATGTAGTCATCAGAAACGAGGGATGTATTGTAGTTTAATACTAAGATGAATCCAAAAATTGATAAAAGTACAAATGATAGAATTAATAATTTATATTTATCTTTCATATAATCACTTTATATAAATTATATAATGACTATATTTTCAAAACAATATTTTTTTTTTAAAATCTATATGCTATAATAATTTTTAGGTGATTTTATGGGTCTTTTTAATAAGTTGAAAAATATGTTTAAAGCTGAAAAACAAGATAAAAGTAGTACTGATTTTAGTGACGAGGTACTTTGTGATGATCTTGAACAGTTGCCTTCTCATGACAAAGATTCAATAAGGGTTTATGAAAAGGGTTTATCTAAATCTAGAAAGGGATTTGTATCGAGACTTGCTGACTTGACCAGCAAGTATAGTAAAGTTACTGATGAGTATTTTGAAGAGTTAGAAGAAATACTTATTATGGCTGACATTGGTGTTAATACAGTTATGGACTTTATTGATAGATTAAGAGATAGAGTTAGAAAAGAGAATATTAAAGATCCTTCTTTGCTAAAAGAGATTATTGTTGATGAATTGTTCATTATTTATGTTAATGATGAGGTTTTAAGTAATAAGATTAATTTTAATGAAAATGGACCGACAGTAATATTATTTGTAGGTGTTAATGGTGTGGGAAAGACTACAACAATAGGGAAGATTGCTCATAAGTATAAGGAAGATGGTAAAAAAATTTTATTAGTAGGTGCTGATACATTTAGAGCTGGTGCGGTTGAGCAATTAAGAGAGTGGAGCGAAAAAGTTGGTGTTGGTTTTTATGGTAAAGAAGAAAGTGATCCAGCAAGTGTTGTATATGATGGTTTAGAACTTGCAAAAAAAGATCATTATGATATGGTTTTGATTGATACTGCCGGAAGATTGCAAAATAAAGTTAATTTAATGAAAGAACTTGAGAAGATTAACAAAGTTATTCGCGGAATAGTCGATGGCGGAGCCAGTGAAACGTTATTAGTTATTGATGCCACTACAGGTCAAAATGGTATTAGTCAAGCTAAAGCATTTAAAGAAATTACAGATATTACGGGAATTGTATTAACAAAGCTTGATGGTACTGCTAAAGGTGGTATTGTTTTGGCCATAAAAGAAAGTGTTGGAGTTCCAGTAAAATATATTGGCCTTGGTGAGACTGCGGATGATTTACAAGCGTTTGATATTGAAAAATATATTTATGGTCTTTTTAAAGATATGATTTAAGGTGGTAATTATGGAAGATATAGTTTATTACAATGAATTGTATGATATATATGGAGAATTACTTACTGAAAAACAAAGAAAATATTTCGAAGATTATTATTTCAACAACTTAAGTTTTTCTGAAATGGCTCAGGATTATGACATAAGTAGAAATGCTGCATTTAAACAAATTCATATTGTCATAGATAAATTACTAGAGTATGAGAGAGTTTTAAACTTACATAAAAAAAGATTAAAGATTAGAGAACTAATAAAGGACTTTCCAGATGATATAAAAAAAGTGATAGATGATTTAATATAATTCTCTATTCTTTTTTCTTGTAAAAAGAATAAATTAATTGTATAATTTGTTTATAATAGGGTGTTTGTAAGAGAATGAAAGAGGGTTTTATAGATGTTTGATAGAATCATATATATTAGTAATGATGGGTGTACTGTTCGCTTAGCTAATGGTGGAAATATAACAACGGATTTGATGAATTTACATATTATATTTGAAGATAGCACGAAAAAAGTTTTAGGTGAAATAATTGATGTTGATGGTGAGAACTTAAAAGCGAAGTTTTTAGGCGAAATAAGTGGAGATAAACTTATTGGTGGAAATATTCGTAAACCTTCTTTAGATTCTAAAATTAGAATAATTGATCCGTCAGAAATTCAGTTAATAACTGGTACTGATACTGATGGTTATATGAAATTAGGATTTAATCCATTATATGATGGTGTTCCAGTATTTTTGGATGTGAATAATTTTTTTAGTAATCATTTTGCCATATTTGGTAATACTGGTTCTGGAAAGTCTTGTGGTGTATCAAGGTTATTTCAAAATATGTTTCATGATCAAAGACTTAATCCATATAAGGCGAATATTATGATTTTTGATTCTTCTGGTGAATATTATAATGCATTTAGTAATTTAAGTATGATTAATAGTAGTTATAATTATAGATTTATAAGTACTAATGAAGTAGAGGGATTAGGAGAAAAATTAAGATTACCTATTTATTTGTTAAACAAAGATGATTTGGCTTTGTTGTTACAATGTACATCTCATTCTCAACTTCCTATAATAGAAAGAATGTTAAAATTAGCTCTTGTCTTTAGTCAAAATGATATGGATGCCCAAGGGTATAAAAACCATTTAATAGCTAAGGCAATAATGACTATATTGTATACTAATGAGACTGCTCCAAATAAGAGAAATGAGATTTTTTCTATATTAGCAAGCTGTTCAACAGATCAATTTAATTTAGAAGCCCCAGTACAGGGTATTGGATATGTCAGAAAGTTTAGAGAATGTTTTTTGATTGATAATTCTGGTAATTTTTCTGAAAGTGTGTTGCTTACAGAGTATGTTAATTCTTTTATTAAAGATGAGTATGATTCTTATGAGCCTCATACAGGCGTATATTATAATTTAGATACTTTGGAAAAAGCTCTTAATTTTACTTTAATTAGTGAAGGATGGTTAAGAAATGAACAAACATATGGTGACTCTGTTACTTTAAGAGTTAGATTGCATTCATTAATTGTAGGTGATAATGCAAAATATTTCGACGTTGAAGATTATGTTTCTTTGGAGACTTATTTGTCATCTCTTTTGATTGATGAAGGTCGTAAATATCAAATTGTTAATATTAATTTAAGTGATATTGATGATGACTTTGCTAAAGTTTTAACAAAAATTTACTCAAGATTAATTTTTGATTTTGCTAAAGGATTAAAAAATAGAGGAAGTATTCCATTTCATATTGTTTTAGAAGAAGCACATAGATATATTCAAAGTGACAAGGATAGATTCTTATTTGGTTATAATATTTTCGAAAGAATTGCCAAAGAGGGTCGTAAATATGGTGTGATTTTAGGGCTAATTACTCAAAGACCTGTTGAACTTTCTGATAACGTCATATCTCAATGTACTAATTTTCTAATTTTTAAAATAAATCATCCCGTTGATATTAAATATATTAGGGAAATGGTTCCTCATATCACTGATGAAATAATTGAAAAACAAAAATCATTACAGCCTGGTACATGTTTAGGATTTGGTCTAGGTTTTAAGATACCTTTGATTGTAAAGATGGAAATGCCTGATCCTTCACCATTATCTAATAACTGTGATGTTGTTAGTATTTGGAGTGGTAATGGTAAAAATGTTACTACTGTTAATCCTTCAATACTACCACAAAATAATACTCCTACAAATGGTGGAACTTTACCTTCAGTTGATTCATTACCAAATATTAGTTTGCCAGTTTTTGATAATAAACCAAGTGAACCTATTTTTGATAGTAAGCCTAGTCAACCAATGGTTAATTTGATTAGTGATAATAAACATAGTGATGATAGCAATAATTCTATTGAAAATAAAACAAATGATAATGATAATGAAAATAAATTGAATAATAATGATGGGTCACTTTTAATGAATGCCATAAAAAATAGCGATAATATTGCTGATGATAAGGATGTTTCCAACTCTCTTAAGCTTTCTATACCTGCCTTAGATAATAATTCTTCACCTAGTGGTGATTTAAATAGTATTAATTTGAACTTAGATGATCAAAAGCCATCATTAATTAATATTATTGATGCTCCGGAAAAAACAAATAATGATAAATCTGATGATGTTAAAGAAAATAAACCTTCTTTAATTAATGTTATTGATTCTGCTGATAATTCTTCTTCACAGTTTAGTGATAAGCCACCTTTAATTAACTTTGTTAACTCGAATAATGATGTGAGTGTTGATAATGGTGATTCAGATAAACCGCCTTTGATAAATCTAATCGATTCTAATAGTAGTAATGATTCATCTGTTAATGGTGAAAATCAGAGCGCTTCTCAGGAACAGAGTACTAATCCAGCTCTTAATTTTATGAGTTCTTTTGGTACAGTAGATGATTTAGTTCCGGAAATATCAGATGTTAAAATTGGAGACAATGGTATGACAAAGGTTGATGTTCCCAAAATAGATTTAAATTTGGATGATGATGAAGGGGATCAAGTAGATAATGATTTTGAAGATTAAATAGCGTTTTTGCTATTTTTCTTTTTTTTAATTGATGAATTTGATATAATATTTTTTAGGTGATATTATGTTTGAGACATTAGGTGATAGATTACAAAGCGCCATTCATAAAATCAAGGGATATGGGAAAATTACTGAAGATAACATTTCTGATATGATGCGTGAGATAAGATTAGCTCTATTAGAGGCTGATGTTAATTATAAAGTTGTAAAGGAATTTACTAATATAGTTAAGGAAAAGGCATTGGGTGAAGAAGTTGCATCAAGTATTAATCCCGGAGATTTATTTGTTAAAATTGTAAAAGATGAACTTACTGAATTACTTGGTGGAGAAAGTAGTCCTTTAAATTTAAAGGGAAGTCCTGCCATTTTAATGTTGGTTGGTTTACAAGGTTCTGGAAAAACTACTACTGCAGGGAAGTTAGCTAATTTTTTAAGAAAAAAGCATAGTAAGAAGCCATTACTTGTTGCCTGTGATGTTTATAGACCGGCTGCTATTGATCAATTAAAACAACTTGGTAAACAGTTAAATATTGAAGTCTACGAAGAAGGAAAAAAAGACCCTGTTGAGATATCTTTAAATGCTATTACTTATGCTAAAGATAATGGCTATGATTATGTATTAATTGATACTGCCGGAAGACTTCATGTTGATGAGACATTAATGACTGAACTTGATAATATTAAGAATAAAGTGAATCCAGACGAAATATTATTAGTAATAGATTCAATGATGGGTCAAGATGCAATTAATGTGATAACTGGTTTTAATGATAAGTTACCTTTAACTGGTGTCGTTTTAACTAAACTTGATGGTGATACTAGAGGTGGAGTAGCTTTGTCCGTCAGACATTTGACTAATGTTCCTATAAAATTTATTGGAGTTTCTGAGAAATTGGATGGATTGGATTCATTTGATCCGGAAAGAATGGCTGGAAGAATTTTGGGAATGGGAGATATTATTTCTCTTGTGGAAAAAGCAACAGAGTCTATTGATGAAAAAGAAGCTGAAAAGACAGCAAAAAGAATGCAACAGGGTAAGTTTGATTTAGAAGATTTCTTATCTACTATGAAACAAATGAAAAAGTTAGGACCTCTTGAAAATTTATTAAAGTTGATTCCAGGAGCAAAAAAGATGGGTCTTAATAATGTAAAAATAGATCCAAAACAAATGGCTCATATTGAAGCTATAGTACTTTCAATGACTCCTAAAGAAAGAAGAAATCCAGATATTATTAAAGCTAGCAGAAAAAGCAGAATTGCGAAGGGTTCAGGCACTTCTGTGCAGGAAGTTAATAGGTTATTGCAGCAATTTGATCAAATGAAAAAGATGATGAAACAGTTTAGTAATGGTAATATGAAACTTCCTTTTTAATTGGTTTTATTATTAACATATATTCTATTTGAGTATATGTTTTTTCTGGGCTTTTTTATTAAATAAAAAAAATGATTTACATATTATATTTTAGGAGGTATTTATTATGTATAATAATGATTTTTTTCAAAATACTAATGAGACAAATATTAGTGGAGATAATAACTATGTAAATAATGATATGGATGTTAATGTGAATATGAATAATAATGGACCAATGAATCAAAACATGATGGGTGGATGTAGTGGAAGAGTACAAGAAAGAGTTATAAATAGAACTTTTGTACATGAAGTGCCACAAGATTGCT
>CACWWC010000013.1 GCA_902764545.1 uncultured Erysipelotrichaceae bacterium | reverse complement strand
ATTTAGTCATTTGAAAATAAAGAAATAAGAATACACCATGAACTTTCATAAAAAGTTCATGGTGTTAGTTTTGATAATAAGGAGAGATAAATGTCAGTAACCTAAGCATGATGTATAATAATACAACTGATAAATCAGTAACCTTGTTTAAAAGATTACCAAGTGGTCTTGATTATGTAGACAATGCATATGAACTTCAAAAAGAAGTGATGATTCTTGCATCAAAGTTATCTGCAAGATGGGCAAGAATATACCAACAACCAATAGATGAATATGCTTGTAAACAAGCTGATTTTGTAAATATGGCACATAGTATAAATATTCAAAGTGTAGAAGACTACATAACAAGAAGATGGCTCCTAAAAATGTCTAGAGCTTATCTCCAAGTTCTTGAAAAAAGATTGATGGATGCGATAAGAATATTATATATGAACCCTTCAAAATGTTTTTCAAGAAAAAATGGTAAGAATTATACGAACTCTGAAGCTACAAAGATGCTTGATGGTAGACTTGAAGTATTAGGTACAATGTTTGAAAAACAGTATAGTCTCATAAAAGGTGTACTTGATTCAGATAATAAAAAATATAAGAAAAGAGATTATGATAATATATCTGATGAAGAAATAATTAAAATTTTGGTTTCAAAATATTTTCAAATTATATTTGAATAATATTTTTGGAATAAGGAAAACCGATGAAAATTATGTGCTTACCGTTAGTTTAGCTTTTTGGGTGCAGTGGTTGCGTCCGGCCAATTCTAATAATAACAACAATTTCCGTAATGTTAACTATGGTAACTTGAACAACAATAATGCTAATAATACTAACAACGGTTTGGCTCCAGATTCCTGGATAATGTGCAGGACAGGTTAAATGAGTTGATGTTTTGTGATAACTCCTCAAACTGCTTCATAAAAGGAAGGATTGGTTTCTCCTTGAGGTTTTATATCTTGAAGAAGATCAATGATGACTTTGTTCGGACGCTTCTTGCATGGTTCAAAGTTTGAATGAGTGCTTTGAATTTCATGGACAAAGCTATGTAGCTAGTTAAACATTCATTTTGCTATACATTGGTCAAAACTGAGACGGTTTTTCGTCTCTTTTTTTGGAGGTTTTTAGTGAATAGTAGAGAAAGAAAAGATGCAAGATACTTAAGAAGAAAGAGATTAAGAGAATTAAAGACTATTGAGAGAAGCAATAAATATGGAAATATTGAAGAAATATTTTGTTTTCATAAGGTAATGTATTATGCTGATAAATGTTGCAATGGTGTTAGATATAAAAAATCAACACAGAATTTTCAACTTCACATGTTTACTAATATTGCTAATACTTGTAGAAATATAAAAAATGGAACTTATGTTGTTGGAAAGACTTATAAATTTAAAATAAATGAAAGAGGAAAAATTAGGAATATTGATGCACCTCATATAACAGATAGACTTGTTCATAAGGTAATTTCAAATGAAATACTACTTCCTATATATACACCTCATATGATATATGATAATGGAGCAAGTACCAAAGGAAAAGGTTTTGGATTTGCAATTAAAAGAGTAAAATCAAAACTAAAAAAGTGGAATAGAAAATATGGATTAAATGGATATGTAGTTTTAATTGATTTTTCTAAATTTTTTGAAAATTGTTCTCATGATGTAATACATAGTATTCATAAAAGATATATTTATAATGATAGATTAATTAAGATAATAGAAGACTATTTGTTTATTGGTAAGGGAATTGCTCTTGGAGTTGAAATTGCTCAAAAAGAAGCTTGTATTATACCAAATAGGCTTGATCATTTTCTTCAGTCTAAAGGTTATATGATAGAGAGGTATATGGATGATACTTTCTTTATATGTGGTGATTATGATGAAGCGGTTAAAGTATTGAATGACTATTATTTAATATGTGATAGTTTGCATATTAAAGTAAACAAGAAAAAGACAAAGATTGTACCTATAAGAAAATATTTTAAATATTGTAAGTGGAAGTATAATATTAATGAGAATGGAAATGTTATATTAATACCATGTAAGGATACAATATATAGACAAAGAAGAAAAATACGAAGGATGATTAAATTATGTATTGCGTATATAAATCAAGGGGATAGTTTTAAATATATTGAATATTTAAGAAAAATCTAGTTTATTTGAGATACTTTTATTATTTCATTCATATCATCGTCTTTTGCGATGATATTTTTATGTGTTTTATTACATTTTTCACATTTATATATTATTTTATATGTGTCTTTATATTTTTCTATTTCTATGGGTTTTAATAATCCTTTACATAGATTTTGTCTATCTCCTGGATTAATGTCTACGTGTTTTGAATATAGACAGTATGGACAATGATCTCTTGATGAGTATATTAATGGTTTTACTTCTTTATTACAATGTTCACATATAAATCCTTCATCTAGTTCATTAAAACGTTTCATTTATATCACCGTATTTATTATATAACAAAGTTCTATTTTTGACAAAATGAGTATTTTGTGGTATAATACGCAATCAATGAGGGGGAATTTATATGGCTAAAAGAACTTTTGGATGTATTGGTGGTATTTTATTAGTTTCTGTTATTGGGGGAACCATTGCTTTAACTGCTAAGTCTTGTGTTGACACAGAGATTGCTAAGGGGATATTAAAAAATAGAAATAATAATAAGTCTTCAACATCTTCTACTGATGTTATGACTCAACCAACAACTTTGGATATTGATGTTACAAGTGGTGTCTTACCTAGTGATATTGAAATGTATTTTAATTATGATATTTATAATACTTTGCTTAATGCAAAGGCTAATTATGAATTACTTTTAAAAAATGGTGATTCTGTTTCTGAAAAGATTATTAATTCTGGTGTTTCTTTAAATGCTAATGAGTCTGGTTATATTGATAGAGAAATGACAAATATATATAATTTAATCTGTAAGTATATTTCAGCATATGAGTCTAATAATACTGATGTTTGTTATAAAGTTGGGACTGAATTAATTAATAGTAGTTATAGTATTTCTAAGAACTATTTATTTGAAACTTTAGTTATGAATAATTTGGATAGTCAATATCAAAGTAATATTAAGTATGATGATTTTGGTAATTATGTTTATCAATATGGTAATCTAAGTTTAGATAATGGTAAACAAATTAGATTTTTAGGTGGTAATGATCCAATTGTTGGTGATACTAATCTATCCGATATTAATTCTAGAATGGAGTGGTTAGGCGAGGTACCTTCAGCTTTATTTAATAGATATTTACAGATTACCAATACTGATGATGATGGTGTTTGTTATGTTATTAATACAACTAAAGCTTCTGATTGTTGTGACTCTATAATTAATAGTATTATTTCTCAGGGTGCAGCACAATATGGTTTTTCAGAGGATGATTGTATGATTAGTATAGTTAATGATGAAGCAGTATTTGTTGATAGTAGTAATCAAATATGTGGATTATTAGATTATAATCAAAAAAATCTTTATGAAAAAGTTTTAGCTGTTAGAGTTGCAATTGATAGTAAAGTTTGTGATGCATTACTTATAGATAGTTATTTAAATGATATTTATAGTAATGAAAATAATAATAGTTATCATAAATAATAGTTTTAAACTATTATTTTTTTTGATATAATTTTTATAGTTCGGAGTGATATTATGGATTTTATTATTAATGATTTTGAAGGTCCTCTTGATTTATTATTACATTTAATAAAAGAATCAAAGATGGATATAATGAATATTGAAATAGAAGAAATAACTAAGCAATATATGGCTTTTCTTGATAAACAGGAAAAGATGAATTTGGAGGTTTCTTCTGAATATTTAGTTCTTGCTTCAGAACTATTAGAAATAAAATCGAGATTACTTCTTCCTAATAATAAAGATGAGGAAAATGTAGAGGCTGAAGATCCAAGAGAGGAATTAATTAGTAGATTGCTTGAGTATCAGGCTTACAAAGATATTACTAAAACTTTGCATGACAAGGAATTATTACGAAGAGATATTTATACTAAAACTCCTGAAAATATTAACAATTATATTGATGATAGTCATGAAATTCATGCTGATGTTACGTTAGATGATTTAGTTAATGCTTTAGTAAATTATTATCAGAGAAAAAATGATAATAAACCATTAAAGACTAAGGTTACTGTTAATGAGATAAGTGTATCTTCTAGAAGACATGATATAAAGAAGATTTTAAGCGAAAAAAAAAGAATTTCTTTTTTTGAATTATTTCCTGTTGTTTCTAAGGAGTATATTGTTGCGACTTTTTTGGCAATACTTGAGATGGCTAAAAGTCGTGAGTTAGTAATAAAACAGGAAAATAATTTTGATGACATAATATGTGAGGTGAATAATAATGCATAAGGCTGTACTTGAAGGACTTTTATTTGTTGTTGGGGAGGACGGACTTACTATAGATCAGATAAAAGATGTTTTAGGAGTTGATGAAGAGACTTCAAAAAATTTGATTATGGAATTAAAAAAAGATTATGAAGATTCATCTCGTGGTTTGAGGATAGATTTTTTGGGGAATAGGTTTAAAATCACTACTAAGTTTGAACATAAAGAGTATTATCAAAAATTAATTGAAAATCCTGAAACTAATTTTTTGAGTCAAGCAGCTCTTGAGACTTTGGCAATTATAGCATACAATGAGCCTGTTACTAGATTACAGGTTGATAATATAAGAGGTGTTGGCTCTACTTCTATTATTAGGAAGTTGGTTGCGAAAGGTTTTATTAAAGAAAGTGGTAGAAGTGATATGCCAGGAAGACCAATTTTATATGAAACTACACATGAATTTTTGGATTATTTTGGTCTTTCTTCTATAGAAGATTTACCTAATATTGATGATATTATGAATAGTGTTGATAAGAATGATGAGGAAGAAAATACTGATTTATATACTTCAAAATATACAGAATCTGAAATAAATCAATAAAAATCTTTCTTTTTTATTATTGTTATGTTATAATTTTTTTAGTTGCTTCCATGGCGGAATTGGTAGACGCGGCAGACTCAAAATCTGCTTCTAGCGATAGAGTTCCGGTTCAAGTCCGGATGGAAGCACCAGTGACGAATCTGTTCGAACTATTCGAACTTTATATATAGAGAACTTGCAAAAAGTTCTTTTTTATGTTATTATGTATTTAGCAAGAAAACTTGCATAAAATAAAAAAGAGGAACATTTAAAGTTGCAAGTGAATGTCGCCTCAATTAATTGAGTTGGACACCCTATCTAAGCAGATGAGTGTCTATTTTTTTATGACTAATACCAATAAGGTAAGAAGTGATAAAATGATACAGATGTATCTTAGGAGTTTAATCACATAAACTCTTTTTTTCATCGATATCTACCTCCTTCCTTTTTCAAGACTGGAGGACGACACTCACATTAAATGTTCCTAATAAAGTTATACCAAACATTTATTCGCGACTCAATAGTTTTACTATATTTTTTCTATTATATATAATAAACCATAGTATTTTGATAGTAATGTCAAAATACCTAGGGGGTTAAATATTTTGTCAAAACAAAATAATATACAAAGATTAATATATATAGTATAATATAATCATCTATTTAATGTTAGGTGGTTTTATGATAAAAAGAATAATATTTGATATCGATGGTACTTTGATTACTGGCGTAGATTTTTCATCTTATGTAGCAAATACACTTAAAAAATATGGCATTGAAGACTTAGAAAAGACAAAACAATTTTTGTTAAATATGAAAGAGTATGAAAAAACATATAATAGCTATGATAGAAATCTATACTTAAAATTTTTTGGTGATAAATTAGGATGTGAATTAGATAATCATTTTTTAGAAATATTCTTTCAGGAATTAAGAAAAGCAATTCCTGAAAATGCTGAAAAAATAAAATCAATGCTAGCAGCAATGAATGAATATGAACTAGTATTATTATCTAATTATTTTGAAGAATCACAAAGAAATAGATTAACTGCTATGGGAATCAATGATTATTTTAGTGAATATTATGGTGAAAGTATTATGAAACCAAATGAATTAGCTTATAGACAGGCTCAAGGAATATACCAACCAAGTGAATGTGTAATAGTTGGTGATGATAAAAGATTGGATATTGATGTTCCTAAATCACTAGGTTTTAAGACAATATATGTTAACGAAAATGGTGATATAAAAAGAGTTGAGGAGTTATCTCCAAGATTAATAAAAAAGTTGTAGATATCTACGACACTCGCACCATAAAAGAATTATTCGAACTATATAGTTTGGTTTTATATAAAAATGCACAATAAAAGTGAAAAAGAATATAAAAAAAACGGTAAAATGCACAATATATTCAAAATATTGTGCATTTTATTTGCTTTTTATAAAAAATATGATATATTTTATTTGAGGTGAAAAATATGGAGTCATTTAAAGTAAGCAAATTACCAATTGAATATAACATAGATAAAGAATTATTATCATTGATATCTGAAGCAAATGAAAAATATGGTGAATACAAATCTAATCTAAAGAATAGTAAATTTGATTCAACATTCTTTTTAGATTCTATAATATTAAGTGAAAGCTTAAAATCAACTCAAATTGAAGGTACTCAAATTTCACAAGATGAAATGTATTATTTAAAGTATATGCCAAAAACTGATGAAACAAGTGAAATCCAAAATTTAAAAAAAGTTATAGATTATTCAAAAAAATTTATAAATAATAAAGACAAATTAGATATTAGGAAATTAAATGATATGCATAAAATACTTTTAGATAGTGTACGAGGAAATAATAAGGAACCTGGAAAAATTAGAAATGTTCAAAATTGGATTGGTCCTAAAGGATGTACAATTGAGGAGGCAATATTTGTTCCACCTTCACCTGAGGAAGTGCCTATATTATTAGATAATTTATTTGACTATATGAATGATTTATACATTGATCCAATATTTATAAATATGGCAATCTCTCACTCACAATTTGAAACAATTCATGCATATAGAGACGGAAATGGTAGACTAGGTAGAGCGCTTATTCCAATTCAATTAGCATTATTTACAAATGAAGAACCAATTTTATTTTTATCAGAAGTAATAGAACTATATAAACCAAGTTATCATAAATATTTAAATGAGAGTAGAAATGGTAATATGTTAGGTTTTATAAAATTTTTTCTTCAATGTATAATTGAACAATGCAATAATTACATTGCCAAAATAAATCGTATTCAAAAATTATATGAAAAAGATATGGCTTTAATTGAAACATTAAAAAGTAATGCCATTTATAGAATTATGCCAGCTATAATGCATCAGATAGTATTTACTAAAAAAGAAATAGAAGATGAGTCGGGGGTATCAAGAAATACTGTTTCAACTTTAATTGATAAGTTAGAAGAAATGGGTATTATTGTTTCTGATTCAACATATGCAAAACTTGGTTATAGATATAATGAAATTTATAATGTATTTGTTGGTAAAGATATTTTATAATTTGAGTTGTGATTACTTCTTTTTTACAGTCACTATTTTTATATTTAGAAGTTATGACAATCGTTTTGATTGTTTTTTCTTTTATTAAGTCATTTCTTTTTATATACAAAAAAAGGAAATCTATGTAGATTTTTTATTTTTTTTATGTTATCATTGAAAATGAAAATGATTTTCAAATTGAGGTGGTTATATGACAAGAGGAAATTATAATACTAAACAAAAAGATATTATTTTGAATATTATAAAAAAATATAATAAAGATTTTACTATCAAAGATATTTATTTGGAGGTTAAGGATACTACATCTATCACTACAATATATAGATTAGTGGATAAATTAACTAAAGATGGACTTTTAAATAAGATGATTGGTAAGGATAATAATACTTATTATCAATATATTGAAAGGTGTAGTTGTAATCATCATTTTTATTTAAAATGTAATAATTGTGGAATATTAACTCATGTAGAGTGTGATTTTATTGATAAACTTACTGATCATATTATTAATCATCATAAATTTATACCCAATAGTCGTCATATCATTATCAATGGAATTTGTGAAAAATGTAAGGAGGTATTTTAAATGGGTTTATTAATTACTTTGTTATTAGGACTATTTTTTGTTGTTGGGGCTTTCTTTACTAAGTTTAGTAAGAATACTAAAAATGTTGAAAATTTATCGATTTCTATTGCTTTAGGAACTATGTCCTCTCTTATTATTTTTGATTTATTTCCAGAAATGTTTGAGCATATGGAGGGAGAGTCTATTGTATTAATTATTATTCTTATTATATGTGGTGTTCTTGTTTTAAAGATGCTTGATATTTTTGTTCCAGAACATGATCATAATCATAGTATCCATCATAATTGTTCTGATGAGAATTTACTTCATATAGGGATTGTTTCTTTAGTTGCGATTGTTCTTCATAATGTAATAGAAGGGATGGCCGTTTATAATATTGCGAATGAATCTTTTAGATCTGGTTTATTGATTGCCCTAGGTGTTGGCCTTCATAATATTCCTATGGGTATGATAGTTGCATCTACTTTGGAACATGAATCAAATATGTATAAGTTAATTGCTTTATTGTTTGCATCACTTTCAACATTTTTTGGAGGACTAATAATGTTTTTGATTAGTTCTATGGTCAGTGAGTTTATTATTGGTATTTTAATATGTGTTACTTTAGGTATGATTTTATATATTGTATTATTTGAACTTATTCCTCACATATTACACGGTCAGAATAAAAAGCTATCTATTATAGGAATTCTTATAGGTGTTCTTGTAATAGTGTGTAGTTCATTTTTTGAATAGGAGGGGATTATTTGATACATAATGTTTCAATATTATTTTTATCTGTTTTTTTAGAAAGTTTACCTTTTTTATTATTAGGTTCTTTTATATCTGCAATTATTGAAGAGTTTATTGATGGTGAGACTATAAGTAAATTAATACCTAGTAATGTCTTTTTTGGTTCAATTATTGGAATAATACTTGGTTTTTTTCTTCCGGCTTGTGATTGTGCGGTAATACCAATTTCTAAGCGTCTTATTAAGAAAAAAGTACCTTTAAATGTTGCGATTAGTTTTATGCTTTCTTCTCCAATAATTAATCCTGTAGTTTTGCTTTCTACTTATTATGCTTTTTATAATACAAATAAATCTTTATTTTATGAGAGAATATTTTTAGGTATTATAGTTGCTTTAATTGTTGGTATTATTATGGGAATTATCTTTAGAAAAAAAGATGTTTTAAAGAATGGAGATTCCGATACGACATGTTGTCATGGTCATGATTGTGATGATGAATTTAAGGAATTGGAGAAATATAGTATTCATAAAGATAGCCATTTGGTTAGTATTTTTAAAAATACTGGTATAGACTTATTTGAGGTGGTTAAGTTTTTAATTATTGGAGATTTGATAGCAAGTATTGTTCAGGTTGTTTTACCAAAAAGTGCTATTATTTTATTTAGCAATAATGATATATTATCTATTATTGTTTTGATGATGTTTGCGTATTTAATATCACTTTGTTCAACTTCTGATTCTTTTGTCGGAAAGTCGTTGTTATCGTCTTTTTCAGCATCAGGTATTTTGGCATATTTAATTTTGGGGCCAATGATTGATATTAAAAATACAATTGTTTTACTTGGAAATTATAAATCAAAATTTGTTTTTACTTTTATTAGTCTATTATTTATAGTTATATTTATTTTTTGTATGGTGGTGAGTATTATATGAAGAATAAATTTATAGGTTTTGTTTGTTTGATATATTGTGGAATAATATTGTTTATTATTTTGTCTAATCAAATGAATAACTATTTGTCTCCTAGTATGCAAAAATATATAATTATTAGTTGTCCTTTTTTGATTTTTACTAGTATTTCATTATTTATTTCTAAATCGTCTAATAAATTTTCTATATTTGATTTAATATTGTTATTGCCATTAATTATTTTATTTTTTGCAGGAAATGGTAGGCTTACTACTGATTTTGCTTCTAATAGAAATAGTACTTTTAAATCTTTTGGCAATAATATAAAGAAAAAGAATGTTCATAAGAATAGTAATAAAAATAGAAATGACACTTATAATGATTATAGTGATGTTAGTTTTGATGATGTTGATTTTGAAATTATTGATGAGAATTATGCTGGGTTAAGTGATGAAATTGTATATAATTCTAATCCTTCAAGTTTGGTTGGAAAAACTATTAGGTTAAGAGGTTTTACTTTGAAGAGGAGTAGTTTTTTACCTAAAAATTATTTTGGCATTGGAAAGTATTTGATAAGTTGTTGTGCTGCGGATAGTTCTTTTGGTGGATTTATGGCTAAGATTAATGATTTGTCTAAGATTAAAGATAATACATGGTATGAGATGGAGGGTGTTTTGGAATTGGGCCGTGATACTTATAATCAAAAGATTTTAGTAATTAATGTTGTGAATTATAAAAAAATTAATGGAGATAATGAAGAATTATATATGTATCCTTGTTATGCTTATGGTGATGGTTCTTGTAGTGAAGTTGTTAAATATAATTTATCTTGATTTTTATAGATATTTTGTGATATGATACTTTTCGCTGCACAAAGAGGGGGTGAAATAATGCCTAATAGTAATTTGGATAATATTTTGAATGATTCAGATCTAATTATTTGCCAAGTTGGTGAGTTAATTGGATATGCAAAATCTTCTTTTCCAAAATATCATGACTTTAATAATATTGGAATTTATTATAAGAGCAAAATTAATGAAATCTCTCGTGAACTTGCAGATTATAATCTTGATTCTAATAACTCATTGGTATTTAACTCAGCACTTTTTCATTTAAAAGATATTATAAATAGAGCTGTAGATAGTTTAAAAAAGTTTATAAGTAAAAATTCTAATGGTGGTTTTCAATTTAGAGTTTATTCTAATATTGATAAAACTGATATGGATGAATATTATAGATTGTGTCATGAGTTATCTTCTTTTTCGTTGAAAGATAGTACATATCGTTTATTTGGAGATGAGGTTAGAAGAAAATCAAGGGTATGTGAAATAAGTGAGATGGCAATATTGATTCAAATGTTTAATGATGAAATCACTATGATGGGACTTAGAAAAGCAGAATTAGATAATTCTGATGAGCCTAAAATGCCTATTAAAAGCTTATAATTTATAAAATGCGTGTTATACGTATTTTTTTGTGGTATAATTTTTATAGAATGAGGAGAGATGATTATGGAGTTTGTAACACTTGAAGAAAATGAATTTTTAGAATTCTCTGAAAATAGTCCAATTACTAGTTTTTTTCAGCAACCGTTATGGGCAGAGGTAAAAAAGAATAATGGGTGGGAGCATTATTATGTTGGACTTAAGGATAAGAAAAAGATTGTAGCAGCAACGCTTTTATTATCTAAAAAAATAAAGTTCTTTAAAAATATGTTTTATGCTCCACGTGGTTTTTTATTAGATTATAATAATTTAGAAGTATTAGAAAAGTTTACTGATGGAATAAAAAAGTTTTTAAAGGATAAGAATGCTCTATTTTTGAAAATTAATCCTTATATTGATTATCAAAAAAGAACTGTTGATGGTGATGTCGTTCCTGATACTGCTTGTACTTCTTTGATGAACAAATTAAAGGATTTAGGATTTAGGCATAATGGTTTTTATATTGATCAGGATAAAAAAGATGATTTGGAGCCTAGATGGATTTCTGTACTTGATTTAAATGGTATTTCATCTATTGATGATGCATATAAAAATATGAGAAGTAGTACTAAGTGGAGAATAAATAACTCAAGGAAGAATTCTTTGGAAATAATTGAGGCTGATTTAGATAATTTATTTGAATTTAAAAATTTGATGAAACATACTGCTGAGAGACGAGAGTTTGTTGATAGACCATTATCTTATTATCAGAATATGTTTAAAGTGCTTAAAAGCAAAGATATGGTTAAAGTTTTACTTGTTAAAATAAACTTTAAAGAGTTATTGGAAAAGTCTAAGAAGAGTCTTGATGAGAACATTAAAAAGCAGGAGGAGTTAAAGGAACATGGGCGACGTGAAAAACAATTAAAAGAGGTAATCTTAGAACAGGAACGCCTAGAAAAGAAGATTGATGTTCTTACTCATACTATTGATGAATATGGTTCTGAAAAGATAATTGCTGGTGGTTGGTATATGCTTTATGGTTGTGAGGTAAACTATCTTTTTGGGGCTAGTTATAAACAATTTATGAAGTATAATTCACAATATTTGCTTCAATATAATATGATAAAGTATGCTATTGATAATGGATATAGAGCGTTTAATTTTTACGGAATAGATGGTAATTTTGATGAAAAGTCTAAGGGATATGGATTATTTGATTTTAAACGTGGATTTAATGCTTGTGTTCATGAGCTTGTTGGTGAGTTTGATTTGGTTATTGATAAATCTAGATATAGGTTATATAAGATTAGCTTTTTATTATATAGAAAAGTTAAGAATTTATTGAAACGTTAGGATTATTGTTATTGTGAATTTTATATTTAGATGTTATAATTTTCTTAAATAATATGAGGAGAGGTTTGATGAAGAAGATATACATTGTGTTAACGTATACGGGTACTGTTCTTGCTAAAGTAGTAAAACTATATACAAAAAAGGAATACTCTCATGTTTCTATATCATTAGATAAGGAACTTAACAATATGTATAGTTTTGGTAGACTTAATCCTTATAATCCTTTTTGGGGAGGCTTTGTACAGGAGTCACCTAAATATGGTACTTTTAAGAGATTTAAAAATACTAAGAGTAAAATTTATTCTTTAGATATAGATGAAGAACAGTATGAAGTGATTAAGGACTTAATTAATAAAATTAATACTGATAAGAAAAATTATAAGTTTAACGTAATGGGTCTTGTTGCTGTTATGTTAAATATTCATTTAAAAAGAGATAAGTGTTTCTACTGTGCAGAGTTTGTAAAATATATATTTGATAATACTAATTTGAATTTAGATTTACCTGATGTTATAAAACCTGATGATTTTCAGAGAATATCTGGTGTAAACCTTATTTATACAGGTTTTTTAAGAGAATATAATATCTAAGAGTAGGAAGGGAATAATATGGAAAAGGTTTTAAGAAGAATTTGGGGAATAGTTGAAGTTGTTATCTTAATTTATGTAGTACTAATTACTATATTATTTTTGAGTAAAAATAAATATGGTTTTACTCAGATAGGTAAATATACTTTTATTAATGTTGATAACACTATCTTAAAAAATTCTTCTGGTGTAAAATTAGGAGATTTATTGGTGGCTAATAATAAGAAAGAACTATCAAAGGGAGATACGGTATATTATTATTATGTTAAAAATGAAAAGTATACTGTAAGAAGTGATATTGTTACTGATGTTGAATCTGGCAGATGTGTAGTAAATAAGTCAGATGTTTTAGATGCTGATCGTGTAATTGGGAAAAAAAGCTTTTCTTTAATGATTCTTGGGGCATTTTTAAATGTATCGGAAAGTAAAAGTGGATTTTTAATTTTTGTCTTTTTACCAATATTAATAGTTTTTATATATCAGGTGTATGAGTTTATTGTTTTTAGTAATGAAAGCAAGAATATAAATACCAGCAATAAGAAGGAAGATAAAAATGATAAATTTAAATTTGTTGATGATGAGATTATATAAGAGTATTTGAATACTCTTTTATTTTATAGTAAAATAATTTTTAGGTGATGTTATGCAATTAAGAGATACGTTTAGATATTTAGTAGGTGGATATTATGGTGTTGAGTTAATGGATGAATATCCTCTTAAAGAATATGTTTTGGAAGATATAAAAAACTATATTATTAATTTTATTAATGTTAATCCTATTGATAATTTTGATTACAAAAAAGAGGCTTCTAAAGTAAATGATGAGTTAAGTGATAAAGTAAAACTACAAGATGCTTTACTTGTATTAAATAAGGTTAATGCATCTATGGATTTAGTATTACTTGTTAAGAAAAGATTAAAGAAGTATGATAAGAAATAAATTTACAAAACTATGTAAAGGTTTTATAATATTTTCTTAATAGAGGTGATTTTTGTGGGGTTATTTGGATGGATATTGTATGTTTTTTTAGGAATTATATTTTATTTTATTATATCATTTATTGATAATAAATATAATCTTAGTAAAATAGATAAAATTGTATTTTCTATCATTCTTTTAATATTCGTGGCAGGTTTTTTCTTTAATTATTTAATTAAGTATACTGATAATTTATTTTTAGTTTTTGTTTTTATGATGATAACTGATATCATATTTAATACTTATATAGTTGGTAGAGACTTTTTTGATGAAAATGAAAGAAATATAATTTACTATATAGTTATGATTCTGATTGGATTCTTTGTTAATCAAAATTTTATTAATAGGGTGTCATTTATATTTCCGTCTGGGGATGATTTGAGATTAGTTATATGGCTCTTGATTATTATATATTTATATAACTTTATTAAAAATAAGAAACCTTTTGGAAATACTGTTATAAAGAATAATAAATATATGAGCGTGCGTAGTGTTTTAAATAATTATTCTAGATTTAAGTATATGTTTTATGATGATTGTGAACATCAAGATAATGACTTTTCTAATATTTTATATGCTATTATGATTTATGAAGATAATAGAAGAAGTAAGTTTTTAAGAGACTATGATAATTTTATGTATAAAATCAATGGTGGTAAAAGTAAGCTTGGTATTATGCAAGTAGAAAGTAAAAAGTTTATTAGTGATAGCGAGAGTATAAGCATTGTTTATAAAAAAATTGCTAAGCTTTACGATAAAAAGAAAAATAATGATATTAATAAGATTTTTGATGATTATTATGGATATGATAATCAGTATGTTAAGTATATATATGATATTATAAAAAAGTTTTAGTTTCATTTTCATTTAAAATATGATATATTTTAGTGGAAGGTAGGGATGATAAGTGATACGTAAATTTTGTTTATTTTCATTATTGTTTTTATTAGTTTTCTCATGTTGTGCATGTGATGGTGATGTTACAAGGGCTTTAAGACATGCAGGTTTTAGTATGGGGAGTGAATTTGTATGTGATAGTATATATCCAAAAAAGAAGGATGATACTGATTATGAAAAAATAAAATATTTAACTGCTTCTCATTTTATTACTGATAAAGGAAAAATATATGAAATATCTTTGGGCGGACAGTTTTCAAATAAAGCTAATTGTAGAGTTGCCAATACAGAAATTGAGGTACAAGCTATTTTTGATGGTAAAGTTGTTAAAGCTAGTGATGGAAAGTACTATTCATTGATTGAAGATAATACAGTATCTGCATATTCTGAGATTGATTCTAATAATAGTTCATATTCATTATACAATTTGCTATTAGGTCAAGATGGTACTTTGAAGGTTATTACTGTCGATTCTAGTAATGGAATATATTATGTTTTAAAAAATGATGGAAATGTATATAGTTATACTGTTTCTAAGGCAGATAGAAATACACCTATGTCAATTGTCGGGACATCTATTGTTTATAATAAAAATGATTATTTAGGTGAAATAATTGATTTCAACTATGCTGGTGATAGTCCTGCAACATTTGCTAGAACTGAAAATAAAGCTTACAAAATGACTACTATAAATACTGATGAATGTGGCAAATATGTTGATATTGCTTGTAAATATAAGATGAAAGAGTTTGAATCATTTGAAAAATATAAGGATTATATATTAGCGTATAATGGAAATGTAATAATTACTAAATATAAAATGGTATTTAATGCATCTTCATAAATTAAAGACATTTGTCTTTTTTTCTTTTATAATGTGATATAATTACCAAGTAGTGGGGTGAAATTTATGCTTTTATCTAATAATTGGAAGGATTATGAATTAATTGATGCATCATCAGGTATGAAATATGAAAGATGGGGAAATATTTATTTGTTGAGACCAGATCCACAGGTGATATGGAATAATGGTGATTTATTTGAAAAATATCATGATAAGATTCATGCAGTTTACTATAGAAGTAATAAAGGTGGAGGGCATTGGGACAATCTTAAAAATACTCCTAGTGCTTGGAGTGTCAATTATAAAAACTTAACTTTTAACATCAAACAAATGGGTTTTAAGCATACGGGTTTATTTCCAGAACAATCTGTAAACTGGGACTTTATGATTAATAAAATCAAAAAAAGTGGTAGAAAGATTAAGGTTCTTAACTTATTTGCATATACTGGGGGAGCTACTGTTGCTTGTTTGTCAGCTTCAGCCTCTGTTACTCATGTAGATTCTTCTAGAGGAATGGTTGATTGGTGTCGAGAGAATGTGAAAAGTAGTGGTTACCAAGATGCTGAAGTAAGATATTTGGTTGACGATGTTGTTAAATTTGTTAAACGCGAGATAAGACGTGGAAATAAATATGATGCGATTGTTATGGATCCTCCTAGCTATGGCAGGGGAGCAAATGGTGAAGTTTGGGATATAGAAAAAAATCTATGTTATTTGGTTGAATTGTGTAGCCAAATACTTAGTGATAGTCCTTTATTCTTTTTGATTAATTCTTATACAACAGGATTAAGTTGTTATGTTCTTCGAAATTTGCTTGATATATATATTAATAATAAATTTCCAGGAAAATTGACATGTGGAGAAGTTGGGATACCAATTACTAATTCTAACTTGATTTTACCTTGTGGTATATATGGAAGATGGGAAAATAATGAATAATTTAAAAATACTATATGAAGATAATCACATTATTGTTGTTATTAAACCATATAATGTTTTAAGTCAGGGAGATATTACTTCAGATATTTCAATTGTGGATATTATAAAGAATTATATAAAAAATAAATATAATAAGCCTGGCAATGTTTATTTAGGACTAGTTCATAGATTAGATAGACCTGTTGGGGGCATTATGGTTTTTGCTAAAACTAGTAAAGCTGCATCCAGACTTAGTAAAATGTTTAATGAACATAATATTACAAAAAAATATTTAGCAATTGTTCACGGTAAAGTTTCTGATTCGGGTAAATTTGTGGATAAATTATCAAAAGATAAAAATGGAAATGCTTTTATTGATAATAATGGTAAAATTGCAATATTAACCTATAATTTATTATCTTATAATAAGGAAAATGATTGTAGCCTAGTATCTATTGTTTTAGAAACAGGGCGTCATCATCAAATTAGAGTTCAATTTTCATCTAGAGGGCATTACCTTTTAGGAGATCAGAGATATGGTATTAGAGATAATTGTCAAATATGTTTATTTTCTTATTATTTGTCATTTATTCATCCAGTTACTAAGAAGAAAATGGAGTTCATAGAATATCCGCCTAAAAATGAATATTGGTCATTGTTTACATTTTAAAAAATATTAATAATAAAACATTTGCATTTGCGAATGTTTTTTGTTAAAATAAATTTAGATTATAGAATAGAGGGAGTAGATATTAAATGAATTTGAATTTTTCATGGTTTTTGACTTTGCCAGGTATATTAATATCTTCTGGTGTTGTACTTTTAATTTTAGCTTTAATTCTTTTATTTGTAAAAGGAAAGAAATCTAAAAAGGAAAAAGCAGAAATGGATGTTAATGGTACTGCTACCCAAAATGTTGTTGCGGTACAAGATCCTAATGCTGTTATGAATGGTGTTGCAGTTCAACCTGTAGCTACTGTTGGAGTTAATGATGGTGTTGCTCAAGGTTCTATAGGTATGCCTGATGCTACACTTCAAGGTGCTAGGACGATGCCGGCTGTAAATGATGTAGCAGTTCAGCCTGTTATGGATGTTCCTGTTGTAGATCCTACGGTTGTACAGCCAGTAGCCGTAGATACTACTGCAAGTGTTCCTTTGACAAATGATGTTGCAGTTCAACCTGTTGTGGACTCTAATGTAGTTCAACCGGTAGATATAAATAATAATATACAGCCAGTTACTGATGTTTCAGTTAATAATGTAGATTCAGTAGCAATGAATAATGTTTCTCCTGTGAGCACACCAGTGCCTGATGCTCAGCCTGTTGGTATGGCGATGCCACAAGAAACTACTATAGCTAGTACTCCAGATGTTGGAGTTTCACCTGTAACAGATGCAAGTGTAATGAATCAACCTTCTACAGAACCTTTTGCAGCTCCAGTTATGCCGGCGGTACCTGTTATTCCAGATGTTGCGGTTAATCCAACTGTTGAGGTTTTGGGCAATCCTGTTCAACCTGCACCAATTCAGCCCGCACCATTAGAAAGTGTTGCGCCTGTGGCTACAGTTGATAATAGTGTTTCTCCTGTAACACCTGCTGATAATGGAAGTGTTTCTAACGGGCCAGTTATTTATGGTGGTGCGAATCCAACGGCTACAGTTGGGAATGTAATGGTTAATGATAATCAAAGTCATCAGATCTATGGTGGTGCAGATCCGTTAGAAAATACACAGCCTGTTCCTCAAGTTGCACCAGTTCAACCTGTTACTCCAGTTGCGCCTCCTGTTATGGAATCACCTGTTAATATTCCTCAGGTATCTCCAGTTACTACAGGCCCATCTGTTGCACCAGTTCAGCCTACAGTTGGTGTTGTTCCGCCTCAACAATAGTTAATCTATATATCAACCAACAATAGTTGATCTATATATTAACCCAACAATAGTTAATCTATATATCAACCCAACAATAGTTAATTTAGTTAACTTATTTGTATATCAACCTAAAAATAGTTATATTAATATAAAGAAGGAAAACCTTCTTTTTTCTTTTATATTTATATAAAATAATGTTATAATTTTATTAGGGTGATCTTATGAAAAAAGTTTCCATTCTAGCTTTACATTTGGGATATGGAGGTATTGAAAAATCGGTTGTTTCATTGGCTAACTTATTGTGTGAAAAATATGATGTTGAAATTGCCGTTTGCTATAATTTATATGGTAAATCTATTTTTGAGTTAGATAATAGAGTTAAAGTGACTTATCTCAATAGTATGGATATAGTTCCTAATCATAAGACTTTGAAAAGTTCTATAAAAAAGCACAATCCATTTTTGATTGCAAAGGAATTGTTATTTTCTTTTAAAGTATTGCATCATCGTAAGAGAGGAATGGTTAATTATATAAAGAATACAAATAGTGATGTTATTATTTCAACAAGAGATATTTTTAATGAGTGGTTAAGTATATATGCTGATACTTCTAAGATAAGAATTGGATGGGAACATAATCATTTTCATAATAATTATAAATATGCAAGAAGAATTACTAATAGTGCAAAGAAGCTTGATTATTTGGTGTTAGTATCTTCTGATTTACAAAAATATTATCATAATGCTTTATCAAAATATAGTTGTATGTGTGTTTATATTCCTAACTGTGTTGATAGTGTTCCTAGAAAAATATCCAAGTTAAATAATAAGAAGTTAATAAGTGTTGGTAGATTATCTTCTGAAAAAGGATTTATTGACTTATTGCGTGTTTATAAAATGCTTTCAGTTAATTATCCGGATTGGACATTAGATATTGTTGGGGATGGAGATGAGTATTACAAGTTAGTAGATTATATAAGGCGTAATGATCTAAATAATAAAGTTACTTTACATGGATTTAGAGATAAAAAATATATAGATAGTTTAATGAATAATTCGTCAATTTATTTGATGACTTCTTATACTGAATCATTTGGTATTGTTTTGATTGAAGCTATGAGTCATGGACTTCCTTGTATTGCGATGGATTCGGCTGAAGGTGCGAGAGAGATAATTAATAGTGGTTATAATGGTTATTTGATAAGAAATAGAAATTATGAAATGATGGTTAGAAAGATTGCCGATTTAATTGATGACAAGGATATTCGCAAGAGACTTGGTAAGAATGCTAGAGACAGTATTTCAAAATATACGAGTGATGTTGTCGGGGAAGAATGGTTTACATTAATTGAAGAGAGTGGTGTTTATGAGTAAAAAGTCAGTTTTGTTTATTTCTTCTACTGGTGGGCATTTGGAAGAATTATTACAACTTTCTCCCATGTTTAAAAAATATGATTATCACATTGTTACGGAAAAGACAAAATCTAATGAATACTTAGCTAATGTTTATTCTGGAAGAATTGATTTTTTGGTTTATGGCACTAAATTTCATATTTTTAGTTATCCTTTTAAGTTATTATATAATTGTTTTAAAAGTTTATTTTTATATTTAAAGTATGCTCCTGATTATATAATTACAACTGGCACACATACTGCTGGGCCTATGTGTTGTATAGGCAAAATTTTTGGTAGTAAGATAGTATATATTGAGACTTTTGCTAATATGGTTACTAAAACTTCTACCGGAAAAATTATATATCATTTTAGTGATAAATTTATTGTACAGTGGAAGAGTATGAAGAATCTATATCCTAAAAGTGAGTTTGGAGGGTGGATTTTTTAATGATTTTAGTTGTTTTAGGTACTCAAGATAAACCTTTTAGACGTTTGATTGAAGATGTAGAAAAAGAAATTGAGCTTGGTCATATAAAGGAAGAGGTTATTGTTCAAGCTGGACAGACTACTTATGAATCTAAAAGGATGAAAGTTCTTTCTTTGATACCGGCTCCGGAATTTGAAAAATTAATTGAAGATGCAAGTTTAATAATTACTCATGGCGGTGCAGGTACTATTCTTTCTGCAATAAAAAAAGGGAAAAAGATAATTGCTTGTGCAAGATTATCAAAATATAAGGAGCATCATAATGATCATCAAAAACAGATTATATCTGAGTTTAGTGAAATGGGTTATTTATTGGAATATTGTGATGGAGATAATCTATATGATTTAATAAAGAAAAGTAAAAACTTTAAACCTAAAAAGTTTAAGAGTAATACTAAAAATATGATTAATTTGATTGATAATTATATTGTGGAGTCAAATAATATATCTTGGTATCATAAATATAAAGAAGTTTTATTATATTTATTTTTTGGTGGTTGTACTACATTAGTAAATATTGTTTCATTTATATTATTAAGACTCTTTAAAATTAATATGTATTTTAGTAATGGTATAGCATGGTTTTTGTCTGTGGTGTTTGCTTTTTTTACTAATAAAATATTTGTTTTTGAAAGTAAGAATTCATCTTTTTCAAGAAATATATATGAAATGGTTAGTTTTTTCTTATTTAGATTGTTGTCTTTAGTATTTGATATGGGATTTATGTTTTTAATGATTGATGTTATTGGATGTGGAGAGTTAATATCTAAGATTATTTCCAATATATTTGTGATTATTATTAATTATTTGTTTAGCAAATTGATAATTTTTAAAAAGGGGAATTGATTATGAAAAAAAAAGGTTTTACTTTAGTTGAGCTATTGGCTGTTATAGTTTTGTTAGGTATTTTAATGACTTTGGGAATACCTACAGTTATGAACTTAGTTGGTAAAAATAGAAATAAATCTTATATTGAGGATGCTAAAAGACTTATTGCACAAGCTGAGTATAAGTTAAGAGCTGATAGCTTAAAAATTGATGTACCTGATTATGATGATATCATTGTTTTTAGTTTTGACTATTTAGATGATGGTAGTTTTTCTGAATCTCCTAATAAAGGAAAATATATTCCTGAATATTCGTATGTTGCTGTTAAAATAAAAAAAGGTGGTAATTTATATGGTGTTAATTTAGTAGAGGGGTATACTAATAACTCTAGTGATGATATTGATAGTTATTTGAGTAGTGATGATGACTTTGAAAAAATAAAATTTAAGGGAGTAAAATTTTCAACTTTAGATCAGTTAAATTCGCGAGACTATAATAGTAGAGTGCAAGTGTTTAATATTACAAAAGGAGATTATGATAAATTGGCTTCGGGTGATGTAGAAAGTCGTAATGATTTAATAAGAGGTGAGAATACATTTAATGAAAATTGTGTAAGTATAGTTGATTATCCTAAAGATGATGATTAAATGATGTGGAATAATGACAAATTGTTTGTATTTTGATATAATTATAATTAGGTGATAATATGAAGATTAATAAGATTGCATATAGTCTTTTGGGATTAAGTTTTGTTTTAATAATGTCAGGTGGATTCTCTTTATTTGTTACAAGTCTTAGAAATGATAAACAAGTTACATTAAATAGGATGGAAGAAGTTAACGGTATTTTTGAGGACTTTAGTGCGACTACGTCTATTTTTGAATCTTATAGGGATGATTTATATGCTGAGGTTTTACAAGGGATTGTTTGTGATCAATTAGCAACTAATTATACAGTAGTTGAAAATAAGCTTTCTAATTATGAAAATATTGTTGATGAGATAGATAAAAAAGTAGTAAAAATGGATAAACTTTGTGATGAGGTTTATTATCCTGATAGTTCTGTTAATAGTAAGTGTTCTAATTATAAAAATATTTATGAACAGGTTGTGAATTATTTTGTCAGTGATGTTTCAGTTTATAATAAAAATGTGAGTCAGTGTAATGTTGATTTACAACAAGCTGGTATTAAATTAAAGGAGTATAAAACTAAGAAGAAATATATTGATTACAATGAAGATAAGAAGTATGAGGGTAAAGAAGGGGCATAATTATGAAGAAAAGAAGTAATAGTTATAAGATGCCTTTAAAAAGAAAAATACTTATGACTGTATGTTTTTTATATATTATCTTTTTTTCTTCTTTTATTTTTTTGTTTTATGGACCTATTAATAGTTTTAAAGAGTTTTGGATAACTAGTGCCATGACTACAATGAATCATCAATTTTTGGCTAAGTGGCTTTATAGTGATAGTTATATTCAAAAAGTATTAATGAAGAATAGTATAATTGAAGTTAATGAGGTGAGTGATCCTAATCAAATAAGATTTAAGAAGTATACCTCTACAATATATAAAAATGAATATGAGAAGGAAATTCTTAATCATAAGGCTAATGAACTATATAAATTAATTAATATAAGTGGTAAGGGTTATCAAGGATTTTTAGTTGCAATATATGATCCTTCTCGGGTAAGTATTGCAACTACTGCTTATCTTGGTGTTAGAGGGGAATCAATACTAACCGTAAGTAAAAGAGAGGGTGCTATTATTGCAATGAATGCTGGGGGTTTTTATGATCCTGATTGGAACAGTAATGGAGCACTTCCTCATGGTACAGTTATATCAAATGGTAAGGTTGTTAGTGATTATGATGATGCTAGAATGGGTGGCGGCTTTATTGGATTTACAACTGAAAACAAGTTAATTCTTGGAAATATGTCTAAAGAAAAAGCCTTGGAAACTGGATATAGAGATGCTATTGAATTTGGCCCTTATTTGATTGTTAATGGAAAAAGAAGTTTTATTAAAGGTAATGGAGGATGGGGGATTGCTCCTAGAACCGCTATTGGTCAAAGACAAGATGGAATTGTTTTATTTTTAGTTATAAATGGAAGACTTGCTTCTAGTATTGGTGCAGATATGGTTGATTTATGTGACGTTATGGAAAATTATGGAGCATACAATGCTGCCAACTTAGATGGAGGTAGTTCTTCTGAACTTGTGATTAATAATTCTATTATTAATACTCCTGTTGCTGGAGGTAGTGACGGCTTAAGAGATATGTCTACATTCTGGATTGTAAAGTGAGGTGTGTGAATGCATATCATTGATATTATAACTTCATGTAATGATTCTTCTTTAAAAGAAATTCTTTTAATCGTAAAAAAAATACTTGGTCTTATTCAATTGCTAGGACCTTTGCTAGCGATTGTAAGTCTTGTTTATACATTTATAATGTTAGTCAATAAACCAGATGATAAAAAGTTACCTAAAAGAATTACTAATAGTCTTTTGGCTCTGATTATTATGTTTTTTATTCCTGTAATAGTTAATGCAGTATTTTATATTTTAGATGATTCATTTATTGTTAGTAGTTGTTGGAACAATATTGATACAAGTTCTAATAACAAGGCACAGTACATTGAAATTGACGTTAACAGAGAACGTGCTAAAATTGTGTCTGATCCGTCATATTTTCAGCGCGGGACTGCTAAGGCAACAACTGAGACAAATAGAGATTCATCTTCAAGAACTACTCAAAAGGCAAATAAAATCATTTTTATAGGTGACTCCAGAACTACTCAAATGTATGCTACTTACAGTGGTAATTGGACTAGTTCTAACTATTCTGATGGTGGAGTTCATATGGTTGGAAATGATATTTATGTTGCTCAGGGAGCGAAGGGACTAAATTGGATGAAGTCAACTGGTATGCCTGCTGCAAAACAATATTTTGGCAGTGGGACTGCAATTGTTATTTTAATGGGTGTAAATGATGTTTGCATGTATGGATGCAATAATAGTGGTACTAGTTCGATTGTTTCTGATTATGTCAATTATATAAATAGTAATGTAAATTCATGGAAGAGCTCTGGAAGTTCAGTTTATTTTGTATCAGTTAATCCTTGTAGTGGTAGCTATAGCCACATGAATTCTAGTATTCAGTATTTTAATTCTTCTATTAAAAGTAAGCTTAGTAATCAAGTTAATTGGATTGATACTTATACTATTTTAGAACAAAATGGTTTTTCATCTGGGGATGGATTACATTATGGTGGAGCTACAAATAAGCTTATTCATGACTACATAAAAAGTAAAGTATAAGGGTTGTACTTATACTTTTATTTTGATATAATTTTTAAAGATGGAGTGTTGTTGTATGGCTAAAAAGAAAGAGAAAAAAGATAGTGATATGCATACAAAAAATATTAAAAAACAAAAGAATAAAAAGAAACATTTCATAGGTGTTAAAGAATTTGCTTTTAATTTTATTAGTATAGTTTTTGCTTTGGTTGTATTGTTTTATTTTGGTGGTAGATGTTTTTATTACTATAGTTTGCAGAGCCAAAAACAAAAAGATACTGAAATGACTTTAAATGGACTTATAATTCAAAATAATAAATTAGTTCAATCTGGTGATGGACTTTATCAAGATAAAACTGGGTATTATTTTAGAGGTCGGGAGATAAATAATTATGTATGGTTTGCGAATAGAATGTTTAGAGTTTTAGAGGTTAACCAGGATAATACTGTTAAATTAGTTAGTAATGATCTTGTATCAATGTTTATGTGGGGGGAAGAGACATCATATGATAAGTCAAATATAAGATTGTGGTTAACTGATGATGATTCTGAACATGCTGGTGTATATTATAAGACAATCCCAAATCCAAATAAGTTTATAAAAAAGACATCATATACTATCGATTCTTTAAAGAAGGGGACTGTTAAGTCTGGAGAAGAGAGGAAAGCTGATAATGTTGTTTCTTTAACACTTAGTGATTATATTAGAAGTGGAAGTAAAGATGGATTTTTAAATAATGGTAAACTTTTTTATTTACTTGGTTTTAGTTCTGATAATGAAAATTTATATGTTGAAGAAGATGGTAGTATAAAGGTTTGTGATAATTTAGATGCTTATGGTGTGAGAAGTGTTATTACATTAAATAAGAACCTAGTTGTATCTCAAGGTGATGGCTCAGTTAATAATCCTTATGTGATAAATCAAGGAAAAGATATTAATTATGTAGATAGCTATGTTAAGTTAGGTGATGATCTTTATAAAGTTTCTTTTGATAATAACGGAATTCTTAAAATGTATTTAAATGGATACATTGTGGTTGATGGGGATGAGGTTTTAATGAGTTATAGTGGTTCAAGTAGCCATTTTGATTATTCAGACAGAAAGAATATTGCATATTACTTAATAAACAGTTATTTAAATAGTCTTCCATATAGGGATTATATTGTGACAAGTACTTATCCATTGGGAGAGATGAGTGCTGAGACTGGATATAATTATCAGAATATTTATAGTAATAATTTTGATGGCTCTATTTCTTTATTAAACTTATTTGATTATGTTTCTAATAATGAATTAACAGATTTCTTTAGAAATAATACTACTTCATCAGTAGGGGATGTACAATATGTTACTTATTCTAATGGTATTGTGGAAGAGACTGATGTAAAAGAGATGAAGCATATAGTTCCTGTAATATCAATAAATTCCGATATAATTAAAGGTGGTACTGGAAGAATTGATGATCCTTATGTTGTGGGGTGATTTTTATGGCAAAAAAAAGGAAAAAAAAGCTAAAATTTAAACTAAGTATATTTACTGTTTTTGTATTTTTGATGGATATTTGTGTTGTTCTAGGGCTTGTTATTATAAATACAAAAGATTTTAAAACTTTTTGGATTCCAACTGCAATGACAACGATGTCTCATAAATATCTTGCATATACTTTGTATGATGAGAAAACAGTTAATAAAATTATGAGTGAAAATTATATGGAGTTAAATACTGAAAAGATTAATTTGGATGATATTGTTGTAAATAATAATGATATGTTTACTAAGAGATATACTAGTAAATATGAAAAGGAGTTATTTACTAAGGATCCTGGTAATGATGTTTTTAAGCTTATTCGTCTAAATGAATCTAAATACAAGGGATGGTTAACTGCTATTTATGATCCAAGTGATGTAGAGCTTGCTGTAAGTAGTAAACTTGGTAAAGCTGGACAATCTGTTAATACTTTAGTTAAAGAAAATGATGGCCTTGTTGGTATTAATGGTGGTGGATTTGAAGATTTAGATGGATGGGGAAATGGCTCAATTCCTTATGGTGCAATTATAAAAAATGGAGAACTTATTTGGGAACATTCTGGAGGTTCTGGTGGTTTGATTGGGTTTACAAAGGAACATAAAATGTATTTGACAGATAAATCTCCTAGTGAAGCAATTGCTGATGGAATGATGGATGCCGTTGACTTTGGACCATTTTTAATTGTAAATGGTAATACTTCTAAAATACATGGAGATGGCGGATGGGGAACTGCTCCAAGATCTGTTATTGCTCAAAGAAAAGACGGAGTTGTGCTGTTATTAAGTATTGAAGGAAGACTTCCGGGTTATTCTACTGGTGCTACTATGAATGATGTTATAGAAATATTATTAAGATATAAAGCATATAATGCTGCTAACTTGGATGGTGGTGCATCATGTACAATGAGTATTGGTGGGAAACTATGGAATAGACCATCTGCTGGTGCTGAATATGGTGGAAGGACAGTATCTAACGCGTGGATAGTTACAAATAAACAGGGGAAGGCAGCTCAACTTCCTGACAAGAATAATTATAAGTAAGGAGATTTTATGTTACTAAGCAAAGAGATAGAGGGAAAAAACGTTGTAATTGAAATGGCAGAATTTGCAAATTCTGTTTCAAAAAAATATAAAGGAATTGTTGAAAAAATAGTATATTATGGTGAGAATACTATTTGGATTAAACTTGATAGTGGTAATTTAATAAATGTTAATTATGCCCGTGTTATAGAAATAATTGATTAAGATACAAAAGGAGACAAATTACTGTCTCTTTTAATAATAATATTTATAATGATTGTTAATTGTGATATAATTAATTATGATTGAGAGGTTGATATAATGATGAGAATAATGGATGGTAATGAAGCGGCAGCTCACGTTTCTTATGGTTTTACTGAAGTTGCTGGAATATATCCTATTACACCTGCTTCTCCTATGGCAGAATTAACTGATAAATGGAGTAGTGAGGGGAAATTAAATTACTTTGATACTCCTGTTAAAGTGGTTGAGATGGAGAGTGAAGCAGGAGCCGCCGGAATGGTGCATGGTTCTTTACAGGCAGGGGCTTTAACTACGACGTATACTGCAAGTCAGGGTCTATTACTAATGATTCCTAATATGTATAAAATTGCGGGGGAATTGCTTCCTTGTGTTATTAATGTAGCTGCTCGTAGTTTAGCAACTCATGCTTTGTCTATATTTGGTGATCATCAAGATATTTATGCTGTAAGAAGTACTGGATTTGCGATGCTTGCCGAAAGTTCTGTACAACAGGTTATGGATTTGACTGGAGTTGCTCATTTAAGTGCAATTAAGGGAAGTGTTCCTTTTGTAAATTTTTTTGATGGATTTAGAACAAGTCATGAACTGCAGAAAGTCGAAGTAATTGACACTGAAAAATTAAAAAAGTTAATAGATGAAAAAAAATTGAATGAATTTAGAGATAGAGCGATGAATCCTAATAAGCCAAGTATTAGGGGAACTGCTCAAAATGAAGATATCTATTTTCAAGCTTCTGAAGTTAGAAATAAATATTATGATGACCTTCCTGATATAGTTAATGATTATATGATGAAGATAAATAAGATTACTGGAAAGAATTATAAGCCATTTAATTATTATGGAAATCCTAATGCTACAAAGGTTATTGTTGCGATGGGTTCTGTTTGTGAAACAGTTAGAGAAACGGTTGAGTATTTATATAAAGAAAAAAATGAATCCGTTGGATTATTGGAGGTTCATTTATATAGGCCTTTTAGTACAAAATATTTTTTACGTGAACTTCCTAAGTCTGTAAAAAAGATTGCTGTTTTAGATAGAACGAAAGAGGCTGGTAGTAATGGTGAACCATTATATCTAGATGTCGTTAAAACAATTAAAGAGATAGATGCTAGAGTTAGTGTTTATGGTGGAAGATATGGTTTGTCTAGTAAAAACACTACACCTGCTATGATTAAGGGTGTGCTGGACTTCTTGGATACACGTGATGTACATTCTAATTTTACTGTAGGTATTACTGATGATGTTACTAATTTAAGTATTACATATGATGATAAATTTAGGTTACCAAACAAAAATATTGAATTTTTAATATACGGTTATGGTAGTGATGGTATGGTTTCTGCTTCAAAAGATTTGATGAAAATTACTGGTACTTATACAAATGCTTTTGTGCAGGGATATTTTCAATATGATTCTAAAAAAAGTGGTGGTATTACTATTTCTCATTTGAGGTTTGCTAAAAATGCTATATCTTCTACATATTATGTTCAATCTGCAAGTATAGTTGTTTGTACTAAAGATAGTTATTTAAAAAGACTTAAAATGTTGGATAAAATTAAGGAAAAGGGTGTATTTATTCTTAATACTAGTTTGAGTCCAGATGAAGTTCTTTCTATGATGAGTAGTCATGATAAGCAAATTTTAAAAGCTAAAAGTATTAAAATGTTTATTGTTGATGCTTCTCATATTGCTAATGAGGCAGGTATTCCTGGTAAGATCAGTACTATTATGGAAACTATTATTTTTAAACTTGGTAAAATAGTTGATTTTACATTTGCTGTTTCTAAAATAAAAGAAAATTTAAGTGTTAAATTTGCTAATAAAGGCGGTTCTCTTGTTGAAAAGAATATTAAAGCTATTGATAATTCACTAGAATGTTTAGTTCCAGTTAAGGTTCCTAATGTTGATTATGCTGTAGAGTTTGATGGTAGGCGTTCTTTGTTTGAAGTGATTGATTCTATGGAGGGTGATTCATTACCTGTAAGTAGTTTCATAAAAATGCCTAACGGAGAATTTGAGGCTGGCACTTCTAAGTTAGATAAGAGGGATAGTAGTGATGTTGCTCCTAGTTATTGTAGTGAAAATTGTATTGAATGTAATATGTGTAGTTTAGTATGTCCTCATGGCGTAGTAAGACCATTCTTACTTGATGAAAAGGAAGTAATTGATGCTCCTGATTCTGTTTCTCGCAATTTACTTGATGCAAATATAAAGGATAAGGATTATAAGTTTACAATTGGTGTTAGTTTACCGGATTGTACAGGCTGCGGTTTGTGTAGTGAAGTTTGTCCAGGTAAAAAAGGTGCTAAAGCATTAGTTATGAAAATGAAGAGTGAGTTACATAATGATAATAAAACTGAAGAGTATAAATATTTGTTCAATGAGGTAAAAGAAAAAAAAGACGTTATGCCAACAAATACTGTTAAGGGAAGTCAGTTTGTAAGTCCGAAATTTGAATTTCCTGGTGCTTGTGCTGGATGTGGAGAAACTCCTTATCTTAAATTACTTACTCAGTTGTTTGGTGATCGAATGATTGTTGCGAATGCTACAGGATGTTCTTCTATATATGGAGCTAGCACTCCTTCTATGCCTTATTCTATCCCTTGGGCAAACTCATTATTTGAAGATAATGCTGAGTTTGGATTTGGTATGAAGGTTGCTGATGAGGCAATGAAAAATCAAATCGTTACTCTAATTAAAAATAATAAAGATAAGATTAAGAGAAGTGAGGCTGATATTTATAAATCTTACTGTGAAGAACAGAATATAGAAAATGCTCAAGCTCTTATTAATGTTATTGATGATACTAAAATTGAAAGATTATTAAAACTTAAAGATTTTGTTATGCCAAAGTCTGTATGGATGATTGGTGGAGATGGTTGGGCATATGATATTGGTTATAATGGAATAGATCATGTTTTAGCAAATAAGGAAAATGTTAATATTTTGGTTTTGGATACAGAGGTTTATTCAAATACTGGTGGTCAAGCTTCTAAGTCTACTAGAACTGGTGCTGTTGCGAAGTTTGCTGCTGGCGGTAAGGAAACTGCTAAGAAGAATTTAGCTAAAATTGCTATGAGCTATCCTCATGTATATGTTGGAACTATTTCATTGGGTGCTAATGCAATGCAGGCTATCAAAGTTATGAAGGAAGCTGAAGCTTATAATGGACCAAGTATTATAATTGCTTATGCCCCTTGTATTGCTCAAGGTATTATTAAAGGAATGAAAAATTCCATTAATGAAGAAAAAACAGCTACACAATCAGGGTATTTCCCATTATTCCATTATAATCCTGAAAGTCATGAATTTAAGCTTGATAGCAAAGCTGATTTCTCACTTTACGATGAATTTACTTTGGGAGAGGATAGATATCGATCTCTTAAGAAGATTAATAAAGAAGGAGATATTTTATTAAATCAAAATAAAGAACAGGCAGAAGAAACATATAAGTATTATGAATCTTTAGTGGATAATGAATAAAAAATCAACAATTGTTGATTTTTTTTTGTTTTTGTGTTATAATATAGCCAAATTAAGGGGTGATGGTGTTATGAAGAAGAATAGAGATAAATTTGATTTATATTTAGAGGATTATGTTGATGATGAAAATTTGTATAGTACTGAATCTGTTAAGGATGCATCAATAGATGATGAATCAGAATATGAAAACTTCTTTAAGGTTGACTCTGATACAGAGGATTATGATGATGATACTGAAGAGTATAATGATTCTGATGTTGAAAGTAAGTACACTTATGATAGTGATAGTCCATTAATTTCATTTTTATCAGTTTTTTCAAAGTGGTTTAGAATTATTGGAGTAGTTATTGCTATAATACTAAGTGCATACTTTATTACTCAGGGTAAATTTAAAAGTTTATTTTTATATATACTTGGTTTAGTTATTGCATTTTTCTTCGGTTACTTCTTTATGTATTTTTTAAATAAATTTACTGAAGAATAATAATATATAAAAAAAGATGATTGTAATCATCTTTTTTTGTCAAACTAAGAGACTGCACCCCCTGGGGCAGTCTCCAAAAAGAATAAAAAGGGGTTGGCTAGTGTGATACTAGCGACCAATTCGCCTAATTCCGAATTGGTGATTACTATACTAATTGAAAAGGTGCAATTTGTCAACAAAAAATGAAAAAAAATGTTGTTTTTTTTTAGTTTATTTTGCTTGCCAAAATGTTGTTTTATATTATTATGTTTATGGTATAAATATTATTTATGTTACCCTGGTTTTTCTTTAAAAAAAGCTTCTTTTATGATATAATATGCCAAGAAGTAAAGTGAATTAGATTTAAAAGAAGGAAGTGGTTTTATGGCTGAGTTAAAGGATGTAAAGGGAATTGGGCCTAAATCTCTTGCTTTGTTAAATAAGATTGGCATTCATTCTATCAATGACCTAGTTACACATTATCCATTTAGATATGATGTTTTAGAACGATGCGATTTAAGTAAAGTGAGTGATGGTGATAAAATTGTCATTGATGGTAAGGTTGAAAGTATACCAATATTAATGCGGTTTAAGGCTGGGCTTAATAAAATGAATTTTAGACTTGTTACGCAATCAGGTGTTGTTGGGGTATCAATTTTTAATAGGGCTTTTTTGAAAAGTCAGTTAACAATTGGTATTGGTGTTACTGTAATTGGTAAGTTTGATAAAAAGAAGAATGTTATTACTGCTAGTGATATTAAAATGGAAACTTTATCTAATAAAATCAAAATAGAGCCTATTTACCATTGTACTAGTGGTTTAACAAATAAAAATATGTCTACATATATTAATATGGCTTTACTTATGTATGGTAAAGAGATTATTGACTATATACCTAAAGAATATGTTGACAAGTATAATTTTTTAAATAAAAAGACTTCATTAAATGTTATTCATAATCCTAGTACTAATGAAAAATTAAAGGAAGTAACTGTTCGTCTTAAATATGAGGAATTATTTGAGTTTATGTTTAAAATTAATTATTTGAAATTAATGAGTAAGAAGAAAAATAATGGTCTTTCTAGAATTATTGATAGAAATAAAATAAATGATTTTATAAAAAAAATACCTTTTAAGCTTACTACTGATCAAGAAAAGGCAATTAGTGAAATAGTTGATGATTTGGAAGCAAAAAACAGAATGAATAGGTTATTACAGGGTGATGTTGGTTCAGGAAAAACTGTTGTTGCATTTACTGGTATGTATGCTAATTACTTAAGTGGATATCAGAGTGCTTTGATGGCTCCTACTGAAATTTTAGCTATTCAGCATTATAATAATTTAGTTGAGTTTTTAAAAGATACTGATGTTAAAATTGCTTTGCTTACTGGGTCTACAACTAAAAGAGAGAAAAATGTAGTCTATAAAGGTTTGGCAGATGGAACAATAAACATGGTAATTGGTACTCATGCTTTAATTCAAAATGAGGTAATTTATCAAAATTTAGGATTAGTGATTACTGATGAACAACATAGATTTGGAGTACATCAACGTGCTAATTTGCAGAATAAAGGTATAACTCCTGATGTCTTATATATGAGTGCTACACCAATACCTAGAACATATGCATTGACTATATTTGGAGATATGGATGTGTCTACCATAAAAGAAAGACCAAAGGGAAGGCAAAAGATAGATACATTTGTAAAGAAAAGTAGTGAAATAAAAGATGTACTGGAAATGATGTATAAGCAATTAAAAATTGGTCATCAGGTATATGTAATTGCTCCACTTATTGAGGAAAGTGAAAATAGTGATTTAACGACTGTAAATGAGTTGAGGGAGCAAATGAAATTAGCGTTTAAGGATATATATAAAATTGATATTGTTCATGGTAAAATGTCAAGTGGAGCTAAGGACATTATTATGAATCAGTTTAAAAATAATGAAGTTCAGATTTTAATTTCAACTACTGTTGTTGAAGTTGGTGTTGATGTTCCTAATGCTACTACTATGGTTATTTTTGACGCGGATAGATTTGGGTTGTCTACACTTCATCAGTTGAGAGGGCGTGTAGGCAGAGGTAGTTCAAAAAGCCAGTGTATATTAATTAGTGATAGTGATGCAGAAAGACTTAAGATTATGGAAAGAGAAGATGATGGATTTGTTATTTCTGAAGAAGATTTTAAGTTAAGAGGACATGGAGATTTATTTGGAACAAAACAATCTGGTGACATGAATTTCAAAATTGCTTCTATAAAAAACGACTATAAGATTTTATTACAGGCAAAAAAAGATTCAAATGATTATTTACTTGATAAGAATAGCGATGGAGATGATTTAAAAAAATTATTAATTAATTCAATTTCATCTAAAGAATCTTAGTTGACAAATTAAAAAAAGTTTGTTATTATTTATTTCCGACTGTTTTAGTCAGTGGGAAAAAAGTAGTTAAAAAGTACGAAATTTTTTCGTAGTTTTTTTTCGAATAAAATATAATTGAATTGAAAGGAGAATGTTCTTGAAGGAATGTAGAGAATTTTTAATTGAGTTGGGGTACGATACTAGTATAACTGGAGGTTTGTTTTTTGTTGACTTATTAGAAGAAGTTGTATGTATGCTAAATAGTAATAGGGATGATGATTACATTAAGAAGATGTTACCTTCATTGTATATTGAATATTATCATTTTTATTATGAAATATCTGCGAAGAGATATTTTAAAGAATTAAATTATTTTGATAAAAATGGATATGTTTTGAATAATGAAAGTGGGTATCTAACGGATATTTCTATTGAGGATAAGTTGATAATACTAGGAAAAAAGTATTTAAAGGAAAATATTGATTATATATCTAATCAGAAGGTGTTTATTAGACATTATTTGTAAATTAAATTTTTTTTATTAAAATGGAATTGACATTTTAGTAATTATCATTTATGATTAAAGTGCATGATAGATAATATCATGCCGATATCTCTAACGGTTTAATGTTAGAGTATATTCAACCGAACCCCCTGAAGTTCCCTCGAAAGAGGGAACACTTTTTGTTTTATAAGGGTTTCTGAGGTTTTTAATTTTTTCTAGATACCATACCAGATACCAAAAACCTTTTTTCAGATACCAAATTTATTTTTTATTTAAGTTTATTTAAATACCTAGATTTAAATTATCTATGGTATTTTTTACATTAGTAAGATTATTTGGAAACATATGAGCATAGGTATCTAGTGTTTCTTTAGTACTAGCATGTCCTAAATACTTAGATACAGTTGTTACTGGTTGTCCTGTATTTATTAAAAGTGATGCACAACTATGCCTAAAAGAGTGTAGTGGAATTCTTCTGATATCAGCATTTTCAGCTATTCGTTTATTTATTCTATGCATCATACCAAATGTTAATGGATCTAATTCTCCAAAGATAAACCATTTTTCATTAAATCCATAATACTTCTTTTTTTCATTATAAAGGTTTACTAAATCGTTGTATAAGACATCAGTAAGAGGTAATGTTCTAATACTCTTTTGAGTTTTAGGTGGGGTTAGTTCATAATATTTTTGACTATCTTTAACGCTATTAGCTTGTTTAGTAATAGATACTAATTTATTATTCCAGTCTATATCAGACCATTGAAGCCCTCGACATTCACCACGACGTAATCCACAATAATATAACATTTCAAACATTGTCTTATCATTTAGATTAGATGCACCCATAATATATTTTTGAAATTCTTCAAAAGTATAAACATCTTTTTCTTCTTTCATCTCATTCGGATCTTTGAAGAATTCTATTTTTTTATAAAAACTCATTAAATTAATATCATACATTTTCATACCCCAGTTAAGAATAATTTTTAGAAATTTTTGAATATCATTTCTACTAGAACATTTAATAGGTTTATCCCATAGTTCTTGTTGAAATTTATGATATAGATTACCATCCATATCCTTTAACTTAACATTTTCAAAACTAGTAAAATATCTTCTTCTTTTTAAATATGTTTCCATAGTTCTTCTACGAACTTTATTTTTTTGTGATTCAATATATTGGTCAGTAAGAGTACCAAATGTCATATCCATATCTCCACCGAATTCAACCTTATTATTTAGAAACTCTCTTTCAGCATTCATTGCATCTAGTTTAGTTTTATATGCTTGTGAAAATTTCTTCTTCCATTTTCCACTCTTATCTTTTTCGTTCCAATAATATTTATATTTACGACCATCTTTAGTCAATTGATTTTTAGGTAATTTATATATTCCCATGTATCGTTCCTCCTTTGTTGGAATTTATAAATATACCAGTTCGTAACAATCTTATTCTATCATATAAACTGATAATATTATAAATCATCTTTCTAAATCATCTTTAGATTTTGAATGTTTCTTTAAATAATCTCTTGTAGTATCAATAGCATAATCAATATCATTTGCTTCATGCCAAGTATATGGTATATGAAGAATATCAAATACTTTAGAAGTAAGAGAATATATTTTATTTTGAATTTTTTCTTTAAATAATTTAAATTCATTAGATAATTTTTGAAATCTTGTTTTCCAATCATTTATCTCATTATCTTTTTCATAAATAATTTGTTTTTGATTACTAATAATCTTATTTTGTTCTTTATAGGTTTTTCCTGATTTAAAATCATTTACTTGTTTTGTGAGTGTTTTAATTTCTAAATCCTTTCTTAAATTATCTTCAGCAAGTTCTTTTGAATAAGTAGATAGATTATCTATATCTTCATCTTTATATTGCTTAATAAGACCTTTTTTAACAGGATTTAAAATATCTTTAGAAGTTTCTTTATCAACTTTATCAATAAACTCATTTTCGCTTTTATTTGCCTCTTTTAATAGTTCATTTTCTTTTCTTATTTCTTTGTTTAAAGCATTTAATTCTTTTTGTTGTTTCATAGCATTAGTTAAATGAGTTTTATCTCCACCAATTTCTCCTCTAAATAGGTTATAACCTTTAGATTTAATAAATTCGTTATAGTCATCTTGAAGTAGAGTATAAGAAGCATTACCACCTTTTTGTTTCCAAAATTGATCTGAATTTAGAAATTTACCTTTAACAGTTTCATAAATATTTTTCCCGTTATCATCTTTCTTTTGAATAGGTACTAGTTTCTTTTCTCCGTTTTTATTCGTTATTTCATGTTTTAATTGATGACCATTTTCATCTGGTTCAAATACTTTTCTTTTAACTTCATTTACAACTGGAGTAAAGTAAATATGCATGTGTGGAGTAGATTCATCAAGATGTATTGCTGCATATCTAATATTTTCTTTACCAACATAATTAGAAATAAAGTTAAGACTTTCATCAAAGAATCTTCTTATTTCAGTAGGTAATACATGTTCTTTATCTATAATTACATGTCTGATTGGTTTACCAGCATTATCCCCAGTTTTATAAACTTCTCCAGTATCTTTAAATTCCATTCCATAATGCTCAAAAAATTCCTGACCACTTGATATTATTAATCCATTTAATACCTTAGTACTTTTTTTATTTGGATTATAGTTTATATTGTTTGAATAAAGATAATCATAAGTTGAACTAGCAAGAGTAGGGCCATCATAATTTATTAATTCTATATTATAAGGAGTTCTAGTGCTATCATATTTACCTGAACCTTTTCTTTCTTTTAATTCTTTATCTAATCCACCAATATCTGATGCTTTAAATTTCTCTAATCGTAGTGCTTGTTTACCTGAGTACATTTATTTTTTCCTCCTTTCAAATCTGTTTTTAAAATAATACTCTATCTCACTAGGGCATAATTATATGCCCAACCGTGAGCTAAGGAATATTCCTTAGAATCCTTTATGCTTGTAATAGCTAGAGCCAATATTTGAATAATCAAATAAAGGCATCCTCTATTACAAGATTAATTAAACGATATACTATATCCTTTAATTAATTTATAATGAATTCACTATCGCCACTTCCAACCTTACAGGTCAGAACGTGCCACGTTTATTCATCATCTTTTGAAGGTTCTTCATAAGTACAATGCCATAATCTTTGATTACCATTTCTCTTATTTGTTATATGAAGACCTTCATGCTCCAACACTTTTAGGTTTCTTTGAATTAAACCTCCAAGTTGTGTTGGAGTTAATAAAATATTTGTTTTAGATAAAATATCTGATATTGTATAATCAAAATCTTTTTTAGAAACTGCATATTTTATAAATAGAAGTAGATTATAATCAGTTTCTTCATCTGTATTTTCATCTACAACACTAAATGTTTGATTACCATTTCTTTTTAAATTTAATTCTAATCTACCTAAATCTCTACCTTTATAATCCAAAGTTAGTTTATTATAATCATTTCTTGATTCCTTTAATTTAATAATTCCAGATACATCAGCATTTAATCCAACACTACCCATAGTGTCATCTCTTTTATTTAAGTGATGAGTAACAAGTAATGTGATATTATACTTTTTACATAATTCTTTTAATTTTCTAAATACAACATCATTTATTTCTTGATAGTTATTTAAATCATAACTAGTATCAAACTTTATATCTTTTAACATATCCATAATTACAAATAGTTTTTGATTATTGGATGCTAACTGATGAATATCATATTCGATATCTCTAATATAAAAATCTGATATATCATCTGAATCTATTATGTTAAGTTTATCTAATTTAGGCTTTAAATTCATTAACTTAAATCTTGTTTCTAATTGATTTATATCTCCCTCTGTGGTAATATATAAGACAGGAGAGGGATTTACTTTAAATCCTAAAAAATCTTCTCCAGTAGTAAGAGAGAAGGCAAGTTGCTGGGCAAACATTGACTTGCCAACCTTAGGATGAGATACAAGTAGATAAACTCCATTTGATATCATTAGGTTTTCGACGATGATATCTTTTTTTATGGTTTTATTTATTTCATTTAATTGTTTCATTTGTATCTCCTTTCTTACAATTTTTTAATCAATTCTTTACTAGAAACTCTAGATTCTAAATAAGGTATATCTATATCAAAGAATGCGACAATTTCTTTAGTTGGAACGACAGACTTTGGAATAAGATAACCTTGTTTTTCTAATTTATCTTTTATCTTCTTTTTAGCCTTTAGTGCAGAATTTCTTCCAAGATGTCCCAACTTCATAATATCTTCTAGGGTGCACCATTGCTTAGCTATTAAATTTAATGTTTCTTCTGCAGACATATTTTTTTCCTCCTTTCTAAATATTTTTTATTGGTGATATATAAATGTAATATGTATCATCTAATGAACTATAAATAATATATTTCTTTTTTCTTAACTCTCTAAATGCTAGAGCAACATCTTTTCTGCTATCTTTACTAAGAGAGTAGAGGTCGATATTAGCAAGTTCATCATTAGATTTAACTAATAGAGAGTTAAGCATACCTATAGCACCAACTGATAAATCTTTAGGTATTATATAATCATTAGTAGATTCTTTCTTAAATAATCTCATACAAATCCTCCTTTCTATAATTATGTCCGATATTAAGGACAATTTAAATATAACATTGTCCGAAAAAGATGTCAACACTTTTTGTCCGAAAATATAGACAAATTAATAAAAAAGTGTTAAAATTAAATTGTGAAGGAACAAAAGGGAAGAAAGAAGTGATTAAATGAACTCAGAAGAACTTAAAAATTTAATTGAATCTGCAAGAGTTGAAAAAGGTATTTCTCAAAGAGAACTTGCTAAATTAACTGGTATAAGTAGAAGTACTTTAAATGATTTAATTAATGGGAAAATAAAAAAAGTAGATATTGATGATCTACGAAAAATTGCTGAAACTTTAGATATGTCATTGCAAAAATTATTAAAAGTTGCAGGTTATGATGAAATGCTTTTCTATTTTTCTAAAGATAAATATGCAAATAAATCTAGTAAAGATTTAAAAGACATGATTAAAAATTATGAAGAATCTCAAAGAAAATTATTAGATTTCGATACTGAAAAAAGAAAAAAAGTAAGTGATGCAAGACAAAAACTATTCTATACAATAGAACACTTACAAATAATGAAAGATAATAAAGATAGCTTATATACAATTGATAAAGCAATAGAAGATATTCAGTACGCTTTTGATGAATTAGAATTTGCAGAACATAAATACGATTATAGTAAATTACCAAAGAAAAACTAGAGTGAAAGGAGAATGATTATGAAGTTAGAAGAATATAAAGCCGGAGAATATAAGCAAGGAACAGGATATAAAGCATTTTTACCAAGTAATATTAATTATAACTGGGGTTGGGATGATACAAAATTAGATTCTTTACTTGCAGAAGCAAATAGACAAATTGGTGAATTAAATGCTTATTCATTACTACTTCCTAATGTTGATTTATATATTAAGATGCATGTAAAAATTGAAGCTAATAAATCTAGTAGAATTGAAGGAACAAGAACAACAATAGAAGAAGATTTATCAGATTTACAAGATATAAATCCAGAAAAAAGAGATGATTGGGAAGAAGTTCAAAATTATGTTAAAGCAACTAATTATGGTATTGCTAGAATTAATGAAGGTTTTCCAGTATGTAACAGATTATTTAGAGAAATACATAAAATATTATTAAATGGTGTCAGAGGAGAGAAAAAGACACCAGGAGAATTTAGAATATCACAAAACTGGATAGGTGGAACAATGCCATCAACTGCAGCTTATGTGCCACCATTAGTAGAAGATTTATCTGATTGCTTAAAAGATTTAGAGTTATTTATTAATAATGAAGAAATAGATACACCAGATTTAATAAAAATAGCTATAATTCATTATCAATTTGAATCAATACATCCATTTTTAGATGGTAATGGAAGAATTGGTAGATTATTAATTCCTTTATATCTTCAAAGTAAAAAATATTTAGATAATCCATGTTTATACATATCCTTCTTTTTTGAAAAAAATAGAGACTTATATTATCAAAAATTAAATGATGTTAGAGTTAAAAATGATATTATTGGATGGATAAAGTTTTTCTTAGAGGGAATAATAGAAACAGCTAAAATCGCAAAAGAAAAATTTAAAAAAGTTGTAGGACTTACTAAAAAAGTAGATGTTCAAATATCAGACTTAAAAGTTAAATATGATAATGCTAAAAAAATTATAGATTACTTTTATGATGAACCATATTCATCAAGAAAAAAAATATCTGAAGCATTAGAAATGCCAGAATCTACTGTTAATGGTGTAATAAATGAATTGAAGTCTGCTAATATAATAAAAGAAACAACTGGATATAGTAGAAATCAAATATTTGTATTTTCTGAGTATGTAGAGATATTTTTATCAGAATAATTTATAAAACGAAAAAAATCAAAAAAATGTTTTAAAAAAAATTATAGAACGAAAAAACCAAAAAATTCGTTCTATAAAAAAATATAAAACGAAAAATCAAAAAAATTTGTTTTAAGAAAATTTTAATCTTTAAACAATTAACAAATAGAAGGTGTTATAAAATGGAATATAAGAGATTAGAAGAACAGGATTTAAATTTAATGCTAGATTTTATTGATGATGAAAATACTGAATATAATTTAGATGATTTAAAAAAATTTGTTAATGAAGTTAATACTTATGGTTTTATTGCAAAAGAAAATAATAAAATTTTAGGTTTTGCTTTTGGTTACATATTATTAAAACCAGATGGTAGAAAAACCTTTTATCTTCATGCTATTGATGTAATGCTTAATTATCAAGGAAAAGGTATTGGTACTGGATTAATTTCATATATTTGTGATTATATAAAAAATACTGGATGTTATAAAATGTTTTTAATAACAAATAAAAGCAATGTTTCTGCATGTAAGTGTTATGAAAAGTCAGGTGGAATTAATAAGGCAGATGATGAAATAGTGTATGCTTATAATTTTGAGGGGAAGTAGTTATGGATATAAAAGGCATTATAGAAAGTGAATTTGGATTTAAAGTAAAAAATATTGTTGTTTTAGGACAAGGGTTAGATAGTATTGCTTATTTAGTTAACGAAGAGTACATTTTTAAAATGTCAAAACATGAAGAAGCAAGATTAAATTTAAAGAAAGAAATTGAAGTTTTAGACTATTTACAAGGTAAAATAACATTACAAATACCTAATATAGAATTTTATAGTGAAAAATATAGTGTATGTGGTTATAAAGAAATAAAGGGTGATAAACTTACATCTGATATGTATGATAAAATGAGTGAGTCTGAAAAAGATAAACTTGCAAATGATATTGCTCAATTTTTAAAAGAACTTCATTCGTTACCATTACCTAATATAGATGATCTAGAACTTAATGTAATTGAAGATTATAAGAATGACTATGCTGAATTAAAAAAAATGATATATGATAAAATACCTGACAAATCAAAAGAATACCTAGATAATCTATTTAAAAGAATATTATCTGATGAAAGAATAACTAAGTATGTAAGAGTCTTATGTCACAATGATTTAAGTTGTAATCATATTATAATGCAAAATAATAAAGTAGCAGGAATTATAGATTTTGGTGATGTTGCAATTACTGATAGAGATAAAGATTTTATATATTTACTTGAGAATAGTAGTGAGGAATTAGGAAGAAATTTTGGATTGAAAGTTTTGAATTATTATAATCATCCAAATAAGGAGAATGCAGTATTAAAGTCTGATTTAAATGATGAGTATTATCCTATCGAACAAATATTAGGTGGCAAATCAAAAGAATTACAAGAAATGTATAATGAAGGTTTAGAAAAAATTAGAGGTATATAAAAGGTGAATATAAATGTCAAACATAGAAGAATTAGGTAAAATATTTGAAGAAAATAAAGATAAAAGAATATGTGTTTTAGGAACTACATGTACAGGTAAGACTACATTAATAAATGCTACTAATGTGGGGTTAGATATGGATGAAGAAATATTCCCGTTACTAACACAAGAAGAAACAGATTATGTATGTCAAACTCCTTGGACTGAAGAAATAGGAAATAAGATGGATGAACTTGTTAGAACAAAGTTAAGTATTAATCCAGGTACTCCAATGTTTGGTACTGTTTTATTAGATTGTGATTTGATTGTTTATCTACATATTAATGATGAGCTATTACTTGAAAGAACTAAATTAAGGAATATTGATTTTTTGAATGCTAAGAATATGCAACAAAAGATAGAGGAAGAAATTAAAAAATCAAACATACCAACAATGTATGTTGAAGTTCAAAATGAAAATAAGAAGGTGAAGTAATGAAAAAGATTCTTTTAACAAGTACAGGTTTTGATAATGAGAATATAATGAATAAATTTATAGATTTATTAAACGTAGATGTAAAAGATGCTAAAGTGTTATTTATAATAACTGCTGCTAATGATCCAGATGCAGTTAGAATACTATCTGGGTGTTTAGATGATTTAACTAAATGTGGTATTATAGATAATAATATAACTGTTTATGATATGCATAAATTAATATCACAAGAAGAAATTAATAAATATGATGCAATATATGTTTGTGGGGGAAGCACAAAGTATTTAGTTGATAGAATTAAAGAATTAAATATAAAACCAGTTATAGATAAATATATAGAAAATGGTGGTATTTATATTGGAGTTAGTGCTGGTAGTGTTTGTGCTAGTGGAAAATATAAGGATGGACTTGGATTTATTGAAAATATATTAGATGTTCATTGTGATAAAGGAATACCTAATGGAGTAATTAATTCTAATAATGATATATATTTAACAAATAATCAAGCAATATTCATTGATGAGAATGAAAAAATAATATTTGAATAAAATACACTATAAATATGTGTGATGATGTATTAAATAGAAGAAATATAGGTGATTGGATGAAAATTATATTTACTGGTGGAGGTACTGCAGGACACATATCTCTTAATCTTGCACTTATTCCACATTTTATTGAACTAGGGTATGAAGTACATTATATTGGTTCAAAAAATGGAATGGAAAAAGAAATAATAAAAGAACTAAAGAATGTAAAATATCATGAAATTTCTACAGGAAAACTTAGACGATATTTTTCAATAGAAAATTTTAAAGATCCATTTAGAGTTATTAATGGAGTAATTGAATCAAAAAGAATAATAAAGAAGATCGAACCAAATATAGTTTTTTCAAAAGGCGGATTTGTATCACTTCCAGTAGTAATAGGAGCAAAACTAAATAATATACCAGTAGTAGCACACGAATCAGATTTATCAGCAGGCCTTGCAAACAAACTAGCATCTCCATTCTGTAAAAAAATATTCTTAACATTTGAAGATAAAAATAATAAATTTAAAGAAAAAGGAGAATATGTAGGAGCACTAGTGAGAGAAGAAATAAAAACTGGAAATAAAGAAAAAGGTAAAAAAATATGCAATATAAATAATAACAAGCCTACAATATTGGTTATGGGTGGTAGCCTTGGAGCAAGAAGTATAAATGAAGCAATATGGGATAATATAGATGAAATATTAAAAGAATTTAATGTTATACATATATGTGGAAAAAATTCAGTAAATAAAAATATAAAAAGAGATAATTACATACAATTTGAATTTGTAAAAGATGATTTAAAACATATTTTTAAGGTTGCAGACATGGTAATATCAAGAGCAGGAGCTAACTCAATATTTGAATTTCTATCACTTAATCTACCAATGCTATTAATACCATTACCATTAAGTCAAAGTAGAGGAGATCAAATAGAAAATGCTAAATACTTTAAATCAAAAGGCTATTGTAATATATTAGAAGATGAAAAAATAAAAGATAATTTACTAGAGCAAATAAAAAATACATACAAAAATAGTAATACAATGAAAGAAAATATGAAAAATCAGAAAGAAATAGGTAATATTAAAAATATTGTAAATAGAATAATAGAATTACAAAATAATAAATAACAAATGACACTATGACACTATAAATGCATGTAGGGTACCCATAAACAATGCGTCACTGTGTCATTTATATAATAAAATTAAAAGAATTTGTGATATAATTGATATATATATAAAGGAAGCGCTAGTACAGGCTTATATTTTATAAGTTTTTGTATTGGCTTTTTTAGTAGGAGGAAGTAAATGAAAATAGATTTGCACTGTCATACAATTAAGACAAAAAAATCTGATGGAATAAATCGAAATGTAACTGTAGAAGATTTTTTAAAGTATATGAAAGATTTAGAAATCAAAATAGTAGCAATAACTAATCATAATTATTTTGACTTGAACCAATATAATGAATTTAGCGAAAGTGTGAAAGAAACAACAATGGTATGGCCAGGAATTGAATTAGACATTAAACAAAAACCTAAAGATGGACATATGATAGTTATATGTGATCCTAAAAACAAAGAGGAGTTTAGTAAAATTTTTGATATGCCTAAAGATAAAGCAGATGATTATAGTATTGATATTAAAACTTTAGGAGAGAAAACTAAAAAATTAAATTGTATTTACATATGTCATTATTACAAAAAGAAGCCAGTGATTAATGATGATATAATACTTGATATTGAAAAATCAGGAATAGATGAAACAAGAATTTTTAAAGAGCCAAGTAATTATAAAACATTGGGAATATTTGCTACTTTTAATAATAACGTTATTATTGGTTCTGATGTTCAAGATTGGAATAAATATAAAGAATGTAATTTCTCTAATTTAAAATTAGATGTTGATTCATTTAATCAATTCTTATTACTTTCTAAAAAAGAACCAACTATAATTACAACCTTATTAAATAAAAAAAATAAAGAAAAGTTCAATATGAAACCCCATAATTCAGTTAGTTTATCAATTGAACTATATGAAGATATAAATATAATTTTTGGGGATAAAGGAACAGGAAAAACTGAAATGTTAAAATCATTAGAACAATCAATGATAAATAAGAATATGGACGTAGTAACATATTATGGAAATGAAAAAGATAGTGAATTTGATAAATTAATAAATAGGGATGATTACTTTATAAATGATACAAAAATTTATAATGAAAAAGTAAAAGATGCATTTGAATATATATATTCTTGGAATGATGTTGATCCAACTTCATTAAAGGATTATATTGAATGGTATGAAACTAAAGATAATAATGAAAATAAGAAATCACTTAAAATTTGTGACTTGTTGAATTTGGATGCAATTGATAAAAAAATATATAATAAAGAAACAGATAGATTAAAGAAAATTGATGACTTTATAGAATATATAAATAGTGATAATAGTAATTATGGATTAAGTGATTTAGAGTTTACTCAACTAAAGGATTTACTAACAAAAATAGAAGTAAATCAAAGCACATTTAAAAAAAATGCATGGATTGATAAATACTCAACAGATTTAGTTAATTATTCTATTGATAAAATAAAAAATATAACTGCTATGCATTCACAGTCAAAATCAGTTCCTAGTGAAACTGGTATATCTAAATTTATAAAGAATAGACTTTGTTTAAAAGAAAATATAGATATTGTATTAGATTATTTAAATAACACAACCGATATTGTTAAAGAAAAATATTTAGGAAATTTGGTTGATAAAGGTAATATATATAAATATACAAAATTTAAATTATTAGATTCTAATGGAGAAAAATCAGTGGCTTCCGAGTTTAGTACAAATAAAATAACAGATTTAAGAGAAATAAAGAAGATATTAGAGATATGTAAAGAAAATATTTATAATGATGTATTAATACAAAAAATAGAAGAATTAAAAACATTAGATGTAATAATAAAAGATGGATTAGAATTTGTTGGGGTAACAAAATATGTTGGAATTGAATCTGGGGATGTATATAAACCATCACAAGGCGAAAAGTCTATGTTACTTCTTAATCTAAAATTAAATCAGGATGCTGATAATTATATATTAGATGAACCAGAATTAAGTCTTGGAAATCAATATATAAGTAGTACTATTGTTCCGATATTAAATAAGCTAGCAAATGCCAGAAAAAGAATTGTAATTGCAACACACAATGCTAATATTGCGGTTAGAACCCTACCATATTTGTCAATATTAAGAACACATAATAATGGTATATATAATACTTATTTAGGAAATCCTTTTACAAATAAATTAATAGATATTGATAATGAGAATAATATATTAGATTGGAAAGAGGAAAGTTTGAATATTTTAGAGGGTGGAGAAGAAGCTTTTGAAGAGAGGAGTTTTGTTTATGAAGCAGGAAAATAAAGAAATTATTGTATATTTAAAAAACAAAGATAATATTGATATTTTAGAATTTAATTTCGAAAAGGTTATAGAACTAAATATTAATGATTGTAGTACAGAAGAATTAAAAAAAATTTTTTCAGAGTGTTTAAAATATAAAGCAAACGGCGAAAATGTAAAGTTTGATTTTAAAGTTGAAGAAGGATATAGTAAAATTTTATTTAAA
>CACWWC010000012.1 GCA_902764545.1 uncultured Erysipelotrichaceae bacterium | reverse complement strand
TCACTTTGTGAAATCTTTTTGGCATGGGATAATCTCCAATTTATAACAAACTATTAAAATTTTCAAATTTTCTATTGACTTCTAATAGTTAGTCACCTTATTTCTTTACATAATAGTATCCCGGAATTTCTCTATCTTTAAAAAATCCATCTACCTCGGGAAATTCATAAAAATCAAATAAAGAACTAAATACACTTTTTTCAAGATCCGGAGTATAGTACTTTCCTACCAACGTACTAACTACCATACCACCATCATTTAGTAATCTATAAAGATTATCTCTATATATTTTGATAGATAATGGATGTGGACAGATATAATTTGGAATATTAGAAGTATATATAACATCATATTTGCAATCTAAATCAACATTTTTTGAAATATCAATATTATAAAAATTAAAACTATTATTATTTATCCCATTTTTTATCTTATCAATTTCAAAATAATCATTTTTTAAAGGAAGCAATGTTCCCCACATTAAATCTTTAATATCATTAATATTAAAAAAATTAACAAATTGAGACCAATATTCAAAAGCCCGCTTTTCATCTGGTGAGTCAACTTCCACCATATCAAGTAACTTTGAAATAAATAAACTAGATAAATTAAAAGGAGGATATTTCAAATTCAAATATTTTATAGTCCACATACGTAAATAGAAATAATAAATTGTTAATTTATTTTTATCAAATAAATCCACACTTTCACAACCGGCATTATAAAAAGAAAAGGCTTGATCTCCAGATCCAAGTACAGATAATACTTTTTTTGAAGAAAAATCTAGATTAGAAAAAATGGTATCTAGATGTTCATTTGAAGAATAATAAATTTTATCAACATTATTTTTTGGATTATTTAATTTTAATAAAACTTGCTTTGTTTTAAAAATATCTACACTTATATCAATCATGCAAATCACTCACTTTTTTTAATATAAAAATATCCTGGTGCGATAAATTCATCTTTTTTACTACAATATTCAACAGGCAAATCATAATAATCAAAGTTCTTTTCAAAAACTTCCTTTTCATGAGAAGTAGGTCCATTCAAAGATAAGTTTGCACAAATAACATAACCAGAATCATTTAATAAATTATATAAATTATCCCTATAAAGTATAAATTTATCCTTATCAAGCCAATTAGATATATTGGAAACATATATAACATCATATTTTTTATCCAATGTAAAATTAGAAGAAATATCAATATTATACATATTATTATCATTTAACAATATACGTTTTCTTATTTTTTTCAAATTTTCTATTTTATTAGGTAAAGAATAATCAAAATCTTCAAATAAATTAATCCTTAAATGATTATTATTCTCAAACAACAATGCATACTTCTTCCAAAATTCTAGTGCATTATACTCATCCTTAGATGTTGGTTTAACAAGTTCAATCAACCTAAAAATATAATAAGTCGTAAATCCTATAGGAAGATAAAAGGAATTCATATATTTAACAACCCACATACGTAAAAAATAATAATAAAAAGCAAGTTTATTTATATCAAATATATCTACACTCTTTGCATTAGAATCATAAAAATAAAACGCCTGATCTCCTGAACCCAAAACAGTTAAAATATCTTTCTCTTTAAAATCAAACTGTGAAAAAATATTTTTAAGACATTCATTTGAAGAAAAATAAATATGATCAAAATTTGAACTTGTTCTGTACTGCATAACTAACTTAGCTTTATCCAAATCACTATCAACAAAAAAGTCCATAAACAACCCCCAAATTAGGTTTCATATTATATCATTTTTACTTAGTAATGTCAAAAAAGTAGCAAAACAATTGTTTATACTACCTCTTTTTTGTGTAATAAAATCCAGGAAAAAAAGAACGATTTGTACTACTCTTAATTTCATGAAAATCAAAATTTTTAGATAAGATTCTAATTTCATTGATTTGAGGATAAACCCTCATTACATTACTCCCAACAACCACGCCATCCTGTTTTAAAACCTTTTCTAAATTGTCAGAAAAAACTCTAAATTGATGATTACTTTTAATATACTCAGAAATATTAGAAACAAAAACCATATCATATTTCTTTTCTAAATTAATAGGCTTAGTTATATCCATAGGTGTAAAATTAATGTTCTTGCTCATTATTCTTTGGATAAGAAAAGAATTATCATTAATATACTTTTCTAACATTTTTACAGAACCAATAAAGAACAGCGATTCCAACTCATAATCAAACTCAAAAATATTCATCATCTTAATCCAGTAATTACAAGCATTTTCCTCAAAAGGATTGGATGGCTGAACATTTGATAGCAAACGTCTAACATAAGCAAGATTTAAATCCGGATATAAATCACCCATATACTTTATACACCAAAGACGTAAAAAGTAATAATAAATAGTAACGATATTGATATCATATAAATCTACACTTTCGCAACCCATATTATAAAAATAAAAAGCTTGGTCTCCAGAACCAATAATAGATAATATACTTTTATCTTTTAAATTAAATTGAGAAAATAAACCATCAAAATCCTCATTTGATGAATAATATAAACTATCATAACATTTCATTTTATTTGTTTTTCTCAACAATGTATTTTTTAAATCCTTATTAAAATCTAACATACTACACTACCTTTTAAACTTATAATAATAACCTAAAGAACAAGGTTCTTTCTTAGAACTGGTCAACACTTGAGGCAATTGGTAATAATCAAACACTTTTTTCATAGCATCCAATTCTAACTCACCAATACCATCGTATACTACATTAGAACAAATAACCGCGCCATCTTTTTTAAGTAATTTAGATAAATTGCGACAGTATAGATTCATCCCCTCCACATCATAAATATAATCTGAAAGATTAGACGTATAAATAATATCATATAGTCCTTCTATATTGTTTTCACTAGAGATATCACAATTATAAATATTTGGAAACCTATGTTCTAAACCATTGTTTATAATAGAAAGGTTACAAAAACAATTCTCAAACTTTCTATAACCATATCCACAACTTAATTTAATAGTATCTTCAAAAGAAAAAAGTTCATTATATCTTTTCCAGTAATTTAAAACATATTCTTCATATGAATTATTTGGTATAACCACATTAAGTAAGTTATCTAAAAAGTTTTTATTAAACAATATATCTGGATAATACTGATTTAAATATTTAATAGTCCACACTCTTATATAAAAATAATAAATAGCAAATTTATTTATATCAAATATGTCAACTTTATTTGCCAAAAGATTGTAGAAAAATAAAGGCTGATCTCCTGAACCAATTACAGTTAATACATCCTTATTCTTAATATCAAAATTAGAAAGAATTCCTAAAATATCCTCATTAGATGACATATATATTTTATTATAAAAGTCGCCATTATCTTGTATTCCAAAAGATGAAGAACAACCTTTCATAACTTCTTTTGTAAATTTAATATCCTTTAAAATATCATTCATAAATATTTCCTACCTTTTAGTATACACATATCCAGGTGATTCCAAAGAATGCTCCGCTGGCATATAAACTGGAGGTAATTCTTTACATTCAAATTTTTCATCAAATATCTTATATTCATATTTATCAACATCATAAGTAATAACATTAGAACAAACTACCATACCATGCTCATTTAACATATTATATAAATTATCACGATAAGAAACTATTTCACAGTTTTTATTATTTACATAATCATGTATATTTGAAGCATAAATTACATCATACTTTTTTTTAATACAATCATTTACTAAATCAATATTTTTAAAAGAAAAATCATTATTAATTCTCCTCTTTACTTCAGACAAATCTGAAATTATATTAGCCCCTAATAAAGGATGAGAATACCATGTGAATAAATTAATGAATCCATCAGTCCCAAAAGTGTGAATAAACTTACACCAGTACTTGAACGCATCACTTTCCAATTTACATCTTGGCTTAACCATACTAAATAGCTTATCAATGTATTTTTGATTTATTGGATATTTTGGATAAAAACTACCATAACATTGAATAACCCAAACTCTTAAACAGTAATAGTAAATTGATAGTTTATTCTTATCAAATAAATCTACACTTTTAGCATCAGCATCATAAAAATAAAAAGCTTGATCTCCTGACCCAACAACAGTTAAAATATCCATACCCTCAAAATCAAAATTAGAAAATATAGATTTAAGTTTTTCATTAGAAGAAAAATAAATACTATCATAGTTTGACAAAGATCCAGAATTTAAAACATATTTAGTCTTCTCAATATCAATATCAATATTCTCCAAAATTCTCACCTACTTTTTTACATAAATAAATCCAGGAGATGTTATAGAAGAGTAATCTGAAACATCATCCATAGGATAAATATCAAAACATTCAGAAAAAACCTTTTCTTCTAAAGGACTTATCCTACTAGTTAATACATTTGAACTAACTACAATACCACCACTATTTAATAAATTATTAAGATTATTTCGATATTTAATAAACTTATTATAATCAGCATTAAGGTGATCAGTTATATTTGATTTAATAATAACATCATAAGTATGAGAAATATCTATATCACTTGCAATATCTATATTATAAAAATTAGGTATATAATCTATCTTTTTCTTTATTTTTGAAACATCTCTAATAGCATAATCCTCTAAATTATTTTTACACATAAACAAATAATTAATATTACATCCATAAAGACGAATCATTTCACTCCAATATCTATGTGTATCTATTTCAATTTGAGTTTCTGGTTTAACAAGATCCAGTAAATGATTCAAAAAAGAAACAGAAATTTCCTTATCAAAATAAAACATATCTAAATATTTAATTAACCAAACACGTAAGTAATAATAATAAATAGTGATTTTATTTTTATCAAATAGATCAACAGACTCAGCACCTCTATCATATGCATAAAAAGCATGATCTCCTGATCCTATTACTGAAAGAACTTTTTTATCATTAACATCAAAGTTAGAAAATAAATCATTAAGTCTTTCATTGGTTCTGAAATAAATATGTCTACAGTTATAATAACTAGCACCATTTATAACATCACCAGATCTACAAACATCTAATGAAATATCATTCATGATGATCTCCAAATAAGGTTTTAATCTTTCTTTTTTTAAAACAATATAAAGAAAAATCTGTTCCAAATCTTTCTTTTAAAACCTTACCTCTAAAATTTTTACACATAATATTTTTCTCATCTCCACCCATACCTAATTCATTAATACCAGTAGAAATAATAACTCCATTTTTTTTTAATAAGTTCCACATATTACTCTCATATATTTTCAAAGAAGCAATACTTAAGTAACCACTAATATTAGAAGTATATATGATATCATACTTACGATTAATATCTGCTTTCTTAGAAATATCAATATTATAAAAAGTAAAACTACTATCTTTTAATCTATTATTTAATAGATCGGTAGACTTATATGTCTCCTTCATCTCATAAGTATCATAATAAAACATCATACGAATTTCATCAGATGAAAATACTGATATACACTTTAACCAAAAATTATATATATATTTTTCTGTTTCATTATTAGGATTTACCACCTTTAATAGTCTACTTATATCTTCTTTTATTGAATTTTCATTGAAATAAAAAGAACTGTTATATCGAATATTCCATATTCTCAAATAGTAATAATACAAAGCAAGTTTATTAACATCAAAAAGATCCACAGTTCTCGCACCATTCTCAAGAAAATAAAATGACTGATCCCCACTAGCTAAAACACATAAAACATCTTTATTTTTAACATTAAACCTAGGAATTTTTTCATGACAAGATTCATTAGATGCGAAATAAATCCTACCATATTGTTCATAAGATACTCCAAATTGTTTGTTTTCAATTACATCTTTCACACCATTGATATCATTATCAATCATACTCATTACACCAACTCCCAAAATTAACATCATATTCTATCACAGTAAATAAAGAATGTCAAAATACTACTTTTTTACAAAGTAATATCCTGGCATTTGATAATCAGTAAATGAACCATCATATACATCAGGAAGTTCATAATAATCATATCCCATATCTAATAACATTATTTCATCACTACTAGCTCCATAACTTCCCAAAGTAGAACAAATCACATAACCTCCCGGACGTAACAATTTATCAATATTATTTCTATAAGTACTATCAACACAAACCCAATCCTTAATATTAGATAAAAAAATATAATCATAATTACGATCAATATTAAAATTCTTACTAAAATCAATATTTTTAAAACTAAAAGATTTGTTGTTTAATTTATTCTTTAGTTCCTCTAAATCATCTATACGGTTTCTCGACATAGAAAATTCATCATTTATCAAAATGTGTTCATAATTATAGTGATCTAGATATTTTAGCAAAATACTCCAATAAATATATGCCTCTTTCTCAAATTGACTATTAACTTCTACAATTGAAAGTAAATTAGAAATAAAATCATAATTTACACTACCAGGATAATATTTATTAAGATATTTAATCGACCATAATCTTAAACAAAAATAATATTTTGTTAATTTGTTAATATCAAAAGTATCAACATTCAATGCTCCTCTATTAATAAAATGAAAAATTTGATCACCTGAACCCATTACAGAAAAGATATCCTTATTTTTAAAATCAAAACTTTCAAATAAAGAATACAATATCTCGTTAGAATTATAAAAAACTCTACCATAGTTAATATTTTTCTTACCATTAAAAAAGTTAATAGTATGAAAAACATCTCTTTTAATTTCACGTTTCATATTCATAAAACTCACATCTTTCACTTTAATTTGTATGTATAAGCAATTTGCTCTTCATTATCATTGAAGATTCTATCAATTTGAAAATCACTCTTAAATATTTCTTCTTCAAGAAGAGAAATATCATCATCTATCATGTTAGTAGATACAATCAAACCACCAGGACTTAACAAATGGATTAAATTATCCTTATATCTTTCTAAAGCAACATTCTTTTTAGAAAGATATTCTGAAAGGTTTGATGTATAAATAATATCATACTTAGAATCTATATTTATATTAGATGAAATATTAAGGTTATAAAATTTAAATTTTCTATCAATACCATTCAAGACGTCTTTAGTGAGAAAAAAATTTTGACTTATTATAGGAAAATAAATATAAAACAACTGATTAATGTCTTTTATATCCATATGAACAATCATAGTCCAATAACTATAGGCATACTCTTCTTCTTTACTCTTAGGACTTACCATCTTAAGTATATTAGTAATTAAATCTAAACTAAGAAAATAATCTGGATATGACTTATTTAGATACTTTATAATCCAAATACGTAAATAGTAATAAAAAAACGTCAACTTATTTATATCAAATAAATCTACACAATTTGCTCCCATTTTATAAAAATAAAGAGCTTGATCCCCTGAGCCTAATACTGTTAAAACATTTTTTCCATATACATCAAGTTTTGGAAATAAATCTGTTAGCCTATCATTACTTTGAAAAAATAAATGAGAATATTCATCTTCGTCATAACCACTTATGACTCTCAATGTACCACTGATATCTCTATGCAAACTATCCATAAATTGTTCCTACCTCTTAATATATGAAAACCCTAATGGTGTTTTTTCACTCTGCTTGGGTATCTCTTTAAAATTAAATAAATCCTCCATATTATCTCTAATTAAATTAAATAAATTATCTCTAATATTTGTTCCAATTACCATACCACCAGAATTAAGAGCATTAAACAAATTCATTTTATAATTATTAAATCTCAAAGTACCAGCTTGAACATATTCATGAATATTGGAAGTAAATATAACATCATACTTCTTTTTAATAGAATTTTTATCACAAAGATTTATGTTATAAAAATTAATTCTATCAAGATTAGAATTAATAATATCCAAATTCTCAATATAATTATTTTTATTAAATTTTCTCATCAAAAATAATCTAGATATATTTTTAGGACAATAATCAGAAACAAATAGTTTCCAATAATCCAAAACTTTTTTCTCAATCTCAGAGCAAGGCTTAACCATAGAAAATATTTTATCAAAATATTCCTTCGAAAGACTAACATCCGGATAATACTGATTTAAATACTTTATTGTCCAAACTCGTAAATAGTAATAATACAAAGTTAATATATTAGCGTCAAACAAATCAACAGACTTTGCTCCACTATTAAAGAAATGAAAAGCTTGATCACCACTCGCCAAAACAGATAAAACATCCAACCCTTCAAAATCAAAATGAGAAAACATATCATTTAAACTTTCATTAGATGAAAAGTATATCTGGTTATATTTATTCCCCATCTTAAATCCATAATTATCAATAACACCTAAAGTATTATGATATGCAGCATCAGCATTAAGTTTCATAAATATCCCCTGCTTCTTTTTAAATCTCAAAATATTTGACTGCCCACAAATTAGTTAAATATTATATAGTAAAACCCAGTTATTGTCAAAAAATACTATTATAATTTTTTATAATAGTATCCAGGATTTCCAAATGGCCCAAATAAATTAACTATTGGCTCATATCTAAACTTTTTTTCAAAAACTACTCTCTGTGCATTATGACAATCATATGTACCAACATTACTACAGATTACAACACCATTATCATTTAACAAATTATAAAGGTTATCTCTATATAACTCTAAATTATCAACATAATCAACAATATTTGAAACAAACACAAAATCATATTTCTTATTAATATCTAAACAACTACTTAAATCAATATTATAAAACTCAAAATTATCACGATTAATACTGTACATCAATTTATCAAAGTCTATTTTAATATTACATAAGGGGTAAAATCCATTGTAAAAAATAGATTCATCATTAATACTTTTTATATACTCACACCAAAAATTATATATATTCATCTCATAATCACTAGAAGGCTTAACATGTTCTAATACAGTTTTTATAGAACTTAATATTTTATCATCTAAATACAAAAGGTTTAAATATTTTATTGCCCAAATACGTAAATAAAAATAATAAATAGTAAGTTTATTTATATCAAATAGATCAATGTGAGTTACTCCCGCATTATAAAAAGAAAAAGCCTGATCTCCACTACCAATTACTGATAAAACACTCCTCCCACTAAAATCAAATCTTGATACTATTAAATCTAATTCTTCATTAGAAGAAGAATAAATTTTGGAGTAATTTATATTTCTTTTCCCGGATAGTAACTCCCTAGTTTTCTCAATATCATTCACATAATCCATATAATTACCTCTTTTTATAGACATAGCCAAAATTAATTTTTCCTCCAGATTTTAAAACACAAGATATATCTTTATAATCAAAATATTTCTGAAAAACATATAATTCATCACATCCAACTTGATCCCAAGATACATGTGAAGATAATACAATACCATTGTCACTCAATAAATTATAAAGATTACTTTCATAGATATTAAATTTTCTAAAAGATTTAGCCAACCATTCAGAAATATTAGAAGTATAAATAATATCATATTTTGAATCAATATTTACAGTCTCACATATATCAAAGTTATATGTTTTAAAATTCCTCAATTTAAGTTTTTTTACTATTAAGTCTAAATCATCTATATTATTATATGAATTATCATTAAGAAGCATATATCTTAATTGATTACCGTGGAATCTTTTAACAAATAATTTCCAATAACTAAGTGCCATTGCTTCATCATCATTTTTAGGAGTAACACTTGCTAAAATCTTTTTGATTTTACTAACTTTAAATGAATTTAAATAAAAACAATGATTATACTCCATATTCCATACTCTTAGGTAATAATAATAAAGTGAAAGTACATTAACATCAAATACATCAACCAATGAAGCTCCTTTGTTGTAAAAATGAAATGCTTGGTCTCCAGATGCCGCAACACTTAATACATTTTTTCCTTTTACATCTATATCTGAAAACAAAAAATTAATTTTTTCATTAGAAGATGCATAGACTTGCGAATAATTATCGCTTTTATGATAATTAATTACTTCTTCAGTCCTATCAATATCATAACTAATATCTCTCATACTATCACCTACTTCTTTTTAAATATAAATCCTGGAGTGGTAGACCATTTATAAAAATAAAAATCTGGTAACTTATAATATTCAAAGTTTTTTTCAAAAATGATTCTTTGAGACTTTGAAGCACCACTAGAACCAACATTTGAGGATAAAACAATTCCACCATCATTTAATAAGTTATAAAGATTATCTCTATATGTTTCTAATGCTGTTAAATTGTTTTTAAGTAATAACCAATCAAATATATTTGAAACAACAACAATATCATATTTCTTTTGAAGATTCATTTTGCACGAAATATCAATATTTTGAAAAGAAAAATTATCTTTCTCAACCGAGTTGTTAATTTTTATAACATCTTCAGACATATTCTCCAAATAAGTACCTTCATAAAAAAATAATGAATCTAACATACTACTATCAACCAAATCCAAAAGTTTACTCCAATAATCAAATGCCTTTTGCTCTTCACTGCTTTCCACTTTAACAAAATGCAAAATCTCTGATATATAATTTTTATCAAGAGGAATTCTTGGATAAAATTGATTATAATATTTAAGCGTCCAAAGACGTAAATAGTAATAATATAATGTCAATTTATTCCTATCAAAAATATCAACATGAGCTGCCCCATTCGCATAAGCCAATAATGCATGATCTCCCGAAGCTGCCACACTAAAAACATTTTTTTCTCTAAAATCAATATTTGAATATAATTGTTTCAAATATTCATTAGTCTGGGCATAAATTCTCCCATAATTTTCATCAGCACTTCCACTAAAAATACGCATAGTATTATCTAAATCAATAGAAATCATATAACCAACTCCTTAAAATAGTCTTTTTATCTTTCTCCTTGTATAACAATAACCTATTTTATCATCCTCCAAATTGTCACTATTTAGAACATTAATATCATTATATTTGAAGCATCTTTTCATAATCCTTTTTTGATGAGAATTAGGACCTCGACTTCCTACATTAGAACACAAAACTATTCCGCCATCATTTAAATGCTCAAATAAATTATTTCGATACAAAGCAATTCTCTCATTACTTATATAATCACTTAAATTTGATGTATAAATAAAATCATATTTATTTGGAATATGAATAACCGAAGAAATATCAGTATTAAAAAAATTAACATTATCATTAATCCCATCTAATAATAAATTAAGATCAGAACTATTATAAATATATCTATCCTTATAAGGAGTATAAAAAAATCTTTTTAACAAATCAGAATCAAACTTATCAATAAATTTACTCCAATACTTATAAGCCATTGCCTCACCTCTAGATTTAGGTTTAATAGACTTTAAAAGCTTTTTAATAAATTCATTGTCAAAACACCACTCAGGATAAATAGTACCAAATGTCTTAATATTCCAAATACGCAGATAATAATAATAAATTGCAAGTTTATTAATATCAAACAAATCAACATTTTTCGCACCATTTTTATAAAACTGAAATGCTTGATCTCCTGATCCTAATACAGTTAATACACTTTTTCCAGATACATCAAATTGAGAAATAATCTTATCACAAAATTCATTTGTCTCATAATACACCTTATCATAATCACTAAATTTAGCAGGATGATAATATGTATGAAACATTTCCTCAGTTCTAGAAATATCATATTTAATAACATTATTTAACTTTTCCATAATACTACTCCTTACAACAAGATATAATTATTTTCTTTTATAAATGTAACCCAAACTCATCATTTTTCCCCAACTAACATCCTTATTCATAGAATTAAAAGTAAAAGAATCTTCAAAAATAGTTTTCTCTAATATATCCACACCATTACGACACAAGTTAGAACAAACAATTATTCCATTGTTACTCAATAAATTAGCCAAATTTTCTTTATAGATAGATAAAGAAGATGGATGAACGTATTCAGAAATATTTGAAGTAATGATTACATCATATTTTTTATTAATGTTAACTTTATTAGTAAGATCAATATTATAGAAAGAATAATCATCAGACAACCTCTTTTTAATAACTGATAAATTATTAAACTCATTCCCCTGCTTTTGTTTAACTATCTCTCTAAAAAATAGTTTACGAAAGGAAAAAAACTTTAAATTAGTTAATCCACCCCAATATTGAATAGCATCATTTTCACAATCCGAATGTATAACAACATTTTTTAATAATTGCTTAATATCATGATTAGTAAAATCCTTATCAGGATAAAATTGTCCTAGATATTCAACAACCCATCTTCGCAAGTAATAATAGTATATAGTAAGTGGATTTATATCAAACAAATCAACACTTTTTGCACCATTTTTATAACAATGGAATGCTTGATCACCAGACCCTAATACTGTTAGTACATTCTTTCCACATACATTAAAATTAGAAAAGATCTTAAACAATAACTCATTTGATGAGAAAAATAATTTGTTATAATTACCTTCATTTATTCCTTCCAAAACAAAAATAGTATTTAAAAAATCATCATCAACTTTACTCATACAAATCACCTTTTTTGCAATTAATAAAAGATATATTGTCAAAACTTCTTTTTTGTATAATAATATCCAGGAGAAGAGGATCTATAATAAGAAGGTATAGAATAACAATCAAATGCTTCCTTAAATATATCTTTTTCCACACCTGCCAATTGAAGCGAATTAACATTCGAACATACAACAATCCCATCATCGTTAAGTAAAAGATACAATTTATTACATAACTCTCTATACACTTCATCAGAAGATTCTATCCACCCTGTAATATTAGAAATATAAACAATATCATAAATAGATTTAATATTATTATCACAAGAAATATCACAATTATAAAATGTATGTGAAACAGAATTTAACGTCTTTTTAAGACCTTCTAAATCAATATCATTAAACTCCTCATTTAAACAGCTAAAAAGCAAACGAAAATCATAATCAGAATAAACATCAACAAACTTAGTCCAGTAATCAAAAGCTTTTTTTTCATCATCAGATTTACATTCAACAAAACTAAGTAACATCCTAAAAAAATCAGCATTAACATTTAAATTAGGATAAAATTGATTTAAATATTTGATTGTCCATAGCCTAATGTAATAATAATAAAAGGCTAGCTTATTAATATCGAATAAATCTACACTCTTACAGCCTCTATCATAAAAGTAAAACGCCTGATCCCCACTGCCAAGTACAGATAATACCTTTTTATCTTTTACATCTAAATAGTGAAACAAACTTCTTAAATCTTCATTAGATTTAAAAAAAAGATATGAGTATCTATTATTATCAAAATTTCTATCTAAAACACTTTTAGTATTAACAATATCATTATCAACATCACTCATCTAGCACCCCTCCACACATTAGTTACGTATTCTAACATAAATAAATATTTTAGTCAAAAAAAATATTATTTAATAATATAACCGATTGTGTCATATCATTAATAATATTCATGATTATAAAAAACTAAATTGTATCCTCTTTAATAAAGTTTTCATCTATTTTTTCTTGTATCTTTTCCTCATTACTCTCTACAACATCCTCTTCACCAATCTCATCCCATGGATCCTCATCGTTTGCCTCAACCTTAACTTTAATATCACCAACAAGCTCAACACCTAACACCTTTTCTATGGTGTAATTAATTTTATCTCCATCGATAACAGCCTTAACACAACTTGGTTGTTGCAAACTTCTAACTATAACTTCTTCATCCATTCCACTATTACGCTTCATATTAATAGCTTCACTATATTTGTTGGTTTCTTTAATAACAGCTGTCTTAGTATCATTATCATAGGAATACCAAATATTAACATCATAAGAACCATTAATTATTATTTTATTACTACTTTTAGTTCCACTAAAATTATGATTAATTACCCAGCACCCCAAAATTGTAGATACATCCTTCGCCTCCACACTGTTAGTAGTTGTAAAAAGCCTCTTACCTTTAGAGATTACAGCCTTAGTTACTATTTCTTTATAATTTGTCATAAATACCTCCACTATATTTTATGCAAATATAACTAAAAATTACCTTTATTTCCTTGTTATATAAATAAAAATGCACTAAAATAATTATGACAAGAAAAGGATATGGTTAAAATGAAGAAAAATGTAATCAGTAAAACTGAACTATCTAAAGCAAATAAAATAATCACAGCAATTAAAAGTAATTATGAAAAATATATTATCGGACAAGATGAATTAAAAAGGTCAATACTTATATCATTGATGACAAATGGACATTTATTAATAGAATCTCTCCCTGGTCTTGCAAAAACAACTGCCGCTAAAATAACAGCTCAATCAGTTAACGCAACATTTAATAGAATACAATGTACTCCAGATTTATTACCAAGCGATATAATCGGAACACAGATTTTTAATTATTCATCTAACGAATTTGAAACAAGATTAGGACCAATATTTGCAAATGTCGTATTATTGGACGAAATAAATCGAGCAAACAGTAAAACACAAAGTGCTACATTGGAAGCAATGCAAGAAAAGCAAATAACTATAGACATCAAGAGCTATAGTCTTCCAAATATTTTTATAGTAATCGCAACTGAAAATCCAGTTGAACAAGAAGGAACCTACAAACTATCAGAAGCCCAGGTAGATAGATTCATAATTAAAGAAAAATTAAACTATCCAACAAAGAATGAAGAACACCAAATACTAAATAATATAGAAAGTAAAGTTTATGATAATAATAAAAGCATTGTATCCCTTTCGGATATAGAATATATACAACAGCTAACTGAAAAAGTATATATGGATGACGAAATTAAAAAGTATATTGTAGAAATTATAAATGCCACAAGACATCCTCAATCATATTTTAATAATGAGCTTGAAAAATATATAGAATATGGAGCATCTCCAAGAGCATCAATAGCATTTATGAAAGGTGCCAAAGCAAATGCTATAATAAATGGTAGAAACTATGTAATACCTGATGACATTAAAGAATTGAGATATAAAATTTTAAGACATAGATTATCACTGAGTTACTATGCAATCGACGATGACATATCTCCTGAAAAAATAATTGATGCGATATTTGAAAAGATTCCAACACCATGAAAAATAAGATTTTAAAAGAAATTATTCTCAAAACTAATGCTAAGACATTAAAAATATTGAACGGATTATATAAATCAATATATAAAAAGCAAATTAATGAATATAAAAATATAAGAGAATATGTCCTTGGAGATGAAATAAAAAATATAAATTGGAAAGCATCTTCAAAAACTCAAAAATTACAAATAAAAGAATATGAATCAAAAAGCCAAAACAGCTTTCTCTTGGTTTTAGATAATTCAAATAGTATGAATGCCGAAACTAATAAATATGAAAATAAAAAAGAAATAGTAATAAATATTGCATCAATACTTGGATATATAATTCAAAACAATGACGACAAATTGAGAATACTTTTTAAACAAGAAATAGCCAATATTAAAAATAATTTCTATGAATTAGATAATAAACTAACAAACTATAAAAATAATCAAGAAAACAACACTCTTCATGGAAGTCTAAAATGTATAGAAAATATTAAAACAAAACATACAATAATTATAATAACGGACATTAAGGGAGTTGATAATTTAGATGAAACATTACTAAAACGGATTACAAAAAAACATGTGGTATTCATAATTAATATAAATGACAATTATCACAATAATCATCTATTAAATATTGATAAAAAGAAGAGAATATCAACTTTCTTTACAAAAGATTTAAAATTAAGAAAAATAGAAAAAGAATTAAGGAGTAAATTAATAAAGCAGAATAAAAAGAAACTAATAAAATATAAAATCGGTTCAATTACAATTGAAACATCAGAAGAAATTGTAATAAAACTAATCAAATTATTGGAGGAAAGAAAAAAATGGATACATTTAAGTTAATCTCATATTCAATAAAACCAATAATAACTATAATTTTAATAATAATCTTTTTAATCTTTTTACTTCACACTAACAATACTATTAAAGATATAAGAAACAAAAAAATATTAAAGAAAAGATATATTCTAAAAATAATGATTCTTGAAAATAAAATTAATAATAATCAAATAAGTAAAAAAGAATTATACAAACAACTAAGCATAATTATAAGAGAGTATTATTATGAAAGAACAGGTATAAATATAATTAGTTATTCATTAACAGAAATAACAAAGTTAAAAGATAAAAGTTTATCGCAATTAATAAATGAATGTTACAGAAACGAGTTTTCCAAACAAATTAATAAGAATACAAAAAAATTTATATGTAGAACAAAGGAGTATATATTAAATGATTTTGATAGAAATTATAATACTGATAATAATTATTGATGTTAAAACAAAAACAACTCCACACACTATCGCAAACACTAAGTACATTGAAAATACTCCATATTATAAAAAGAAAGTTATTCAATATAACATTTTTAAAATAATGACTTTACTGCTATTTATAACAACATTCATAACAACGATAAATATGTATAAAATTGCTAAAGATAGTCTAAATAATAATAAAGATATAAATTTTTGTATTGATGTATCTCAATCATTAGATACATCAAACACAAAAACAATAGAAAACCTTGAAAAAATAATTAAAAACTCCAAAAATAAGAATAGATTTAGTATAACAATTTTTAATACATCAGCAATCACTCTATCACCAACTACATATGACTACAAATATAATATTAATTCCCTAAGAACTCTGGAGAAGTCACTTAAATTAAATAGAGAATCAAACAATACAGATTTATATCTTAAAAATTATGCCATAAGTGGTACACTTGTAAACAGTAAATTAAAAGGCACATCATTAATAACAGATGGAATTATGTCATGTACTACAAACTTTTCAAAAAATAATAAAGAAAAAATACTAATAATAACAACAGATAATAAAAAAGCAGGAACATCTGAAACAAAAATAAAAGATATAGAAAAAGTCGCAAAAGAAAAAAATATTAAAATCTATGCTATTACACCTAAAAATATTGAAGAAAATAATAAAAAAGAACTAGAATCATTAACGAAAAACACAAAAGGAAAGTTATTTATTGAGTCATCTACTATTTCAAATAATATTACAAAAATAATTAACATGAAAAAAGATAGACAAGAGTTAATCAAAATAAACTTCATTATTTTAACAATATCAATTACATTATTATTACTAAATAAGAAGGTATTATTATGATAGAACCAATCATCCCAATTTGGGTATTAACAATATTCTCAATCACTATGATAATCTATTTGTTAAAAAATAATAATAAAAGTATAGTTGAAATTCTATTAATAATATTATTATTTATAATTAACTTAAATATAAATACTTATAAAGATACTGAAAAGCTAAATATATTGTTTGTACTAGATACATCCTCAAGTATGAATAATAAATATATTGATAATCGAACTAGAATTGATTATGCCAAAAAGACAATGGAAAAAATAATTAATTCATTGCCAAATAATAATTATTCCATTATTACATTTGATAATCAACAAGAATTAACAATACCCCTAACAGATAATAAAGATATTGTAATGAGAAATATAAACAATATAAATACAATAGATAAATTATATGAAGAAACATCTTCCTTAAATACACCATATAAAGAGATAATTAATTCATTAAAACAAACAAATAACACAATTCTATTTTTTATAAGTGATGGAAGTATAACGGAAGAAAATGAAAATTATAATAATTATTCAAATATAAAAAAACTAATACAAGATGGAGGGATAATAAATATTAATTTCCAAAAAAATAATAACATAAAAAAGTTATCAAGAATAACAAATTTAAAAATTATTAATAAGCAATCAAAAATAAATAATAAAATTAAAGAAATACAAATCAAAAAGATATTTTATACACAAAAAACACAAAAAAAGTTAATTATACTATTTTTTATTCTTATCACAATAGAATTAATTGATTACAGGAGATATCTACCATGAACAAATTGATAAAACATATTATAATAATACTTATCATTATTTTATTTAATTTAGTAATGAGGTTTACTATTAATCTCATAGTTTACAAAACAAATAATCAATATATAAATAATTTTCTATATATAATAAATTTAAATAATCCATATATTGTATACTATAACCAAGGTAATATTTTCTATAAAAATAAAAATTATAAAAAGGCAATCAAGTATTATAAGAAAGCATTAGCACAAAAACCTAATAATAAAAACAAAAAAATTATAAAAGAAATGAATACAAAATCAACTAAAAAATTAAGTGAACAAAAGAAAGATAAAATAGTAACTATCAAGAAAACTTCAACTAAGAGCAATAATGAACAATTAATAATTGATAATAATGACGCAGAAAGAATAAGAAGAAAAGAATTACAATTATACAAAAATTTAGAACAATACAAACATTATACTAGAAATAACTAATAAAAAATGCTATAATTTAATCATAATAAGGAGGACTTATATGGCTTCATCTATAATACATATCGCAGTAGCAAAAGAAGTTGCAAAAAAAATAAAAATCAAACGAAAAAAAGACTACTATTTAGGCGCAATAGCTCCAGATATTTCAAAACAAATTGGTGAAACAAAATATAAATCACATTTTCTAAAAAATAGTTATATGACTGATACACCAAACATTGAGTTATTTATAAGAAAATATCATGATTTTAAGAACAATTCATTTGATCTAGGTTATTTTACTCATCTATATACTGATAAAATGTGGGAAGATAATTTTATTAAAAACATAACAGACAATAATACAATAAAACTATTAGATGGAACTGTACTAAGAACATCCCCAGAAGAAGTTTGTGCAATTATTTATTCTGACTATACTAATTTAAATACAATGCTTATAGATGAATATGAATTAGATTTGTCATTATTTTATGAAGAATTTGAGAAACCTAAAACAAGTATAAGAGAGATACCAGTAGAAAAATTAGACATACTGATTAATAAAATTGGTATAATAATTGAAAATTCAAAGGGAGAGAAAACATACTCTATTAACAAAGATATGATAACTGAGTTTATTGATAATACAACAAAAGAAATTTTAAAGGAACTAGAAAAACACTAGTTCCTTTTATCATTTAATAAATCATCAAAATAAATATTAAGACTACTCTTTATATAATCAATCATATTATTAACTCTAGATAAACAAGAATTGTAAACACAATATATAGGTACATTATTCAACTTTTCATTAACAATATCTAACTCTTTCCCAACATCAGCATCATAATTACTTTTTACATATTCTTTTTGTAACCTCTTTACTATATCAATTAACTCTTTAACATCATCATTTCTATCCATCTGTTTTTTTAATTCTAAACACTTCTTATAGTCATAAGAATTAATAATAAACCTAACTAAATCATCTAATTCTTTATTTAATTCTTCCATCCAAACTCCATGTCTTTGCAGATGTTATTTCAACATCAACAATATCACCACAATAAATATCCTTATCACTGGTAAAATTAATAAGTTTATTAGTATCACTATAACCAAAATACATATTCTTTTTATCAGATACACCCTCAACCAATACTTTAACTATTTTACCTTCAAGACATTTATTATTTTCTAAAAAATATTTATTCACAACTTCATTTAGTTTATATAATCTTTTTTCTTTTTCCTCCAACGAAGTATTATCTTCTAACTTACAAGCAGGAGTTCCCTCTCTTTGAGAGAAAATAAAAGTAAAAGCATTATCAAACTTACATTCTTCAACAAGAGACAAAGTTTCTAAGAAATCTTTTTCATTCTCTCCAGGAAAACCAACAATTATATCAGTAGAAATAGCAACATTTGGAATTGTATCTTTAATTTTATGAAACAAATCCATGTAAGATTCCCTAGTATAACGTCTTCCCATTAACTTTAAAATACGATTTGACCCACTTTGCACAGGCAAATGGACACTTGGCATTATATTAGGATATTTAGCGATTACTTCAATCATTTTATCAGTAAAATCCCATGGATGACTCGTCATAAACCTAATTCGAGGAATACCTAGATTAGCCACATCTTCAAGTAAATCGCCCATATTATAATCATCATATAAATCCTTCCCATAAGCATTAACATTTTGCCCAAGTAAAGTGACCTCCCTATATCCTTCATCTACTAATTCTCTCACTTCTTTAAGAATATCCTCTTTTTTTCTACTACGCTCTCTACCTCTAGTATAAGGAACTATACAATACGTACAAAATTTATCACAGCCATAAATAATATTTACATAAGCTTTATAATTATTTGCTCTAACTACAGGAAGCCCTTCAACTAAATCCCCCTCACGAGAATAAACCTCTATTTGTTGTTTGTTAGTATCCACAGCCTTATCAATAATTTCTGGTAACTGATAAATATTATGTGTTCCAAATACAAAATTAACAAACTTATAATCATTAAGAATTTCATCAACAACTTTAGCCTCTTGAGCCATACAACCACATAAACCAATCAACAAGTCCTTCTTTTGTGACTTAAGGTGCTTAAGTCTCCCAAGCATACCAAATGCTTTATTATGAGCGTTTTCACGTATACTGCATGTATTTAATAAAACCAAATCCGCATCATTATAATCATATACTAAAGAAAACCCTAAAGCTTCAAGTAAAGCACAAATATTTTCAGTATCATGCTCATTCATCTGACATCCATAAGTTTTTACATAATATTTCTTTCCTAAGTATTTTTTTTCAATACTATCATCAATCTTAAAGTCAATTCTATTATATTTTCTCTTATCACGAGTTCTAGCTTCCTTAAAATCAGGCAAATGCATATTACCACTCCTTAAAACTATTATAATTTATCATATTTTATGAAAAATATCAATTATTAAAAAAGCAAATAAAAAAGGTAATATGATTACCCATTGACTAATTTATATAATAACTTTGAATTATTATTTAAAATATCATTTTTTATAATATCCATATTTTCAGTAATTCTATCAACAATACTAGAAATAGATGGATCAATTTCTCTTTTCTCCAAATTATCAACAATAATCTCTAAAGAATTTATCTTTGTATACTTACCATATTCTTTACTCTTAAAAATATTATTTATTAAACTTTTAAAAGCAGATAAATCAATAGAGTTGAATCTTTTATCTTCCAGCACTTTCATTGCAGTACATAGATAGTTATTTTTTAATGCCCTATCAAAAATCGTCTCCCCCTTATTATTTCTAATATTAGGAGAATAATTCTTTTTCTTATTTAAAAGTTCAACAACTTTAAAAGCACACAATGAGTTATCATGAGCAAGAATATGTCCAAAAGTATTTCCCTCAATATTTTTATGATTAACATTCCAATTTTTCTTTTTCATTAACTTAAAAACCAAATCATATTGCCTAGCTTTTAATAATCTTGTGACAACGTCATTACCAACACTATCCACAAGATTAACATTAATTTTGTTATCCTCAATTAAATATTCAACTATATCAAAGTAGCCCAAAGTAATCATCTTAAATACCAGGGAAGGCTCTTCAATACAAGCATCAATCATTTGCTGTTCTTTATTATTCATAATAAACACCTCTTTACACGGGACAATTCAATATTCTAGCAATCATAATCAGCAAAGTCAAATAACATCAATCAAACATGATATAAAAAACTTTTATTATTAATTTTTCCTTATTTTTTAAAGGAAAAACAAGGTTGTCAATATGTAAAAAAAAATATTTTTTAAGAAAAAAAATGTCAAAAGAGCCTAATTTTAAAGAAAATAAACTGAGATATAAAAAATATTTAGAACAAAAAGTAGGAAAACCAACACCATATGATAAATAATACATAAAAAAAATCTCATATAGAGATTTTTTTATTAACCTAATTTTGTACCACAATTTGGACAGAATTTAGAACCATTTGTAGGAGTTCCGCATTCAGGACAGAATTTAGCACCAGCAGAAGCCTCAGTACTCTGAGAAGAATCTTTCATATCAGCAGCAGTTGCTCCTTGATTTTGGAATGCAGCTTGTGCAGCACCGCCAATCATTCCACCGCTTGCCATATTCATCATTCCAACACCTATCATACCATTAGCTGCTCCATTTGCATTATTAGCAGCATCCTTAACAGCTTGTGCATAAGCTCCTGTAAGAGTTCCTTGTTGCATATATGAATTTGAAGATAGCTCATAGTTATCAATTTTCTTATTAGATTCATCATCTAATGTTACAGACTCAACAACAAATCCAACAATACTTAAACCACGATCTCTGATTGGTTGATCAAAAACCTTTTCATCCATTGTAGTCTTAATTTCATCTGTTGCACTAGGTAATTCTAGTACTGGAACCTTATGATTTGAATTACCAAGCTCATTTAAGACATTTTGAAAAGCTCCAATAACTTCACTTCTCATTTGTTCTACAATTTCTTCTTTTCTATATTCATCAGCAGTTCCTGCAATTCTACTCATAAAAGTTGCTGGATCACTAATTTTAAAAGTATATTTACCAAAACACTTTACTTCAACTCTTAAAGGAGTCATAGTTCCTGTCATTTGATTTGGAATTGGATGAGACCAATCCTGAAATGGAATTGGAGCTGGTGTTCCAAATTTATTATCCAAGATTTCTTTTGCATTCAAATAGAAAACAGCTTGTTCCTTACTTACACCACCATTGTAAACAAATCTTGTCCACATTTCTTTAAATACTTCTCCAAACTGTCCAGCAAAGAAAGTTGGAGATGATGATTGATCAAAAGTATAAATACCCTCTTCAGCAGTTGCATCAACAACCTTACCACTTTCAAAAATGACAGCAATTTGTCCAGGAGAAACCTGAATTGCACTATCTTTTGAAATAATTCCGTTTGGAGTTGATACTTTCTTCATTAAAATATCATTTCCTAAATCCTCACACCTAATATAATCTTTCCATTGATCATGAAGTGTACTTCCTACAGCTTGCACTGCAGCCTTAATTAAACCCATAATAATCTCCTATCTATAAAACATTTAACAACATAATTATACAATATAATCAAAAGAATTAAAAGATTTTTATTTTAAAACAGTATCAATAAGATTATCATAATTAAGTTTTATTGACATTGTACTATTATCAATATACTTTTTGTTATCAATCAATACAACCTTTTTATCTCTATATCTTGAAATTGCTAAAATTATAATTATAAAAGTAAGAGCAATAGATAAAATAATAACCTCAAACATAGGAATCGTTTTTACAATATTACCTTTTTCATCAACTTTATAATTAGTAGAATTTTTATAGTAAAAACCCTTTATTATTTTAATAAAGTCATTACATCCATTATAATAATTACCACTACCAATTGACTTCTCATACAAATACTTTAGAGTAGACTTAATCATTGAATCATTATAAATAGAAAAAATCTCACTACCCGTTTTACCACTGTTACCCATAAAGATTTCTTTATTATTACCGTTAGCATAAATTATAAAAATAACACCATCATCTAAAAAGTCATTATAATCATAAAAATTATATGCATAATCAGAAACAGAATAACCTGATAAGCTACTAGTTGTCAGTATAACAGCATCATATCCCGTTTCTTTAGTATATTCACTAATACTATTATATAACTTTTTTTCTTCTGAATCAGATAAAATATTAGCAAAATCATACACTTTCTCACTGCTTGATACTGAAATTGTATTCATAATATCAGCAATATTTGACTCATCAACTTTAACATCAGATGGAACTCTAAGATTATCATTAGTTCTCAAAAAAGCATCAGTACTCGCATAACAGTTAATTGTAAATAAATAAATAAATATTAAAATCATTATTTTAATCAATCTTCTCATAATAACCACCTATATAATACTTGCTACTAAAAAAACAATAAAAAATATTATTAATATAGTAATTATACTTACTATAACTAACTTGATAGGAGAGATTTTATACATAAGATTTGATTCTCCGGTTTGTCCATTCATAATATAAATATAATCAGTATTTTTATAATTAATCACATTTAGAAATACTGGTAAAAGGACTCTCTTATCAACGACATTATTTAAAACAACACCATTGTTTTTTAACTTCTTTAACTGATGTGTAATACCATCTCTTACCATAGAAATTACACTATTATTTATTTGGTTGTTCATATTATTTATAACAGCATTTTCATCCAAATCATCAATTATTCCACATGAATCATTAAACACATTGTTATCAAATAAAGTTAATGAGTTATATTCATAACTTAAAACAGCATTGTTCTCTATTTTCGAAAATCTAGAGACACTTAAATTTTTAAAATCAAAATTCACATCATAGCAAACTTCATATTTTTTTGTTTCTATCTGCTTATTAACCTTATTTTGATCAGCTGCATAAAATATTACTTTCCCATTAGTATTGCAATCTCTAAGCAAAAATGGCAAATAAACTTTTTTAATTGATTTAATACTTTCTTTACTAGTAAAAACAGATGGCAGTAAAAATCTGAATCTAATTTTCTTTTTATAATCATTAATAGCATCATCAACTGTTTTAGAAAAAGGAATATAATATAAATTATTAGTTTGACCACTTATTTTCATAACATCATTACTATTACAAAATACACAAGTATTAGTAGACATTTTAGTAACAAAAGTTGTTTTACAATTTCGACATGTAAAATAATTTAATTGATTAGCAGCTTCATCTTCTAAAAGACTCCCTTTTTTTATATCGGCAAATAAGTAATCTTCCTCCGTACCACCAGATAACACTTTAGGAGCATCATCAATGATATCGTTATTCATATTAATAAGATTATTATCCATATCATCACATCCTAAATAAATTATAACAAATTATTATTTTTCAAACAACAGCAGAATTAAAAACTCTAGAAATTACATCTTCTAGAGATACAAAAAACTATTTTATTTCAAATTTACTAGTAAACTTTAAAAAGTTATCATTATGATAAGGAATTAACTTCTCATCAACATTAGCAAATAAATAATGCGTCATCCCATCATTCAATTTTATCGTAATTCTTTTCTTGCCTTTATTAAACAGTGCATATTTGCTTATAATAATACTTTTAATATTTTCATTTTTAATAAATGTAAAAGAATCCAACAATACATCCATTTTGTCAATATGATACATCATAGGAACTCCAGATTGTTTTAAATAATAATAACCTAAACCATTTTCGGTAAGATTAATTAATAAAGCATCATAAGGATGTTGCATTCCTCCAACAAATCCAGAAGTTTTCTGTGTATCTTTATAAGCTACAAAAAAACAATTATCATTACCTATACAATTAACATTTTGAAATAAACTATAAACCTTTTCTAAACTATCAAATTTATCCATAATAATTACCTCCAATTTTATTTTAACACTTTACTAAAAAAACAAACAATAGATAATAATAAATAAATAATTGAAAAATACTGAATAGGAATTGAAAACAATCTATTCATATTTTTTTCATAAATTAACTCTCCAGTTACCATATCACGGGAAACCGCTTTTTTTCTATTTAAATATATCCCCAAAAAAAGACAAATAATTGCAGAGAGAAATAATCCAATAGAAAAAATATATCCAAAATACATACTACCAATTACATCCGATAAAAAACCACAAATAATTAAAATAACAGACGGAACAATTACAGCTAACAAACCTAAACCAGTCCAAGTAAATATCAACATTATATCGCCTCCCCCCTCAATATCTTTTAATATTATTGCATGTAAATATTTTCCCAAAAATTTCCTTAATTCCACTTCCACAATAGCTACATGATTTATTTCCTAAACTTTTAATAGGACCACCACAGTTTGGACAATTTAGTCCTAAAACTTTTTTATCATTTAAAACCTTATCAGTATCAATTATATAAATGAACTCAACTCTTGCCCTATCCTGAGTTTTAACACTTTTTCCATCAACATTCAAAAAATATTGAAAACTAGAACCAAAAGAAATAGTTATTACGCCATTTTCATTTTTATATCCAGAAACAACAGTATTATGGAATTTAAAATCATCAAATGAAACACTTTTATTATTATAATCCGCAATTAAGTCATCCGTAAAACTTTTTATTTTTCCCTTTAAACCAGATGAATCTTTAGACTCTATCGCATTATAACAATCAAGAATAACCTTTTCAGTTTTACTTTTTAGTTCCTGAATATTAAGATCAGGAAAATCTCTTTTTATATTAGACATATATATTGAGTCCATACTTGATAATGATTTAGGAATCTCTTGATCTTCTATTCTAGCATTCTGGATTATATCTTTTAAGTTAAGACCAAGAAAACCGTGTTTATCCAAAATTATTCTAATTTTAATTTTAAAATAAATAATTAAACCTACTATAAAAGCTATTAAAATAATTACTCCAATTAAAAAGTACATAACATCAACTCCAAAGTATTATATTTTATTCTAGCACAAGACCTCTACGTTTACTAATATAATTATTTATTTCATCAAATATATTTTTAAACTTACCACTAGTATTTATCTTTTTATAAAATAGTTTAAAATTATGTTGTAATTCTTCTAATACAATATCATAGTTAATATCAAATGCATAAGCAAAAGACAAAGCAATCTCATTATTATTCTTTCTATCCACCCTATGAGCAATTCTATGTGACATTATATCTTCTATGATAGACTCATTAATATCATCATCATCTTCCTTAATATTAAAATCATTTAAACAATATAGGTAAATGATGTCTAACTTATCAATATCCCTAATAAGTTTAGCAAATTTTAATACCCTTTCATCAGAACATACAGATATTGAAAGTTTATTATGATTTCTGATTGCAAACTCAATAAGATTATAATCACTCTCATTCTTCCAAAATCTTTCTATTAATCCATCATGAAAAAGTATATAAGCACCATAATCAGCATGATCCATTTTTTTATTGTCATCATAACCGTTTATCTCCTTAATTTGTTCAAAGCGACCTATGTCATGCAACAAGCCAATTACACCCGCAAGCTCTACATCATAGTCATCAAATTTAAGAAGCTTTGCATACTTCTCACTTAAAGCCATCACCCTATATGAATGCTTATACTTAAGATTTGTTTTTTCATTGCTTAAATCAAAATTACTAACATACTTATCAAACTCTTCCTTCATAAATCCTCCACTACTACCTTACTATAAAAATTATAGCACAAAAAATGTAGATATTCATATATCTACACTTTTTTTACAACTATTTTTTTCAATAACAGTTTTACCACCCATATAAGGTTGTAGTGCCTTTGGAATCTTAATTGATCCATCCTCCTGATAATTGTTTTCAATTAGTGCTATCAAACCTCTTGGTGTAGCAACAACAGTATTTGTCGTAGTTTCAATTTACACCATTAGAGTTTAAAATTTATCATCCATCAAAAAATCAAAAATGTTAATATTCTTAATTCCGTTTTGGGAATAATCTTCTTTATTAGTCGAAATAACATATTTAGGATAGTTATCATTAATATTATTAAATGCACCAAATTCTCTACTTCTAGTTTCTTCAGTCGATAAATCATAACAAGCCTGAATATATTTAATATCCTTATTTTTTGATGCTATAAAATCTATTTCTCCCTCTCTAGTTTTTCCTATATAAACATCATATCCTTTTTTTATTAATTCATTATATATTATATTTTCAAAAGCCTGCGAATAATTAACTTCTTTACTATTGGTTTTAATTTTTTTTACGCCTAAATCCGTTGCATAGAATTTATTTAAAGATTTTAAAACAGCCTTACCATTTATATCATATCTGTAAACTCTATTGACAATAAATGTTGAACAAAGTGCTTCTAAATATTTATATAATGTATCTGTAGCAACTTTATTACCATTTTTCTCCAAGTATTCTAGCACATTTGTTGCAGAAAATTCCCTTGTTTCAGTTTCTAAAACATACTGAAGTATTTTATTAAAAGATGTAATATCAGTTATTCCAAGCCTATCTACAACATCCTTAAGAAGTATAGAATCATAAACATCTCTAATATAATTTTCTTTTGAATTATTATTATTGAACATAAATCTTTGCGGTAATGTACCCCATTCAAATATATCAAGTAATAAATCAAAATAATTTTCTTTTTTGGTATTTGTGATTTGAACAACTTCTTTAAACGATAAAGGATTAATTCTAAAACTTACATATCTTCCAGATAAATCAGTAGATAATTCTAAAAAAGTCATTTTACTATTTGAACCAGTTATAAAAATACTAAATTGATTTGTGATTCTTAAAGAATTAATAGCTTTTTCAAATTCATGAACTTTTTGAACTTCATCTAAAAATACATAATAATTTTTTTTATCTTTTATCAAACTTTTTATATAATTATTTAACTCAATTGCAGTAGTTATATCCGAATAATCAAGAGATTCAAAATTGACATATATAATGTGATCATTTTTCACACCACTTAGTTTAATCTCTTCAATTATTTGTTGTAGTATTACAGATTTACCACTTCTTCTAAGTCCACATAAAATTTTTATTAATGAATTTACATGATAAAAATCCTTAATTTTATTTAAATAGTAATCTCTTTTCAGCATAGTTCTCACCTCTTCATTTATAGTATACTATAAATTTGCTAAAATATAAAGTTTTTTTGATAAATTGGAAAAACTTTATATTTTTTTAATTTTTTTTGTTGCATTGGAAACAAAAAAAAGAAGATATATATAATCCATTTGGAAAGTTTCACTATACCTTAATTGATTAATTTTTATTCATATGGATTTATATTTAGTTCTTCTTCTATTTTTAATTTAATTTCTAAATATTCTTCTTTTGTCATTTTATTCATATTCAATAATTCATTTATCAATGCCAAATTCATTGAATAATAAAGTAATTCATTACCCCTATATTTTATTTTTTCACTTCTATTCTTGTCTTTCCGCCCATGTAAGGTTGAAGTGCTTTTGGTATTTTTATACTTCCGTCTTCTTGATAGTTGTTTTCAATTAGTGCTATCAAACCTCTTGGTGAGGCTACTACAGTATTATTTAATGTGTGTAAATAGTAAGTACCCTTTTCACCTTTTGCACGAATTCCTAAACGCCTTGCCTGTGCATCACCTAATGTACTACAACTACCCACCTCAAAATATTTCTTTTGTCTTGGACTCCATGCCTCAATATCGCATGACTTAACTTTTAAATCGGCCAAATCTCCACTGCAACATTCTAACTGTCTAACAGGAATATCAAAATTTCTAAAAATATCAACAGTAAGTTTCCACATTTTTTCATACCATTCCATAGAATCTTCTGGCTCACATATTACAATCATTTCTTGTTTTTCAAATTGATGAACTCTATATAATCCTCTCTCTTCTAGGCCATGACTTCCACCCTCTTTTCTAAAACAAGGTGAATAACTTGTCATACTTATTGGTAATTCTTCACGTTTAACAATTTGTCCTTTAAACTTACCAATCATAGAATGTTCTGAAGTACCAATTAAGTATAAATCTTCACCCTCAATTTTATACATCATAGCTTCCATCTCAGGAAAAGACATAACACCAGTAACAACATCTGAATGAATCATAAAAGGTGGAATTGCATAAGTAAATCCATGATCAATCATAAAATCTCTTGCATAGGCAATCATTGCTTCATGAAGCCTAGCAATATCACCTAAAAGATAATAAAATCCCTGTCCAGATGTCCTACCAGCAGCATCCTTATCCATTCCATTTAAACTTTCAATAATATCTGCATGATATGGAATTTCATAATCAGGCACAACAGGATCTCCAAACTTTTGCACTTCAACATTTTCAGAATCATCTTTTCCAATTGGAACAGATGAATCCATTATCTGAGGAATAACCATCATTTTATCCCTTATCTTCAAATTCAATTCCTCTTGCTCTTTCTCTAATTCAGATATTTCTTTAGCAGATTCAGCAATAGTATTTTTAATCTTCTCCACTTCATCTTTCTTTCCATCTTTCATAAGCTTACCAATCTCACCACTAAGCTTATTCTTATCAGCCTTTAACCCATCAACCTTTACTTGAACCTCACGAACTCTTTTATCTAATTCATAAACCTCATCAACTAAAGGCAACTTTTCATCCTGAAACTTTTTTTTAATATTTTCCTTTACTACCTCTCTATTTTCTCTTATTAATTTTATATCTATCATATAAATCTCCTTTCTATTTTATTTCCTCAAACCTATATTTTTGCTTAACATCCGGATATTTTTCATGATCTACTTCCGACAGAAACATCGAAAGAGGTCTAGCATAAATCCCATCTTGATGATCAACATTCCCATCAACGCCATCACTATTACATACATATATAACCATATCTTCAAGAGTTTCACTGTGTTTTGCCAATGTTATTACATATGCCTTAAAACCTTTGAAATGTCTATAAACAGTATTTACTTTAACCTTTCTCAACTAAATCACCTTCTTTACTAAACTAGCCAATAAAAGAAAAAGAATAGTACCAAAGGAGTGCAAAAAGCACGGTACCATCCTTAATTTACTTTATTTAGATAACGGTTAACCCGGAGTTTATTAAACCCATCTATAGAGTAGATAAATAAGCATCCAATATCGTTCTCACCACCCACGAATTCTCTTAAATTAGATATACTTATTATTAGTTCTAATTATCGACTTGATTTCATTATAATTGATTTATACATATTTTTCAAGCCATTTACTATGAAAATAAGTATAATCCCCTAAGAACAATACCTATTATAATAACTATCATACAAACTCTAAGAAACATTTTTTTCCTTTTATAACTTTTTTCTACATAGAATTTTTCATTATTTACATAAATAGTATCATTATAACTATATCCACCATAAACAACAACAGGTATCATAACAAATGGAAAAAGTATCATTAACACCCAACTACATTTAAATGACCTTGCTAATTTATATAATAGAACTAATCCTAATATTTGTCCAACAATTGGAACTAACATGACTAGCCCCAACCATTTTTTATTAAATATACATTTACATAAAACCATATTATTATAAACAGGTATCAATGAATACCACCATTTCCTATCTAAACACATAAATAGTAACTGATATGAATAAAAAATAATAAAGAATACTGATATACTAATGAGATAGACATATAAATCTGAATTAATAATACCATCAAAATTTGAATTATTATTAACATAAAAGTAGTAACTAATTAAAATAATAGATCCCACATACAATAAAAAATTTAAGAAAAAACATAACCTAGAGCTACCTATATTTTCACTATTAATACTAACAACATTACTATTTGTTTTCCCCGAATATATCTTTTTACCATCTCCAACACTATAAGTACTATTCTTATTTTTATTAAAATACTTTTCATATCCCTTATTGTCTGGGTGTTCAGGATTTAAACTACCACACTTCATACAACATCTAGAACTGATTTTCATTTCACTACCACATCTTGAACAGATAATTGTATAATCATCATTATTCATAATTCTCCTCCTATTATAATAAATTATAGATTAATTTTATAAAAAAAACAACAGTTAAAAAGAGACTAATTAGTCTCTTTCAAAAGTCTTATTGTCATAAATTAAATTTTTATCTTCATATTTTGCTCTTAAACTACTTTGATAATCACTTGAATAGTAATATGAGTAATAACCATTATATTTGTATTTATAGTCAATAACTACTTCTTTACTATCAGAATCATAATGCCAATCACATGCAGTAATATCATATGAGTTAATATTTAAGTCACAAGTTCCATCATTTTTCAAATTAATTGAATAATCCTTATAGGCATAGTTAGCAGGAATTTGTCTTTCTTCACTAAACATAAAACCAAATAGTCTTATAATTCCAAGAATAACAATAATACCAACTAATACGATACCAAGGATTCCAACATACTTATATTGATTTTTATTAATAATATTCTTTGATTCAAATTGATTATTAACTTTAGTACTATCTTCAACTAATAACTCTTCAACTTTATCTTTAAACTCTTGATTATTCCATGTAAAGAATATCATTGGAAAACGATGATATTGAAAAATGATTAAACCTCTAAATATCCATAAATGTTTAAATGCTGTAATAGAAGTAATCCTATTAAGTGGAATAGTTGTTTCCATTCTTTGGAATGGTAAATATTTTTCCTTATATATTTCCTTATCAGTTACACATAACATAGTCTTCGCATAACATTTATAAAACCAGTTACATAAAAAGTAACCAATTACTACTCCAACTACGATAAATAACTCACCCAATAGTCTACGGAAAAATCCATATGAAACACTTGACATATCTCCAGCAAAATTACTGTAAGTAGCAAGAATTAAAGATAACAATAAACATACAATATAAATCTTATCTAAGACAGATATAAATAATATTCTAGATGTTACCAAAGCATCTTTCTTTTTATCATCCTTCATCTCCTTCTCATTAATTTCTTTTGTATCTACACCAGAAGTTTCTTTGTTCATACAACACACTACCTTTCTACTTTTTATAAATTAATTATATAACAAGCAAAATAAAAATCAAGTAGTTTTTTTTATAAAAATAATGAAAAAGAGACTACTTAGCTTCTACAATAATTTTAATTGCTGTTCTCTCTTCATTATCAATTGTTATATCCTGAAATGCAGGTATACAAACTAAATTAACACCCGTAGGGGCAACAAAACCCCTTGCAATAGCGATAGACTTTATTGCTTGATTTAATGCACCAGCCCCAACAGCTTGAATCTCTACATTACCTTTTTCTCTAAATACATTAGCAATTGCCCCCGCAACACTATTTGGATTAGATTTACTACTAACTTTTAAAATTTCCATATTTATTCCTCGCTTTCTAATCTATAATATGCAAAAAATAAAAGATTAGAACTTTATAATTAAATCTAATCTTTATCAATCTCATTATTAACCAATTTCAATATTTGCTTATATCCATCATCATTTAAATATATGCCATTATCTGTATATTCAGAATCCAATTTTCCACCTTTTTCAAGCATAGAAAACATATCTAAATAAATAACATCATTTTTTTCTGTAAGATCTTTTAACTGCTTATTAAAAGACACTATTTTACTATTATTAATTTCATCACTTAAAATCTCGTTATCAAAGTCATCAACGCTTGTATTAATAGGATATAATGATTCAATACAAATCCTTGCATAAGGTCTATTTTCTTTTATTTTATCAATAATGGACTTTATATTTTTAATAATATCTTTACTATCCATTCCACTATCTAAATCATTTATACCTAGTTCAATAAATATAATGGAAGGATTATAATCATATATCTTTGACTTCATATCATCCAAAACATCAGCTGTATCCATATTATTATCAGATACCTTTACATAATGATAATCTAAATCGAACTTATCAAAATCAAACTTATCGGTGTAAAAACCTCCAATAAATAAATAATTATCATCTATTACTTTTTCTTGCTTTTTACTACTTTCCACAGTAATATTCTTATCTTTTGAATCATCTTTAAAGACATTAACTATTTTATCAAAATAAAAAACAAACAAAAACACAATAATAATAAAAATAGCTAAAGAAGTTATTCCAAAAAATATTCTTTTTTTTCGTATTTCCTTCGTCTCATCAACAATATTTTTATCTTTCAAAATCTTTTCTTTTACCTTACCACTATTATTCTTTACTTTCTTTTCTACACGTCCTTCTAAAAAACTAGTATCTAAACTCTCAGAATCATTAAGTCTAACCTCATCAACCCTTATTCTAGTTGTCACATCAAAATCTTTATTCTTAGTTTTAGATATATTTTTATTATTTTTAAAAGTATTATTTTTAGTAGTTCTCTTAGGTGAATTATAAGGTCTACTATTTCTTACTGCCATAAAACCAACCTCTCTTAACATTATAATTATATCATATTTATAACATTATAACAATTTTTATATACCAAATAGTAAACCCCTAATATTTTTCAATATATAATTAAAAACACTTAATTTATTAACATCTCTATCAATAGATAAATTCTCACTACTAATAACTTTATCATTCATCTTTACGTATATTTTACCTACATAATCGTCTTTTCTTAATGGAAGATTATACTCATTTATTTTGACACTATATGAATATTTATTTTTATCAACTTTATCTTCTAATACACATAAATCTTTAGATAAAATAACATTTGCACTATTCATATCTGACTTGTCAAAGGAAATATTATCAATAACTTTTCCCTTCTTCATCAAACAATTTAGTTTTGTATTATTAAAACCATAATCAAGTAATTCCATTACTTCTTTATTTCTAACTTTACTATCATTTTCGCCTAGTACTACACCAATTAATCTTAGATTACCTCTTATAGCTGTTGCGGCCAAACAGTATCCAGCGTTATCAGTATGTCCAGTCTTAAGACCATCAGCACCATCATAAAAATTTATAAGTTTATTTGTATTTACTAACCAAAACTTACGATCTGTATTATTTCTCAAATAATCCTCATAAATTGATGAAAAACGTATTATTTCAGGATGATTAACCACTAATTCACGAGCAACCAAAGCAACATCATAACTACTTGAATAATGTTTGTCCTCATCTAAACCTGTACAATTCACAAAATGAGTATTTTTTAATTTTAATTTTTTAGCAATATTATTCATCCTTTTAACAAACTTTTCCTCACTACCACTAATATATTCAGCCATGGCAACAATTGCATCATTACCACTCGCAACACTTATACCCTTCATTAAATCCTCTACGGAGATCTTCTCACCATCCTCCAAATATATTTGAGAACCACCCATACTACTAGCATTATGACTGACAGTAACTGTATCATCCCATTTTATATTACCAGACTCAATCTCTTCAAGTATTATTATTTGCCCAACCATTTTAGTTAAAGAAGCGATACTTAATTTCATATCTTTTTCTTTCTGATATATTATTTTTCCACTGTTAGCTTCAATTAATATCCCACTCTTGCCATTTGGAATTAACTCATCAGCATAAACACCTAAAGGAATAAATAATATAATAAATAAAAATAATAGTATATTCTTTTTCATATAACCTCCTATTGTTATTTATGAATAAAATAATATTTTATTCATAAAACAAAGAAAATAATGATAATATATAATAAAGGAGAAAATATGAAAAAAAAATTAAAAATTAAAAAAACAGCATACTTAATAATAATTATTATATTATTAATTGTTTTATTAATACTGAATCCTACCAAAAATAATAAAAATCAAAGTAATGGTAATCAATCTACTTCTAAAGAAGAAACATTTATTAGTAATATCAAAAAGATAGATTATTATAACAATGAATATTTAGAAAGATACATCAAATATCAAGAAAATAATCCAAGTATGGATTCAAAACAAATTATAAAGAATGTTAACATGAACCTTGATCAAAAAAAATATGAATATACAATAAAAGCAAAAAATCTAAACACAAGTAAAATATTAGTAAATAAATATTATTATCTAGATGAAAATTATGTTCCAAATAATCTAGAAGAAATCGATAAAGAATACTCAAAAGGTGGAATAAAACTAGTAAAAGAAGCCAAAGAAGCATTTCAAGAATTGTCAAAAAAAGCTAGAGAAAGCAATCTAAATATTATTGCCATGTCAGCATATAGGAGTTATCAATATCAAGTAACGCTATACAATAACTATGTTAAACAAGATGGAAAAGAAGAAGCAGATGCATATTCCGCAAGACCAGGTTACTCAGAACATCAAACAGGCCTCGCAACAGATGTATATAATCAAAAAGAAACATATACTAATTTTGAAAAAACTGAAGAATTTAAATGGATGCAGGAAAACGCATACAAATTTGGTTTTATCTTAAGATTTCCTAAAGGAAAAGAAGAAGAAACAGGATATCAATATGAATCATGGCACTACAGATATGTTGGAAAAGAAGCAGCAAAATATATTAAAGAAAATAATATTACTTTTGAAGAATATTATGCGACAAAAATTAAAGACTGATAAAAATCAGTCTTTTCCTAATCATATTTTTTTTTCAAATAAAAGTATAAATGATAAAATCCTGTTACTATAAACCAAATAATTAATAACAAATTACTCATTTGAACCAAAGATAAAATAGTATTATTTTGATATAATTTAACAACATCAAGCAAATCAACAGAATCATACGTTGCTAAAGATATAAATGACATAAAGAAATAATATATAATACTAAAAACAACAAAATTAAATATCTTTTTAAAATAATGAATCTTATCACCAAAAATTGTATATAAAATCATAACTGTAACAAATATAATAATAAAAAAGTAAACAATAGTTGAAGGAAAATAAATATAATTTAGAATTAGTTTAGTAAAAGAATCAACGCAAGATTTAACATAGGTAGTATAACTAATAACTGTTCCAAGGATAAACCCCAAAAATATAGAAACAACAATTAACTGAATTAATAAATCATTTTTCTTTAAATTAACAATTAAAATAGATAATAGTAGAAGACAAAATGTAAACATCCCTATAGAAAGAAAAGAAGAAAATGTAAATTTAAAAATCGTAAAAATCTTATCTATTAAAGACATCTCCATAGTATCACCTCTTTATTAAACTAACTCTGCAATATAAACTGTTTGTAAATAATCATTATCTTTAGTACAAGTAATTAAAGTTAATACCGTTTTACTTTTATTTCTTCTTAAAGAAACAACACCATTTTTATTGACATCATATATATCAACAATTTGATAATGATATCCAACCCCATTATAAGTAACATAGCAATCATCACCGATAGACAACTTATATAAATACGCAAAATAAGATATATAAGAGTCTCCAGAGTGAGCCATTAAAATTAAATTTCCATTAGGAACATCAGGTAAAGTTGACCCTTTAACCATTGTAACATTATACTGTATATTATTGTATCTTGAATCTATGTTATAAAATCCTCTTTTTAACCAAATCTTAGGTATTTCTAATATCCCAAGATATTTACTATAGTCAATTGTATATTTATTATTTTCAACATCAGTAGTATTATCTGTACTCAGAATACTATCATTTTCGGAATTAGAACTAACATTATTATTTTCTACATCAGACATAGCAATTTTCATATTAGAGTAAACCTGATCCTTCATTTTTAATAAATAATCCTTTGAAAATAATAATATTCCCAAAAAAATAAAGAAAGAGCCAATTAATAATTTGTGGCTCTTTTTAATATTATTAAAGATTTTTAATTGGTTTTGCGTTCGCATATATTATACCAACACCACATAACAATACAATTAAACCAATAAAGTAAATAGTTTGAGAAGTAGACATACCTGTATCAGGAGAACCAACAACATCAAATTGAACACCATCAGAAAAAACATGTTTTTCACTAGTAACAGCAATTACAGTCTGCTTTCCAGAACTCAAATATTCAGTTCCTGTCAGAAAATTCTTAAAAGTCCCATTAACAGTTATTGAAAAAGTATGAGTCTCTTCTGTTATTTTATCCTTAGGAATACGAACAAAAAACTTATCTGAAGCAGAAAGTGAACTTAAATTTTTAATCTGTTCGCCTTTTTCATCTACAGCAATCAATCCATCGTCAAGCTTAACCTCATAACTTTCTAAGTCATCTGAAGGAGTTGGAGTAACAGATACTACAGAAGTTTGATAGTAATTTGACCCCTCAACTTCAGAAATATTATTTGGATCAAAGTTAATTTTTAAATACTTTTGATTCACATGTGTATGAGCTTTAGCTACAACATTTTTTACACCATTTTGATACATATTTTCAGAATAAACAGTCAAGCCATCGGAAGATCCATCATTGACAGTAAATGAATTTGCAGTCTTCAAAATATTTACATTAACCTCAGAACTAACAATAGATTCAGGATCATCGGCTCTAGTCTGTCTTGTTAGAGCATGTTCTGCAGCTTGTGGATACTTTTCATTTAAATAAATCCATACAGCCATTTGTGTAGCAGCAATTTCCGTATATTTAGTTTTTTCATCAGTAATACTTGATGAAATAATTCCAGGCCCACCATGAAGTGATGACTGACTTAAGATATACATTAATCCAACATCATTCATTTCATTTCCCTTAGTATATTCATCACCAGTTTCTTCAATTCCACCTTGTACACAAAAAACCAAGCGTTCTTCCCCATTACTAAGTTTGGCAAAATATACAGGAATATTAAAATTTCCAGATTCAGAACTTGCAATAACAGGATTATAAAGTTTTAAATTAAATTTATCATCACTTATTACACCCCCTGCAGCAAAGCTTACCTGATTAAATCCAAATGCAACTATAGAAACAAGTGCAAATGCAGCTACAACAAATGATAAAACTATTGAAATACGATAGGTACTACGATAATTTTTATCATGTTTAGAAGAATTATTATCTTCAATATATATTTTTTCCATTTAATTCACCTTACCTTTATAACATCATTATATCATAAATTATATAAATTCAAATACTTTTTCATTCAAATTTATAAATATTTTCTATATTTATTTCTGGAAGTTTTTTATTATAATAAATAGTCGCCAAAACATCACCTTTTTTGACATTATCTCCTACTAATTTATGAAATTTTATACCAACTCCATAATCAATCTTATCATCAACATGTGCTTTTGCAGCACCTAAATTGAAGACTAACTTCCCAACATTTAAAGCATTTATCTTAGAAATACAGCCATTATTTAAAGACTTTATCTTATATGTTTTTTCACTTATTTTTAGCTTGTTAATATCACCCTTTTGATTTTCCACAAGTTCCAGAAATTTTTTGTATGCTTTTTTGTTTTCAATCACTTCAATAACCATATCTTTTGCTTCATCAAATGAAACATCAAGTGACATACTAACCATATCCGATGCAAGTTCTATACACAAATCTACAAATGGATTGGACTTTTCCTTCCCCTTTAAAATATCAATAGCTTCTAAAACCTCAATACCATTGCCAACAGTTAGTCCTAGAGGAGTATTCATATCACTTATAACGGTACGAACCTCTTTATTATAAAATCTACCTATTTCTTTCATAAGTCTACTTAACTTATTAGCATCATCCCTATTAGTAACAAGGGCTCCGTTGCCAACCTTTATATCAATTAAAATTTTATCAGCACCACCAGCAATCTTCTTACTCATTATAGAAGAAGCGATTAAGGGAATAGATGATACAGTAGAAGTAACGTCTCTTAGTGCATATACAACCTTATCCATTGGTACCAAATCAGCGGTTTGTCCAGTAATAACACAACCAATACTATGTACCTGCTTAATAATTTGATTATCAGTAAGATTAATTTTATAACCTGGAATACTCTCCAATTTGTCAATAGTACCTCCAGTATAACCTAATCCCCTTCCACTCATTTTTATTACAGTTCCTCCACATGCAGCAACAATGGGTACTATGACTAAAGTAGTTTTATCTCCAATTCCACCAGTTGAATGTTTATCAACCTTAATACCTGGAATATCACTAAAATCTAACACATCCCCACTATCTATAAAAATTTTTGTTAAAGCAAATACTTCTTCATCACTCATACCATTAATACAAATTGCCATTAAAAGAGCACTCATTTGATAATCAGCAATATCTCCATTTAAAAAACCATTAAAGAAAAAATCCAATTCTTTATACGTTAACTCTTTACCCAATCTTTTTTTATTAATAATATCTAATATCATAATATCTCCTTTCTATATACATTAGTATCTCTCAATACAAAACCATTTCTCTTATATAGTTTTTGTCCGCCTATCCTAAATGGAGCACAAGTAAGCTGTAAATAATCTAAACCTATTTTTTTAGAAACTTCAAAAGCATATTCTATTAACTTATCACTAGTACCTGTACCACGATATTTGGATAAAACACATACATAATCAATTAAACCATAGTATATATTTTTTACAGGATTATAAACCTTTGTTAATAAAAGATAACCCGATATTTTTTCATCAGTTAAAGAAACTATTTCATAACAATCATTATAAGAATTATTTTCCTTTTTTATATTAAAAGCTTCTTTAAGTATTATATTAACACCTTCTAAATCACTATTCACATACATCCTAACATCAATATTCATCTAATCACCTATCTTTACATAAATTATAAGCAAAAAAAAATAAAAAAACAACTTTCACAATCATTTTTTTATATACAATTTATTATCACCATTATACAACCTATTCACATCACAAAATAATGAATCTGAAATCAGTTCATTACTAAAGATACAACTGTAATTTAAACTAGCATTAGATATACACTTTTCTATAGTTCTTTTAAATGATGCAACTATATATTCTATTCTTTCTTGGTCCAAGAAAAACTTACCATCAACAACAAAAGGAAATCCAATTTTTTCTAAAAAAACCATCGAATGTTCAGTGTAATCAACTGTTCCTAAAACTTTTTCTAATCCAAGAAATATTTTCATATTTTCTAAATTATCAATAATTTTCCAGTATATACAACATGCAATCATCATACCTAAGCAATGATTTATACCTCTCATTTGTTGAGCAAAAAAATCATGAGCATTTGTAATTTTATCATAATTTTTTTTCTTACTAAAATGAATATTATTAAAAGTATTATTTATATTTTTAATATACCTTATATCAGAAATGCTATTACTTACCATTATTAAATTATATAGTGTATTATCACTAAAAATATTTTTTCCACAAACATATTCACAATAGTCACATGCTAACATCTCCATAACATATGGATTAATTTCAGACAATACCTCTGATAAGTAATTAAACTCAAAATAAGAATTGTTAAAGATAGGAATATCACTAGCCTGGCAATCACCTACAACAATTTTATGAACAAGCTCATGTACAAGTATAGCCATATCATGATAGTTTCCAGAAAAAAACATACTATATACATTGCTATCCAGTATATCACCTTTTCTAATCTCATAATCATTTAATAAATTAACTACAATATTATTATATCTATCATTAACACTTTCAAAAAAAGAAAGAGTTAAATCTAATACCATGTTAGGACTTAATCCAATATCTGCACGTAAACGTGATTCATAATGATTAATATCTGTTTTTAGATGTAAATTATTTTCTAAAACAAGATTGCACTTTTTAATTAGTACTATAAGTTTATTAAAAAAATCTTGATCAAAAATACCGTAATAACTTTTCAAACTTGTAATAATCTCTTTATCTTTCAAACAATCACATCCAAAATTTAATAATATTATAGTTTTTTTTTCGTGTTTTTTCAAGCAAAAAAGCAGAATGTTACTCATCTGCTTCCTGCTTCTTACTAGAAAGAAAAGTCACTTTTTCAGCAATTATCTCCATTACACTCTCTTTTTTACCATCCTTCTCAACGCTTCTAGATTGAATCCTTCCCTTCATACCTACAATATCTCCCTTATTACAATATTCAGATGTATTCACCGCTACACTATCAAATAGAACACAATCAATAAAATCAGTATCATAAACACCCTCACTATTTTTAAAGCTCCTTGGTACAGCTAAACAGAGAGTAGCAACCTTTCCTCTATCAGACTTATTTACAACAATATCTCTAGTAAGTCTACCAACAAGGACAATTTGATTTAACATAAATCACCTCCTTTCATGGAGTATAATAATCAACTAAAAAAATAAATCAAACTGTTAATTATTATTAATAAATGTTAAAAAAAACTAAAAAAAAGAAAATTCACATAAGAATTTTCTCTAATATATAATATAAATAATACATAATAAACAAGTTTAAATAATTACTTTAAATACTGATATCCATCCATTCTATCACTAAAATATTTATTTAACAAAGTAACAGTTTCATCATCTTCTAAGTATTTCTTTTTTGCTATACGTCTTTCTTTTCGAGACAGTGTACTAAGACAACTTAGTATAAGAGGTTGTCTATCAACAAAAAAACTATTTGAAAAAATAATAAATTTCTTTAAGTCGTTCAAAGACACAACTGATCTTTCAAAATATTTTGATAAATCACGGTCTTCTATTACATAACAAGGCCCAGACCTCAGATCTCCATTTATATAAATTAATCTTGTTCCAAACGATTCTCCACTATGACTGATATTAGAACAATGGGCACGTTTAAAAATAGGTAAAGACCTTAAATCATGATCAAAAAAATTAACATATTCACCATTAATATTGATAAGTAATACATTGGCTTCAATTTTGGAAATTTCAACACCTTCATTTTTTTCATCAAAATACCTTACTTTTGCCAATTTAATGTTATTTATATCAATTCTATTAATATCAATTTTATCTGTCATTATTTATCAACTCCTTTAAAATTTTCTCAACAGCTACTAAAGGCAATAAAGCACAATTCTTCCTATTAGGTTGTTTAGCAATCTCATTGTAAACAATTAATTCACCCAAAACTGAAGAATCATATTCCTCTTCATTAATCATATTCTTGTAATTAGATAAAATATTATAGGCATCAGAAACTTTCTTTCCAATCAAACTTCTAATCATTATAGAAGATGCAGAAGTACTTATTGCACAAGCCTCCCCATCAAAGCGAATATCCTTAATAATATCATTCTCTATCTTCATAATAAAATCCAAATTATCAATACAACTTTCACTATTCGTATTTACCTTAATATAAGAATTATCATCAATTAATCCTTTATTATATGGCTCCTTATAATTATCCAAAATAATTTCTCTTCTTAAATTTTCATCCATAATTTTTCTCCTACAACACAATATCAAAAATATTCTTACTACTTTTTAATACATTAACAAGCTTATCAATATCTTCTTTGTTATTGTAAAAATAAAGACTTACTCTAACAGTATTTTTAATATTCATTTCATCTTTTAACATTTTAGCACAGTGATTTCCTGCTCTAACACATATATTATAATTATTTAAATAAACTGATGCATCTTGAGAAAAAACTCCATCAATATTAAATGACAGTATTCCACTATCACTTTCTTCATTATAAATGATTAGATTAGTAATACCAGAAAGCTTATCAATTAAATATGCTTTTAAATTCTTTTCATACTTTTGAATTTGATCCATCCCAACTCTGTTTAAATATTTTATTGCCTCACCTAAACCAATTACTTCTGCAATAGGAGGCGTTCCCGCTTCAAATTTAGTTGGAACACTTTTTAATTCATACTTTGAAGTATCTTCAAAATATGAATTCATGCCACCGCCATAACATAATGGTTCCATTTCTTCAAGTAAATTGCTCTTTCCAATAAGAACTCCCACACCAGTAGGTCCACACATTTTATGTCCAGAAAAACTTAAGAAGTCAATATTACATTTTTTAAAATCTACTGGTATATGTGGAACACTTTGTGCACCATCAACATTAAATAGAATATTATTTTCCAAACAGTATTTACCTATAGACTCAATATCTCTTACATCACCAATAACATTACTTATATGAGCAAGACTAATAACCTTTGTTTTATTCGTAACACATTTCTTTATATTATCCAAGGTAAGAGAATAATTACTATCAAGTGGAACATATTTAATAATAATTCCAGACTCTTCACTTAATTTCATCCAAGGTAAAATATTAGAGGCATGCTCTGCTTTATTTAATAAAACCTCATCCCCAGCTTTTAGAAATTTTCTCATATAACCAAACACTACCATATTAATTGACATAGTAGTACCGCTAGTAAAAATACAACATTTAGGATCTGCATTAACAAAATCAGCAACTATATTTCTAACATTATCATATAAACTATTAGTAATACTAGCAAATTGATAATCTCCTCTATGTATATTCGAAGTATGCTCAAGATAATATCTATCCATAGCATCAATTACACACTTTGGTTTTAGTGTGGTAGCACCATTGTCAAAATAAACAATATTGGAATCTAAAATTGGAAAATCCTCTCTATTCATAAAATCACCTCTAGTATATATTATAAGAATACTTCTATATTGTATATTACATTAATCTCAAAAAGTAAATATATTTTAACACGAAATAGGGATTAAGTAAAAAAATTAGCTAAATTAGCTAATTTTTATGCAACTCTACCATAGCCACTACCATCGTAAGAATATGAGACATCATCATTTCCTAACAAAGCATTAGTATCTGCTAAAAGTTTAATAACTTGTTCCTTTGCTTCACTATGTGAATTTAATTGTTTGCTTTGTTGAGCAACAGTATTCTTTAATTCATGATTTTCTCTTTCCAAACCTTTATTAATAGCAGTCATTTTACTCACAACAGCTTTTAGTTTTCTAACACGATCACCCATTAAATTCAACTGTTTATTTGCCAACTCAAATTGTTCACTATACTTAGCCAATTTTTCATCCTGAACTTTAATAGTTTGAATAAGTTTTTTCATCGAACTAGCTACATCCAACATAATTGAATCACTATTTGAGAAATCAGAGCCATGAGCAAAATCATAGAAAGTATCCTCAGTAGTTACTAAAGAATCAGGCCTTACTATTGAATCCTTAAATATATCACTTTCAAAATCCTTCTCAAATGAACTATCAAAGATATTATCAGAATCACTATTTGAAACTGCTTTTGCTAAATCATCTGCCTGTTCCTCTTCAATATCATTCTTTAAATCATTATTCTCAAAAATATTAACTTTTACATTATCTTCATCAGAACTAACAACATCACTATTTGAATCAGCTTGATTATTAGCATCAGTCATCTTATCTACAGCATTATTATCACCAAAATCGGTATTCACATCTTCTGCTTGATCGGCAATACTATCTTGAACATCAGCATCAATTGTATCGCCGGCAATCTCACTAGTTAAGTCTTCACTTGCATCTCCAGCTTGATTACTATCTTGGACATCAGCATCAGTTACATCACCAGTAACTTCACTAGTTAAATCTTCACTTGTATCTTCTACCTGATCAACTGTACCATCTTGAACACCGGCATCAGCTGTATCGTTAGCACCTTCACTAGTTAAATCTTCACTCACATCTTCAGCCTGATTAGCAGT
>CACWWC010000011.1 GCA_902764545.1 uncultured Erysipelotrichaceae bacterium | reverse complement strand
TATTCTTTTTTCATACCTTTTAATTTCTTTTGGATTTTTATATTTTTCTCCACTCGATGTTACTATTAAATCTTTTACCCCTAAATCTATTCCTACAATAAACATTGTCTTTACAAATACTTAAAAAAAAATTATAAATAAACCTATAGCAGCCAAATGTTTTATTAATCAAAACAATTTGATTATGATTAGGATAGATACGAAATCTAAATGTTTTATACATATAACAAACCTCTCAAATCCAATATATAATACATTTGTTTGCCGAGCACTTATTTTCAACACACTTTCCTTATAAATAAAAAAAGTAAAGAATTATTTCTTTACTATCATCTTAGAATTACCATTTGAAATAGAACCCTCATTAGCTAAACTTTCTACATAATCATCTACAGCTTCAATATCCGCCTTAGAATAATGTCTTTCATTTTCTCTTTTTGATGTAAGCGCTCTAGCCCTAGAAGGCCTTCTACCACTAACATTATTTGATGCATTATCAATGATATCAAGTTCGTTTTTTACATTGTTAGCTTTAGATTTAACTTTTTCACATTCATCAATATCATGAGAAGTAGCAGAATTTGCAATAAACTTTAATCCTGCAACAAGGGGGCTAAATAAACATGTAAATCCTCCAAACATAAAACCAACCCCAGCTAAAACTCCTAACGCACCAGCTATAATATAATCTCTAATATTAGATTTATTTACATTGTCTTCCTCATCTTTAAGTTCACCACTATATTGTTTTAATAAACCTTTACGTTGTTTATTCTTCTCCAAACTAGCATCAATATTACCCTCTAAAGTTTTATCTAGAAAGTCGTTTTGATTATTTATCTCTCTAACTTTAGAATCCGTAACTTTTCTGTTTTTTATATTAGAAGATAAAAAACCAGCTCCTAGCCCTAAACATACAACACTTGGAACAATACTATATAAAAGTAAGCAACCTGCTAGTGAAAAGCCCAAAACCGCTCCTCCAAAACTTATAAAGTCAAACAGCTTACTTTTCTTCTTTAACTTTTCAATTTTTTTGTTATTACTAATCTTTTTGTTATTAATATAATCTCTAGTCCTCATAATCCGTCACCTAACAAGACATATTATATCACATCAAAACTAAAAATCAATAAAAAAATCAAACAGAAGTTTAGAAAGGATAAAAGACAAACAAAACTCCCAACAACAAAATTATAAGGAAAAAAATGATAGTTAAAATTTTTAAATCTCGGTCTTTATCTTTTTTAATTTGTGTATTATCTAAATCATCACTAACAAATAAAAACTTTTTTATTTCTCCCTTTTTATTTCTCGTCAATTGTTTACCACAAACATCACAATAATTAGCATCATCATCAACTAATGAACCACACTTTTCACAACGCAACTAGCACAACCCCTTTCAAATAAAAATTGTTAAAAAATATATTTATCATATTCACCTAATCATTTATAAACTTGCTAAATTCATCGCGGCTCATAAAACCAACCGCCTCTTTTATAACATCTCCATTACTAAATATCTTCAAATTAGGAATAGACATAACTTTATATTCCTTAGCAATCCCCCTAAACCTATCTATATCAACCTTTACAATTTCAATATCATGAAAATCTTCAAATATCATATCCATCATCTTACATGGATTACACCAATCAGCATAAAAATCAACTAAAACTCTATCTTTCTTTATATATTCTCTAAATTCACTTTCACTTTTTACTAATATCATAAATCCTCCTCTTTATGTAAAATACTATCAAGTCCATCAACATTTTCAAGTTTATTCCTATTATAAATAATATCTAAAGTCTTATAATTTACAACTTTATACTTAAGCATAATACTGATTGCTCTTATATTCACATCATTAACACTAATCTTATTATTTGAAACATCTTCACTTAATGAATATATTTCATTAATAGGATTAACAAAAGAGCCCGTAAAATTAGATAATATTGGGGTTTTATATAAAATATAATTAATCATATTGCTATCTTGAAAGATATTGGAACCTCCCAAAGGAATTATAAGAAATACTAAACAAATAAATACACATAAATATCCTTTTATAAATGAAACCAAAGCACCCAATATTTTAGATGGTATCCATAAAACCAAAGTCATATTAACAATCTTTTGAAAAACCTTTGAAATCTTTAAAACCAAAGAATAGAATCCAAGTAAAAATCCAAAAACTATTATAAAAGCAATTAATTGATATATTAAAATATTTAAACTACTAAGTCCACTAATTACCCCGCTAAATTTAAAAAAAGGAAAATATATACACAAAAAATTACCAATTACCCCTTTTAATAACCAAGATAAAACAAAGACAATGATAAAAGCAATTAAAGAGACGCTTTCTTTTATAACCCCTTTTTTAAATCCCACAACCACAAACATAATAAGAATTAGAATAATTCCTATATCAAATATATTAAGCACACAAATCACCTCTACTATCTCTACATTCATTATAAACTATTTAATAAAATTATGCTATAATAAATTCGAGGTGAATACTATATGTTAGATGAATATATGTCAAACATTGGATATACAGAAGAAGAAAAAGAAATGCTCAAGAAAACATATAGAATGACAAGCTATAAAAATTCAGATATACTCTATAATTTTAAAAGTCTCGTAAATTATTTCCATAAAAGTGGTTTTAATAACAAAGATATTAAAAAAATAACTCTAATATTTCCAAAGATAACATATACAAGTACAGATACCATAAAACAAAAAATAAAAGAACTAAATGAATTTGGAATCAACAAAATAGATACATTCAATATAATCAAAGACTATCCATATATAATAGATATATCAAAAGGCAAAATAAAAAATAAATTTTTGTTTTTTGCTTCAATTAATCTAAAGACTGATAAAATAATTAAAATAATTAAAACAAAACCGGAGATCATAAATCTAGATAATTCATACATAAAAAAAAGAATTAATGATTTTAAAGAAATAGGATATAAAAGTAAAGATATAATTAACATAATCACAACAGTCCCTGATTTAATTGAAATATCAATCTCCAAAATAAACAAAAAAATTAATGACTCAATGAAACTGGGTTTAAGTAAAAAAGACTTTATTAACATTACTTCATATTTACCTGAATTATATATATATGAAAACAACAAAATAGAAAACAAAATAATTACACTAGAAAAATATGGATATAGAAAAGAGGATATTATAAATATCATAAAAAAAATACCTATCATACTCAAACATAATTATCTAAATCAAATAGAAGCTAAACTAGATAACCTAAAAAAGCATTTTGACAATAATGAAATTGTAGAAATCACAATAAAAAATCCATATATACTTCTATATTCTATTGAATTGATAAATGAAAATTATAATAATTTAGTATCATTGAATTTTAATGAAAATGAAATAAAAAAAGCAATTCTAAATCAACCAATTATAATTGGTTATAATAAAAATGAAATAAAAGACAAGGTAGATTTCTACAAGAAAAATGACCTACTAAATATTATTAAAGAGAATCCAAAATATCTGACATATAGTTTAATGTTAATTCGAAATAGATACAAGTTTTTAAAATATAATAATATTAGCTTTGATATAATAAAAAATGATTTATTTGAAAAAGATACATATTTTTATAATAAGTATAATATCAAGATAGATGAATTAATAAGGGGGAATTATTAATGGATGTACTAATAAGATATGGATTTAGTATTGAAGAGATAAAAAATATGATGGATTCAAACGAAGAAATAGGAAACATAAGTGACAATGATATATATAGTTTAATTGATCTTTTAGGAAGTGTTGGATGTCTAAGTAATAATATTAAAAACATTTTTATAACAAATCCTTTTTGTATCAGTAAAAATTTAAACGACATAGAAAAACTAATAAAAAAGTTCAAAGAATTGGAACTTGATAATATTAATTTATTGCTTGATATAAACCCATATATATTAAATATTAGTTATGAAACAATTAATAAAAAATATTTAGAATTAAAAAAAGAAGGTTTTTCAAAAGAAAAAATAACTGAATACTTTTTTTATGAATCAGTTGAATTAATATAAAGGAGGAATTATGAACGTAGTAATCAAAGTAAACGATGAAATAAAAGAAAAAATGATTGAATACTATAAAGATAAAAGAAGAGATAAAGTCATTCCATATGTAGTCTTTCAAGCACAAGAGGAAGATACAGTAATAACGATGTATGAATCAGGAAAAGTAATGTTTCAAGGAACAAGTGCAGATGTAGATGCAGCTATGTGGGGTGTTGCATTGGAAAACACAAAAGAAAAAAAAGAAGAAAGAAAAAAGCAAGATTTAAAATATTATGACTGTAGTGCTGTAGGATCAGATGAAGTTGGTACCGGAGACTACTTCGGTCCAATAGTAGTTACTGCTTGTTACGTATCAAAAGATGATATAGAATATTTAGAAAGTTTAGGTGTAGGGGACTCAAAAAAAATAGATGATAGTAAAATATTAAAAATTGCACCTCAAATAGCAAAGAAAATCAAATATAGAAGTGTAATTTTAACAAACAAAGAATATAATGAAAAATATACAAGAGACATCAATATGAATAAAATAAAAGCCATACTTCACAATAAAGTATTATTTCAATTAATTGAAGAAGAAAAACCAAAATACAATTATATTATAGTAGATGAATTTGCAAGAGAAGCAAGATATTACGAATATATAAAAGATCAAACAAATATCCAAAAAGATATCACTTTTCTAACAAAAGCAGAAGATAAGAATAATGCTGTAGCAGCAGCATCAATAATTAGTAGATATATATTCCTAAAAGAATTTGATAAAATATGTGATGAAATACATATACCTCTTCCAAAAGGTGCAGGAAAAGATGTAGATACTATTGGTGAAGAAGTAGTCGATAAATATGGAGAAGATAAACTAAAAGATATTGCCAAAATAAATTTTAAAAATACAGACAGAATACTCCATACAATGATATATTAAAAAAAGAGTTTTTGAAAACTCTTTTTTATTAAGCATTACTTCCATTCATTATATCATATAAGAATTTAGTCTCAGCAGTCTTTTGATATGGAACAATCCAGATTTCTAATAAACCTAAAGTAAAGACTGCTAATATATGCCATCCAATGAAACTTAGTTGAAGAACAAAGAAATCCATTTTATGACCATTCATTAACTCTTCACTCTTCTTAAGAACTGACATAACATCTAAATCAGTAAATTTTTCATCAGCTAATAAGAATGGAACTAATGAATAAGCATACTTTTTAATAATTCCAGGAACTATTAATAATAATGACCATAAAGTAACAAAGATACCAGAAACTAAACTTGTAAGTAAATCTCTAACAAAATCTTTTGAGAATTTGAATAAATCTTCAATCTTATTAGGTTGATCATTAATGAAACAAATCATATAATATGTGAAACCTACTTCTACAAAATATAATACCCATCCAATTGGAATTGATCCATTTCTCATAGGAATAGCGATATTACATATTATTCCAGTAATAATAGCAGCAATTAATATTGGCCATCTCTTACCACTTACTTTCTCCTTTGCCCAATTCTTTAACTCAGTACGATTCATACTTCTACCACCTTTCTTTGAATCTATCTTAATTCTATCATTAAAAATATCATTTCACAATATATAAAATAAAAAATATACAGATTAGTCTCTCACAACAACATCAATGGTTGAAAAAGATTCATTAAATAACTTCTGAGCAGCTTCATGATGCATATTAACGCATCCGTGACTACCATTATTAATATATTCATCTTTATTAAATTGGTTATAATCTCTCCAAGTAGCATCATGAAAACCAATTCCTGAAGATAGTATAAAAGGCATCCAGTAATCAACATAAGAATTATATCTAGTAAAATCATCATTATAACCTGATAAATATGTCTTAGATACAAAATTATCTTTGTTAAGTGTATAAAAACCAGTCGGAGTATCATGAGAATTTTTCATACCAGTCACAACATTAGTAGACCATTTTCTAATTCCATCAGAAAAATAATATAGTTTTTGAGCACTCTTATCAACCAAAATAAAACTTGTAGAAAAAAAATCATCATTTATATATCCTATTTTACCATTATCATATTTAATTTTATACCAATTTCCGCTTTTAGAGCTAACAGTTAATATTTTTCCAAAAGAAGTAGTATTAATAACTTTTGAATTAATATTTGCTCCACTTCTTATATTTACCTTATCACCCAAGACAATGCCATATATAAAGCGTGTATTCTTATATGTAACAACAGGAGTATTACCAATTAAATAATTACATGTGATAGGTCCTACAACCCCATCAGCTTCTATATTATTTTTCTTTTGAAAATCTTTTACGCACTCAAAAGTCCGAGACCCAAATACACCATCAACCATAAGACCACATTTATTACGCATATTTAAAAGTGTCTGTACTTTCTCAACATCACTTCCACTACTACCAGCTGACAAACTTATAGAGCAGTCTAAATCCAAAGCATAACAATTATAAAAACAAAAAGAAATAATAAAAATAAAAAATAATACTTTACGCAAATTAAATCACCATCCATTTCACTAATATTTTAAATATCTAAAAAACAAAAGTCAATAAAAAAGAGTATCTAGCTACCCTTTCTTTTATAAAGAACATGATTAAATTTAATATCATTATCAATATGTTCAGAAATTAAAGAACAATCCCATTCATTTTTATTAAAAGAAGGAAAATAAACATCAGCAAAAGCTTCATCATCAATTTCAGTTAAATACATTTTATCACTGTAATCAATCATCTGCTTATAAATAGATGCACCTCCAATAACCATTACTTCAGGGTACTTCATCACTTCTTCCAAAAGTTCATCCATGGAATGTACAACGACAACCCCATCACCAAGATTTAAATTTTTAGAAGAAAGTACAATATGAAGTCTTCCAGGAAGAAGTTTAGGAAGAGAAATCAAGGTATTATAACCCATAACAATAGGTTTACCCATAGTTTGTTCTCTAAAAAATTTCATATCTTCTTTAAAATGCCATATTAAATCATTTCCACGACCTAATTCCAAATTTTTACCTACAGCCGCAATCATTGAAATATTTTTCATACATCCTCCTATATACCTAGTTGAAACTTTAACTGAGGATTTTTCTTCTTTATTAACTCGCGTGGATAATCACTAATACTAATATCATTTGGCTTAAAATCATCAAAATTAGAAACAGAAGAAGAAACCTCAATCTCAGCACGACAATTTACAGGATCTCTATTTAACATTTCGATAGCTTGTTCAACATGCCTATCATACAATTGAATATTAATTGGTTTCCATGTAAAAGTACCCGGTAACAGTCCAAGCTCCTTCGCAACCATCTTTTGTAAAGCAACATACTGAACTTGGTTAATACATCCAGCAGTCGCAAAATCACTAGATCTTTGAACCAAAGTTAAATCCAAATAATCACATCCATCATAATCGTGTCTAACATTCCACACAGTTAAAAAAGCACAAGGTTTTAATCCATGAGGCTCTAAAAAGTCATCAATCTGCCATAAACTAGTAATTTTTCGTCTTCCATCAGGATCCTTTTTAATAGAATCTATAACCTCTTCCTTAAGCATATGACGTCTTCTAACACTCTCCCCATAACAAGCACCTATTGTAGGATGCCCTTCTTCATTTAAAACATAGTTACCATCTTTATCTTTTATTGCCCAACTATTCCACCAATTATTAATTTTATGATTACTATCCCAAGTATTTTTTTCCAAAAGTTCATCAAACAGAACTAAATCATTACTCTCCTTTTGGTAAATCCATAAAATCTCCGCAACACTTGATTTTATCGCAATCGGTCTTAAAGTAATTAATGGTGACTCTCCTTTAGATAAATCATAAGTACATTCAATACCACTATTCAAACTCAAAGTATGTGCAGGAACCCAAACTTTACAAACATTACCCATCTGAAAAGCTCTCTCTGAACTACCAAGAAAAACTTCTCTACCATCATCAAAAACTATTTTATGACTTTTTTGATCATATTTAGCATTCTCATAAAAATCTTCATAATGTGGTCTAGGATTATGATCAAGACACCCCTCTTGTAATATTTTATCCATTATATACTTAGTATACATATCCCCCTTAGTCCCACAAGCATGACCATCTTGATCAACAAGTAATCCATCCTTAATAATACAATCTCTATAGTCAACTCTCTTTAAAGAAACAGGAGCCTCCCCTAGCCTTACCTTTTCTAAATTAAATCTATCAATATTAAACTTCTTCATTTCCTACCCTCCTATAAAAATTATAAAACAAAAAGAAATAAATGAAAAGAAAAAAGACAAGTTTTCTTGTCTTTAAGAACCAACACTACTATATCTCTTAACTCCCAAATAAAATACAATTATACATGGTATTATATAAATAAATAAAATTAATGGTGAAAAAGCATAATATATATTATCACTTTTTCCAATTACAAAAAGTAAAGGATAATAATTTACAAAAGCATAAGGAATAATAAACGTAAAGAAATATACAAAACCCTTACTAAATATACCAATTGGATATTGAGCCATATGTTTACCACCATCAGTAAAAACATTTCTAACTTCCAAACCCTGCACAGTAATAAAACAATAACTAGCTGCAAGTAAAAATAAACTAAAAAATACCAATATTCCAGATAAAAGCATTAAAAATATACAAACAATTTTAAATATATTCCATTTGATATTTAACTTAATAAGAGAAATTATTAAAATAATTATTGCCTGAATAAGTCTACTAGCCTTAACAAAATCACTCTCATTATATAAAATTTGAATAATAATATTTTTAGGTCTAAGTAAAATTCTATCAAAACCACCCTCAATAATTAAATCATCAAATTTATCAAGTCCTCTTGCAAAAACTTCATTAAAAGCAAAGCCAAACTGTATAATTGAAAAGCAAAATAACACCTCATACATAGTAAAACCCTTTATATTATTGAATCTTAAAAATAAAGAAATAATTACGAAATAGTATGAGAAAAAAACAAGTATTTGAGATAAAAAAGAGAAGATAAAAGAGGTCCTATATTCCAATTCACTTTTTAAGTGAAGACTTAAAGCTCTAAAATAATATTTCATTTATCCTCCTTGAACAACTACTCTTTTCATATTATGTTTCATCAAAAAATAACCAATTATGATAACTAAAATAAGCCAAAAAATTTGTATCAAAATGCCAATCAAACCATTATAAATACCTATATCACCAACATATATTCTAAACGATAAATCACTAATATACTGAAATGGTAAAAACTTAGAAATATTTTTTAAAAACGAAGGAAAAAAAGGTATTGGAATAACTATTCCAGATAATAGGTCTGCAACAACAACAAATATATTAACAATACCCTTCTCATTCATTGTAAGTAATGAAATTATAGGATATAAAACCGATAATGCAACCACCAAAAATGATCCAATTAAAAGTGCTATTAAAAATAATATAAATGCATTAAAAGACACTGGAAAAGTAAAATTAAGAGGTTTAGGTAAGAACGACGTTACTAAAAGTAAAGGAAGAAATCTTAATACAACATTAGCATACCTTTGTCCCAATAATTTGAAATACCACATAAAATATAAATTTTTCGGTCTAGCAAACTCATAACACAAGTTACCTGACCTAATCAAATTAAAGAGTTCACGATCACGATAAAACTGGGTAACTAAAGATAATAAAGCTTGATTAAGCCACAAATAAGTACATAATTTACTAATTTCCATTGGAAGATTACCACTACCTGATTTATAGAAAGCATAAAAAACCATAATATAAACAAATCCAAAAAAGAATTGAGTCGCAATACCAGCCCATGCCGCAGCACGATATTGAAGACCAGTAATAAACTTAAGTTTAAAATAAGTATAATAAGCTCTCATATCTTATAATCCTCATATAATTTAACAATTAGATTATCTATACTTTCATTTTCAATATCAACATCATCTATTTTAACTCTTTTAGATATTTTATTAAGTATATCAGAAATACTAATAACTTTTGTATCTATGACTAGATCATAACCATCAACACTTTTCTTTTTACTCTTAAGCCCCGTACATTTTAAATCTAATTTTTCTTTAGTTTTAATTGAAATATACTTTTCATCCTCATATTTATTCTTTAATTTTTTTAAATTACCATCATATAAAACTCTACCTTTGCCAATTAAAATGATGCGTTTTGATAAACTAGTAATATCCGACATATCATGACTAGTTAATATAATCGTCGTTTTCTTCTCTTTATTAAGTCTCTTTATAAAATCACGCACTAATTGTTTTGATACGGCATCAAGTCCAATAGTCGGCTCATCCAAAAATAAAATTTCAGGATTATGCAACAAACTTGCCGCAATCTCACAGCGCATTCTTTGTCCAAGACTTAACTGTCTGACAGGAATGTTTATGATATCTTTAAGATTTAATTTGTCAATCAAATCTTCTTTGTTTTTTTGATATTCAAAATCAGGAATATCATAAATATCTTTTAATAATAAGAATGTATCCTCTGTAGGAATATCCCACCATAACTGACTTCTTTGCCCAAAAACAACACCAATCTTTCGAACAAATTCACGCCTGTTTTGCCATGGAACTAGACCATCAATTATGCATTCTCCACTATCAGGATTTAAAATACCACTTAGAATTTTAATAGTTGTTGACTTCCCAGCTCCATTAGGACCAATATAACCAACAATTTCACCCTTCTCAATAGAGAACGAAACATCGCTTACAGCCTTCACATAAAAATATTCTCTCTTAAAAAAAGATTTGAAAGCCTCCAATAAACCGCTCTTCTTTTTAGCAAGTTTAAAGGTTTTAGATATCTGCTTAACCTCGATGAATGACATTTTTGCATCACACTCCTTTCCAACGCAAAAAAGCCACATATTTATGCGACAGGGGCATAAATATCTAGCTTAATTGCAAAAACGTCAATAAATATATATCATATATAATTTAAAAATGCAAGAAAAAACTAAGGAATAACCTTAGTTAAGCATATTAGATAAAAAATTACTTTTTTACTTTTACTAAAGATTGATTTTCATATTCATATTTCTGCAGTTCCATATAGTACATCTCAATCAATTGTTTAAGCATACCTGAAAAAGTAATATACCTATCTCTCTTAGAGTAATCAATATAGTTACCATACTTAGGATCATCCATTGACGAAGAATTTATCATATGCCATAAAGAAAGCTCTACATCATTTAATCCATATTGATATAATGAATCCAAAATATATTGAAACAATACATCCTGTGCATCGTCAAATTTTAATTTAGGATCAGGATAAAAAAGTAGCTTGTCATCAACTGAACCTCTTAATTCCCAATGCTCATCTAATTGGCCATTAGATAACATGTCACATTTTTTTTCCTCTCTAATTTTCATTTTAAAGTCAAGTTGATTAGTAACAAAAGAATAATTGTCTAAGTCAATTTTTTTGATACAAGACTCTATAAGTGATTTTAAAATACCTTTTATAAAAAAATTATAATATGCATCTTGTATGTAATCATATTTCTGGCAAATAATTTCATCATTTAACTGTTGTGCCATTTCGACTCTATCTTTATACAATTTAAAATAATTTGTATTTGACATAATATAACCTCCATGACGTTATTGTATCGTATATTATTTTTGTTTGTAAATAATTAAAAAGAAGAATTATGCATTCTTCTTAGTAAATTTATCAAACTTCTTAATTTCATCAGAAGAAAGATCGGTTTTATTAAGTTTCTCAATCAAACTCTTCTGCTCACGTGATAACTTCTTAGGAGTATATACTTTAAACACAACATACATATCTCCCTTATGCCGTCTATATTTATTGTTAACTCCCTTTCCTCTTATACGTTCTCTATCTCCACTATTAGTACCAGCAGCAATATTTAATTTAACATTACCATATAACGTAGGTATTTCCTTCTTACAGCCAAGTATAGCCTCAGTTAACGTAATTGGAACTTCAAGATAAATATCATCATCTTCCCTCACAAAATAATCATGTTCAGCAACAACAAATTCAATATATAGGTCACCATTAGAACCACCATTGGTACCAGGATTACCTTTTCCACTTACTCTTTGTCTATCACCTGTATTAATACCTTCACTAATATTAATAGTAAGTTTCTTATTGACTTTAACCTTTCCTTTGCCACCACACTCACTACATTTCCTTTTATATGTATGTCCGTTTCCATGACAATCAGGACAAGTTGTAGTAGACATAAACGCACCTAAAATAGTTTGTTGTTGTGAAGTAATAGTACCACGTCCATGACAAGTTGAACACTCTTCTCTATCAAATCCACCATGTCCATGACATTCATCACAGTCCTCAACAACATCTATATCAAACTTCTTTTCACAGCCATATACTGCTTCTTCAAAAGAAAGATCCATTCTCATCAAGATATCACTTCCGCGACTTGCTCTTGCTCCGCTTGACCTACGTCCACCAAAGTCTGAAAATCCGCCAAAACCTGTTCCGCCAGCACCACCAAAAATGGATTCAAAAATATCTCCAAAATCAAAACCTGAACCACTAAAGTCGGAAAAGCCACCGAATCCAGCTCCACCAGCTCCACCAGCTCCTACACCAGCATGTCCATACTGATCATACATTTTTCTTTTATTTTCATCAGACAAAACAGAATAAGCCTCTTGTGCTTCTTTAAACTTTTCAGCAGCGTCAGGATTATCTTTATTTAAGTCCGGATGGAATTCCTTTGCTTTTTTTCTAAAAGCACTCTTAATTTCAGCATCAGTTGCGCTTTTAGAAACTCCAAGGACATCATAATAGTCTCTTTTATCTGCCACAAAATCACCTCTATTCTAATATACTAGTGAAAAGTTCTAGTAAAAACTAGAACTTTTACTAAATTAATCTTCTTCGATATCAGCTTCTTCTACATCATCATCTTTTTTACTAGACTTTTTATCTGCTTTTGCATCGCTTTCTGTATTATCATCTGCTTGTCTGTCTTTTGCAGCTTGTTCATATACTTTAGCAGCTAAAGCCATTGCTTTTTCTTGAAGTTTTTCTTTCTCCTTCTTGATTTTTTCGATATCATCACCTTCAAGAGCCTTCTTAAGATCTTTAATTAGATCTTCAGCTTCTTCAACTTCTTTCTTATCAGCTTTATCTCCTAAATCTTTAATAGCTTTTTCAGTTTGGAATACCATCTGTTCAGCCTCATTACGAGTTTCAGCTTCTTCCTTACGTTTATCATCAGCTTCCTTGTTTTCTTCAGCTTCTTTTCTCATCTTTTCAACTTCTTCATCACTTAAGTTAGTAGAAGATGTGATTGTAATAGACTGTTCTTTATTTGTACCTAAATCTTTAGCTTTAACATTTACGATACCATTAGCATCAATATCAAATGTAACTTCTATTTGAGGAACACCTCTTGGTGCAGGTGGAATATTACCTAATTGGAATCTTCCTAAAGTCTTATTATCGCTTGCCATACTTCTTTCACCTTGTAGGATATGTATATCAACAGCAGGTTGATTATCAGCAGCAGTTGAGAACACCTCACTCTTAGATGTTGGAATTGTGGTATTTCTTGGAATTAATGTTGTCATAACTCCACCTAAAGTTTCAAGGCCTAATGACAATGGAGTAACATCTAAAAGTACGATACCATTAACATCACCAGCTAAGACACCACCTTGGATAGCAGCACCCATAGCAACAACTTCATCTGGATTAACTTCTCTTGAAGGTTCTTTACCAAGTTCCTTAGTAATTGTTTCATAAACAAGTGGAACACGAGTAGAACCACCAACTAAAATAACCTTATCAATATCCTTCTTAGACATCTTAGCATCCTTAAGAGCTTTCTTAACTGGATCAAGAGTAGATTCTACTAAATCAGAAATTAAATCTTCAAACTTAGCACGAGTTAATGTCATATCTAAGTGAACTGGTTCTCCATCTTCACCCTTAGCAATGAATGGTGCAGAAACTTGAGTAGATACCATTCCTGATAAATCCTTCTTAGCCTTTTCACTAACTTCTTTAAGACGTTGCATAGCCATAGAATCCTCAGTAAGATCAATTCCATTTTCCTTCTTAAATTCTTTAACTAAATAATCTATTATTCTTTGATCAAAATCGTCTCCACCTAAATGGTTATTACCATTTGTAGATTTAACTTCAAAAACACCATCACCAAGTTCAAGTATAGATACATCAAAAGTACCTCCACCTAAATCATAAACCAAAATAGTTTGTCCTTCATCTTTTTCAAGACCATATGATAATGCTGCCGCAGTTGGTTCATTAATAATTCTTTCAACTTCAAGTCCAGCAATCTTACCTGCATTCTTAGTAGCTTGTCTTTGACTATCAGAGAAATAAGCAGGAACAGTAATAACTGCTTTATCAACTTTCTCTCCTAAATAAGCTTCAGCATAATCTTTAATATATGATAGAATCATTGCTGAAATCTCCTCAGGTGTATATTTCTTACCGTCAAGTTCAACTTTCTCACTAGTTCCCATTTTTCTCTTAATAGAGCTTACTGTGTTAGGATTAGTAAGAGCTTGTCTTTTAGCAGCCTCACCAACAATTCTTTCACCTTTCTTAAATGCTACAACAGATGGAGTTGTTCTTCCTCCTTCTGGATTTGGTATAACCTTTGGTGCTCCAGCTTCCAAAACTGCAACACATGAATTTGTAGTTCCTAAATCTATTCCAATAACTTTTCCCATATTTCTATATCTCCTTTATTTTATATTTATTATTTTTTTAGGGTTTTACTTCTTCTATAATTGATTAATCTTTACAGAAGCCGGTCTAATAACCCTGTCCTTTAATTTATATCCTTTTTGAAGTACTTCTATGACAATTTCATCTTCCATTTCTGGATTAGACTCAGCCACCATAGCCTGTTCTAAATTAGCATCAAATACTTCTCCAACTCTATTTATTTCACTAACTCCAAACTTTTCTAAAATACTCACTAAATTTGTATACATCATTTGAAATCCTGTTAAGTATTTACTAACCTCAGAATTAGTACTACCACTAGCTTGCTTAATTGCTCTTTCAAAATTGTCAACAATAGTAATTAACTCACTAATTAAATCTTGATTAGCATACTTCATCAAATTAACAGTTTCTTCATCTTTTCTTTTACGATAATTAACAAGTTCTGCTTGAGCAAGCTTTACTTGAGCTAGTAAGTTTTTATTATCTTCAGTCAAAGTAGAAATTTCTTCTTCTAACTTCAACATCTCATTATTAAGTTTAGTATCATTTTCTAATTCTTTTGTCTCTTCAAGAATTTCAGTTTCTTCTTTTTTATCTTTTACATTTTCGTTAGATTTTTTTTTGCTCATATATACCTACCTTTCAATATTATCTTTAATGTATTCAAGCATACTAACAACTCTATCATATTCCATTCTCTTTGGTCCTATGATTGCAATAGTACCTTCTTCACCACCGTTTTTATACTTAGTTTGAATAACAGTAACATCGCTATCAATATTATTTTCATTTCCAATATAAACCTTAATATTATTATCATCGTCTTCAACAATATTATTAATTAATTCCGGACTATCTAATTTATTGAAAACAGTTTTAATTTTTTCTATATTAGAAGAAAACTCAGGTTGTTCTAGCATTTTACTACGACCCATAATATTGACTTCCTGGTTAGTAAAATCACTAAATACATGATAGAAAGCATTATATATTTGCTCATGTTGTTTAACATATTTACCAATAATAGGTTTTACTTCAAATTCCAATTTTCTACTAACTTCATCAATTGGAGTTCCAGAGATTAAATTATTAATTAAACCAACCGTTTTCTTGACTTCATCAATAGAAACGTCATTTAATTTAATATTTTTATGTTCTACATGACCTTTATCAGTAACTATAATTACTATCATACTAACATCATCAATCGGAACTACTTCTATTTGTTTAAGAAGATTCTCATGAGAAGTGCTACCAAGCACTACTGCTGTATAATTAGTCATATCTGATATAACTTGCAACGACTTTGTTATTACATCAGATAAGGCAAGTTGCTGATTCTTAAAAACAATCTGTAACTTTAACATATCCTCAGCATTCATCTTTTTTAATTCCATTAAATTATCTACATAATATCTGTATCCAGCTTCACTTGGAATTCTACCTGAAGATGTATGTGTCTTTTCTAATAGACCCTGATTCTCAAGTTCACCCATGTCATTTCTAACCGTAGCACTAGAACATTTTAAAATTTTAGAAACTGCCTTAGAGCCAACGGGAATTGGTTCCTTGATATATCTTTCGACTATTAATTTTAAGATTTTGTTTTGTCTTTCAGAGAGCATAACATCAACCTCCTAGCACTATTAAATTCTTAGTGCTAATAATAATATACTCTTCATTTTAGCACTTGTCAATAAAAAGTGCTAAAAAAATAAAAGTAGTATATAAAATACTACTATCTTCCATAATCTATGGAGTATATAAAATATTTTTGAGCTGTTGTAGGACCACTAGCAGAAATTTCACCAATTTTTAAATCATTTCCACTAGCAGTAATATAACCAGAATTCTTATTATCATGATTCATTGGAGGTAGTGGAGTTTTAATTGAAAAAGTTCCATCATAATTTTTTTGTATATTCCACTTCTGCTCACCTATATCTGAAACAGTATTATAATAACCTTTTGTAGAAATATCATTACCAATAATATTTTCATCATTAAAAATATCCATGGCCCTAAATTTAGAAGATTCTATAAGCCTATATTTACTATCGTCTAGTGAGTCAATTGAAAACTTTTGCCTATTTTGTCCCAGCAATGAATTTAATTTAAGTAGGACATCTGGATCATTTGCCGCAGTAAATACTTTTCCATTTGAATTAACAGGAATAATATAATAATTGCCATGTTCAGGAAAAGAAGACCTAGAAAAAGTTTGATAGGCAGATAATTTAATACCCGCAAGACCATTATTATAGTACTTACCATCAAAAATTACATTACTACCAAATTCAATCTTAACATTTTTACCAACTATACTCTCATCACATATTAAAGTCAAATCATCAACATTAATAATAGATAAGTTTGAATTCACAGTAGATGAAATATTTCCTGCACTAGAATAAGTAACTGAACATTTACTCTCATTATTACCTTCAACAGTTAAATTTACACGACCCACATTATTCCAAACTGAAGATCTAAATGAATTCAAATCATTCCCAGAATTTATTTTCTGAATCGCAACCTTTCCAGGACCTTTATTTGCACCAGACATCATATAACCATCAACAAAATATCTATCCTCTGCCCCTACAGTAGAACCACGTATCACAGGATTACCTGATATAAAAGAATTGGTCCCAACACGCTCTTCCCGAGCAAGCGAAGAATTAAGTACATTCTTTTCAGCACATTTGTTAATACCAGTTATAGTCTTATAATCTTCATCTGGTTTATTAAAACAAACTGTTCCACCACTATATTCAGTTCCACCTCTGCCAGCCTGCATAATAATTTTGTTAGGATCTAAATTTGTATTCCCACCGTCATTAGAAAAAGTAATTCTAGAGGTATTACCACAAGGACCTACCCACGAATAAAGTTTATCACCATCATTAAGATATATTACACCTGTAACATATGAGCCAGGTTTCCCACTACATGAATTTTCAACCGGATCTCCTCCACCAGCACCCCATAGTTCAACCCTATAAAGTCCTCCTTCTCCAGAAGGAATAATAAACTCATTAGCCTGATCAATTGAACTACTGGTATAAACAAAAGAACTCTTACCGGCATTAAGTAAATCCTGTTCAACAGAATTAGAAATTTCTTTAATACTTCTTCTTGTAGAAGATAAAGTAGCCATAATAGTAACAATAAGCAAAAAACCCATAATAGCTAACCCATATATTAACGATGTAATCGCAAAGCCCTTATTATTCACATAACCACACCCTATCATATATATGATATCATACTTTTTTTAGTAAAACCACAAATTTATCTCCATATTTTTTTTCCTTGTATGAAATAAACATATCATCATAAACTATTTTATCAATACTATCACTCTCACATACCACAATACCACTATCTAATAACAAATCATACCTGCTAATTAATTTTAAAGCATCTTCTATATAAGAAGTCTTATAGGGAGGATCAAGAAAAATAATATTAAATTTAATACTCTTATCATAAAAATATTTTAAAGCCATCTTATAATCCATACATAAGACATTACTATTACTAACCCCAATATTCTTAATATTTCTTTTTATAACAGCACATGCCTTTTTATTTAAATCAACTAAATATGCACTACTAGCTCCTTCACTCAAAGCCTCTATAGCTAAATTCCCACTACCAGAAAAAAGATCCAAAACATAACTATTGTTAATGCAGTTTTGAATCATACCAAACAAACTCTCTTTAACTCTATCCATTGTAGGTCGAGTTCCATCAATATAAAACCCCTCTAATCGTCTTCCCTTATATTTACCACTAATTATAATCATTTTATACAACTTCTCCTATTATTAATAGAACTTAACTTTTGATTAATTCCCATAATTAAAAGATTAACCTCACACTCTTTATCCTTATATTTCGAAAATAAATCATTAGAAATAATTTTCTCTTTTAAATCATCACTTTTATTATATTTATACTCATCAAGTAATTTCATTAAATTAGAATCATTTCTAATCATAGAATTTAATTTTCTTATATCGCTTACTAGTTCTAAGCTATCAATCTTTTTAATTAAATTGTCCACTAATTCCATTAACTCTTCCATATAAACATTCTATCATATAATCTATTTAAATACATCAATTAAAGTAGATAAAAGATTCATTTTATTCTTTAAATACTCCATTTTATCAACATATCTTAAATGGTATTTTTCTTTTGCTAATCTTTTTATAACTTTTATATAATTATTATCTCTATATAAATATATATAATGATGAGATTCATCTCTTAAAAAATTATAAATATATTCATGACTTCTAATATAATTAACTAACTCTCTACTCATTTCTTACTCCCTATATCCTGTATTAATCCTATCGTCTTTTGAAGTCCATTAATACCACTTTGTATACTTTCTAAGTCAACACTTTTTATAGCCTTGAAAACTTCTTTAAAAGAATTCAAATCAATATTACTTTTACTGTAATTTTCAATGATATTATTATTTTCGCCATATATTTCATAAATTTCATATAATTGTTGCCAAGTCACTTTACCACTCAATACCTGTGTTGCAAACTCTGGATGACGCCTTGCATATAATATAAAACTTTCTTTACTCATATTATTCACCTTATATATTTTATGCATATAAGTAAAAAAATAGACTTTACGTCTATCTTTACTAATTTAGAAAGTCATCTATAGTCATTAGTCTGTCATCAATCTCATCTAATGATATTTTCTCCTTTTTAGGAATTGTTTTTTCTGGTTGTATATCAGGACCCTTAACATTCTCTTCTGAGATAATCTTTTCTTGTACCTGATTAGGTCTAACTAAAGTTGCCATAATAAAGGCATCATTTAACTCATTTTTAGATATACTTGTTCCTATACTATAACGATCATTTATAGGTAACTCAGTTAACTTAAGAGAAGTAATTTCACCATTTTTAATACCTATATAGTTTTTAGAATCACTAATAAATGTTTTTAAAATAACATAAGGATTTGATTTTACTTCTCTTATAACTTGAATACCTCTTCTTGTACGAGTAGATAATTCAAATTCTGATAAACGAACTCTCTTAGCAGTACCCTTAGTAGTAAGTACAGATATATATTCAAAGTTATTATATGAAAAATTATTAACTGATACTATATAATCATCCTTTAACTTCATTCCTTTAACTCCACTAGCTTTAACACCAACAACCGGAATATCTGATGTAGAAAAGCTTAAACCATATCCTGTATTAGTAGTCATAAAAACAGAGTCATAATCTTCTAATATTACAGACACAACACAGTCACCATCTTTTAACTTCATACAACAACTAGCTTTATTATATCTTTGTAATTTAAAATCTTTTAATTTACTACGTTTAATCATACTATTACGTGATGTAATAATTACATTTTTATTGCTTGAGAAATCATATGCAGGAATACATCCAACTATACTTTCTTCTCCGGGAACTTCAATTATATTACTTACATGCTTAGGCATATCTTTCCACTTAAGATCAGGAATAATATGAACAGGTATATGTAGGTAATTTCCTCCACTGGTGAATACAAGCAAAGTATCTGTCGTATTCATCTCATATAAACCAATTATATAATCATTATCTTTAAGTGTTAAATCTTCTTGGTTAGATGCAGTATAACTTCTAAATGAAGTACGTTTAACATAACCATCTTTGGTAACCAACACTACAACATCTTCCTTAGGAATCATCGCAGTCTCATCAATCTTTATTTCAGTAATTTCATCCACAATATCAGTAAGTCTAGGTGCAGGATATCCATCTCTTACAGCACGAAGATCCTTTTTCATAACAGATTTCATAACTTCTTCACTACCAAGAATTGCATTAAGACCATTAATAATCTTCTCAAGATCAGCCATCTCATTTTGCAAAGCAACAACATCAGTATTAGTTAATCTATACAACTGTAAAGTAACAATTGCTTCAGCTTGAGCTTCACTAAATTCAAATTCTTTAATCAAATTAGCCTTAGCATCACTTTTGTTTTTACTTCCACGAATTAAAGCAATAACTTCATCAAGTATAGAAATACATTTAATTAAACCTTCGACTATATGATATCTAGCTTCAGCATGTCTAAGATCAAATTCTGTTCTACGTCTAACAACTTCCCTTTGATGAGAAATAAATGCATCAAGAGCCTCCTTTAAGCCTAATAGCTTTGGTCTCCTATTAACGATAGAAACCATATTAAAATTGTAACTAATTTGCATATCAGTATTTTTAAGTAAATAATTAACTATCAAATCAACATTAGCATTTTTCTTTAAATCAATAACAACACGAACATCAGCTGCAGATTCATCTCTGACTTCAACTATACCATCAACTTTTTTATCAAGCCTGATATCATCCATTTTTTTAACCATTAAAGCTTTATTTACTTCAAATGGTATCTCCGTAATAACTATTTGAGCACCATTCTTAGACTGTTCAATAGTATACCTACTCTTAACAACAATTCTACCACGACCAGTTTTATAAGCATCAAGTATTCCATTGCGTCCCTCAACTATACCACCAGTTGGAAAATCAGGCCCCTTAACATATTTCATTAAAGTATCTAACTCACAATTAGGATAATCGATTCTATGAATAGTTGCATCAATAACTTCTCCTAAATTATGTGGAGGTATATTCGTTGCATATCCAGCCGATATACCTTGGGCACCATATACAAGAAGAGCTGGGAATCTTGCAGGTAAAACTGTAGGTTCAACAGTAGTATCATCAAAGTTAGGAGCAAACTCAACAGTATCCTTATCGATATCACGAAGTAGTTCATTCGAAATTTTAGAAAGCCTAGCCTCAGTATAACGATAAGCAGCAGGAGAATCTCCATCAATTGAACCATTATTACCATGCATATCAATATACGGAATTCTAGTTTTCCATCCTTGAGACATACGTACCATCGCATCATAAATAGATGTATCACCATGAGGATGATAATTACCTATAACATCCCCAACAGTCTTAGCACTCTTTCTATATCCCTTATCATAAGTATTATGTTCCTTATGCATAGAATATAAAATACGTCTTTGAACAGGTTTTAATCCATCTCTCGCATCAGGAATTGCACGATCTTGAATTATATACTTAGAATAACTTCCAAATCTTTCTCCCATTAAGTCTTCAAGAGTATAATCAAAAATCTTTTCAATTACTTCTTCAGTTTCAGTTTTTTTTCTTGGCATTTTACCACTACTTTCTATTCAGTTTAAAATTTATAAGTATAATTTCTAAAAAAATCAATTATTTTAAAGGATGCTTATCTAAAGATTCATCTTTAGAGTAATCACCCAATATTTCCTTAACCTCATCAATTGAATCATATCTATATCTCTGAAGAAAACATCTGATTCTTCTTTTAGTAGCCTCACTTGACTTTAAATATATTTTCTTAAGTTCTTCTTCCACTGCTCTGTCAACAGTCATATCCTTATCATACTTATCTAAATTAAAAAAATCAGTACAATAAAAACTATTACATGTATATGGCTCATAACTCATTCTTAAAGCTGACATTTTATCATACATAGCAAAAAAGATAGCCTTAAGATTGACATTTTTAAATCTACTAAACTCATCTAAAGTCAATCCATCAATTTGATCAAAATCAACTATCAATAAATTGCCATCTGCTCCCCTGTTAAGATATAGCTGTATTATCGATTCAGAATCATTCTTTTCTGCATACATATCTACCAAATTATTAAATCCATAATCATCTCTAAGCATAATTGCAAAATGATATCCTGAAACATCAAACGTATTATCCTTCATTTCAAACACCATCCATTTTTTTTCTTTTGAATCGCCTTATCTGTTGCTGCTTTTGTACCATACATATATCGTTGTAAAAAACATTTAGCACTTTCCTGTTCCTCAATAGGCAATATATCAAAATCACTTACAAAAAAGTTTGCAATAAATTCATCGACTGATTTATCTAAATCAGCACTTCCGTATAAAAACATAGTACAATTCTTTATAGTCACAAATGAAGTCGTGTCCATTGAATAATTTAATCCTAATACTCTATCATATAAAGTAAAAACTAAACAATTATTATTGACCTGATCAAATCTTTGTAAATCTTTCAACTTTAAACCATCAACCTGATCAAAGTCAACAATTGCACCTCCACTTTTCACATACATCCCAACAAGCGTAGTTAAATCAATAGCAGGTCTTGTGCCTTCTATTATCGAATTAACTGCCCTATTAAAACGATCCAAATCTATTAGCTCCAATATCATAACTCTTATCTATCAATGTAAACCTCCCCCCCTCAACCATTTTATGCTATTTGATAATCATCTTCAAGCGAAAACTCAACATTTTCTTCAATCCACTCTTTACGAGGGGGAACATCATCACCCATAAGAATAGAAACACGTTTTTCAGCTAACTGAGCATCTTCAATATTTACTCTGATTAGTGTTCTAGATCCAGGTTTCATTGTTGTTTCACACAACTGATCAGCATTCATTTCACCAAGTCCTTTATATCTTTGAATCTCACACTTTTTACCTTTACTCATCTCTTTCATCTCATCTACCGTATATGCATACTGAATTTCTTTACCGCTTTGAATTTTAAATAAAGGAGGTAGCGCAACAAAAAGTCTTCCATCTTCAATTAAAGGTTTCATATAACGATAAAAGAAAGTTAGCAAAAGACATTGAATATGTCCACCGTCTTCATCAGCATCGCTCATAATAATAACTTTACTATATTCACAATCATTAATATCAAATGTTGAACCATATCCAGCGCCTATTGTATAAATCATTGTATTAATTTCTTCATTACGTAGAATATCTTCTTCCTTAGTCTTTTCAGTATTTAATACCTTTCCACGAAGAGGAAGTATCGCTTGATAGCGTCTATCTCTTCCTCCTTTTGCAGAACCACCTGCAGAATCTCCCTCGACTAAGAATAATTCTTTACGTGTTTTATCTTTACTTTGGGCAGGAGCAAGTTTACCAGAAAGGCTTCTTTCCTCTTTTTTCTTGCTAGTTCCTTTCCTAGCATCCTCTCTTGCCTTACGAGCAGCCTCTCTCGCAATTTTACTACGTAAACTTTTATTAATTATTTCAGTCGCAATAGCTTTATTTTCTTCTAAATAAACTCTTAGTTGTTCAGTAACGATTCCCTCAACAGCACTTTTAGCTTGAGGAGTACCAAGTTTTCCTTTTGTTTGTCCTTCAAATTGAAGTATACCCTCAGGTACCTTCAAACTAATAATAGCAGTTAAACCCTCACGAACATCGCTACCCTCAAAAGCCTTAGCATTACCTTTAACGAAACCATTGCTCTTGGCATAATCATTGAAAACTCGAGTTAACGCGGTCTTAAATCCAACTTCATGACTACCACCATCAATAGTTTTAACATTATTAACAAAACTTACAATCTTCTCATCATAAGTATCAGTATATTGCAAAGATATTTCAACCTCAATTTTATCTTTAACTCCATCAAAACTCAAAACCTTATGAAGTGTATTTTTATTTTTATTTAAATCAAGAACATATTCCTCAATTCCTCTTTCATAATGGAACTTAGCATCTCTTTCATCTTCCTCATCAACAACTTCAATAGTTATTCCTTTAAGTAAATAAGCAGATTCCTGCATTCTTTCACATATTGTTGTATAAGAAAATTTAGTAGTTGAAAAAATCTCATTATCAGGCATAAATCTAACAGTCGTACCAGTTTTATTAGTTGAACCAACCTTTTTCAAAGGTACAGCAACATGCCCACCGTTCTCAAATCTTATGTAATGTTCTTCCTTATCCCTCTTAATAGTAACTTCCATCCATTTAGATAAAGCATTAACAACAGAAGAACCAACACCATGAAGTCCTCCAGAGACTTTATAACCATCAGACTCAAACTTACCACCAGCATGCAAAATAGTAAATATGACCTCAGGTGTACTCTTACCAGAATCATGCTTACCAGTAGGAACACCACGTCCATGATCTTCAATACTTATTGAGCCATCACGATGTAAAACTATTTTAATATAGTCTCCATAACCATTAATAGCTTCATCAACAGAATTATCAACTATTTCCCATACTAAATGATGAAGTCCTCTCTTATCAGTAGAACCAATATACATACCAGGTCTTTTTCTAACAGCCTCTAAACCCTCAAGTATTTTTATCGACTTCGCATCATAATTATTAGCCATACTTTTATCACTCCTATTAATCACTATATTTTATTATAACTAAAGAAGTCATTTTTTTCAAACATAGTTTACTAGATTTTACATAATAAATAGAAAGAAAAAAGATAAACAATAAATATTATTCTTTATCTTCTATATATTCATCATCATCTAAATCTGATGCATTAATCTTTCTAGCCCTTCCCATCTTACAATTAAGAATAATAGACTCCTCAACTTCCTCTATATCAAATGAACTTTTTTGTTCTTCACTACCCTTAATAATTAAACTAGACTTAACGTTACTAACAAAAGATTCAGCATCAACATATTTTTTTAATTCAACTAAGTTTGATTCAAACTCATGATCATTAATATTGCTTTTCTTAAGAATACCTTTAAGATTAGCAACCCTATCATCAACATTCTTAATAACAGATAATTGATTATTAATAAGTTTATTCTTATCAGAGTTAAAATCAATTAATTGTTTTTTCAAATCATGTTTAAATTTAATATTTTTATAAGCTTGTGTAAAGAAAGTTAAACTAAATGAAATAAAAATTATTAAATTACGAATATTATCATAAAGTAAAACATTAAGTCCAGGAATTTTTTCTATAGAACCTTGAAAAAAACCAAATACAAGCATTGTAAAAATAGGTAAAATATTTAACATTGTATTACCATTACTAAAACATTGTATTAAAGTAAGTAAAAGTGATGATAAAGCAATACCAATAAGTAATGCATCATTAGCCTTATAAAAACAAGAAAAAATACCAATGATAATAATACACAAAGCAAATGACAACACTATACTATTATTCATTAACTCTTCCTTAATCTCAACGCTATAGTCATCCCCACTAGCTTTATTCTTTCTGTTTACCTTCCACTTCATAAAAACACCTCTTTTAGTCATCTATTTTAAACTTAAACAAAAGATAATGCAAGAAAAAAATAAATAATCAACTAAGTCTTCACTGGCTTTTTAGTATAAATGTATCCAGGAGTCCAAGAAGTAACATAATCATCTCCATATCTATTTAAAATTGAATAATCAAAATTACTACTAAAAATACGTTTTTCATAATCACTTGCTTCACTTAAATTAAATTTAGTGCAAATAACCATACCATTATCATTTAATAAATTATACAAATTATCATTAAAAGTATTAATATCCCATCTCTTACTTTTAATCCACTCCAATATATTAGAAACAAAAATAATATCATATTGCTTATTTATGTCAACAGTTTTAGTCATATCAACATTATAAAAATTATTAACACCACTCTTTAATTTACTCTTTAATATAGATAAACTCGTAATTTTATTACCAAGTAAAGAATAATCACAATAAAATAATTTAGAATTCAAATAATCAGGATTATTATATTTACTAAGAATTGTTTTCCAATAATTATATGCATCACACTCTAATGAAGAAGACAATTCTGTAACAGATGAAAGTATTTTATCAATATATTGAGGAGAAACTGGATTTTGACCATTTCTAGGATGAAAACTATCAAGATATAATATCTGCCATACTCTTAAATAGTAGTAATAAATACTAAGCTTATTAATATCAAATAAGTCAACACTTCTAGCACCACCATTCATAAAATGAAATGCTTGGTCACCTGATCCTAACACAGTCAAAACATCCTTGTCATAAACATCTACAAATCGATCAATAAGATTCATTGAATCATTAGTAGACATATAAATTTTTCCATAATTTATTGGAACATCCTCACCATTAATAATTTTCCAAGTATAATATAAATCCATATCTAAACTAGTCATAAATCCCCCTAAATAATGCCATATAATAACATAATTATTTTATGAAGTCAAAAAAGAGTTATAAATAACTCTTTATTGATTTTTCATAGACTTTATTTTATCATCAGTTTTTTGCTTTGTCCCATATTTATATCTTTGCAAAAAACATTTTGCTCTTCTATCGAAATTAGCACCTTTGCTACCACTATTTATAGATTGAATTAAAGAATCTGCAATCAAATTATCTATCATAGTATCATCACTATACGTATTTAAATGAAATATTAAATTTTCACTTAAACTAAGGTGTCTTCCACAAGAATCATTATAACAATCAACCATATCATACATACAGAATAATAAGAAATCATCATTAAAACATTTAAATTTCTTCAAATCACCAATAGTTAACCCATCTATTGATTCAAACTCAATTATATTGAAAGTTCCATGTCGCCTCAAATTATCTAAAAACTTACCAAAATCCTCTGGTGAATAAATATCCTGACATCCACAACTAATAATTGTATTTACAATTTCATTATTAGATGCCAAAACTCCATAATGATATCCTGATGCTTCATAAGTATCATCTAACACATAATCACTCCTCACAACAAACTATTATATCATAAATTTCTTATCTCATCCCTCATCTTATAAACATACTCACTATTTATTAGATAACACATTAATCTAAAACAATAATCATAATATTTTCTTAGTTTATAATTAGATAAAGAAATATATTTTTTATCAATCTCAGAACTAACACCCATCTTAGTAATAATTAATTTAATAGAATTAAATATAGAAGTATTAAAAGACTTATACTTATCAATATCTAAACATAAATAATTATAAATCTTATTTAGAACAATTCTCTTCATCTTAATACCACTATTATTAATGTTATTATAAGAAAGTAATAAATCTGAAATATCATCATCAACCAAATCAAGTAAATCAGTATATGTAATATCCTTCTTACATAATATAACCTTATCATCAAAATCATATGCCTGATATCCTAATTCATCAAGAATAATAGGAATATTATGAAACAACACACTTCTAGCTTTAGTATTAAAAACAATATTATCATTGTAGTATTTAATAGACTCAATAAGAATTTGAATATTAAGTAAAAATTCCAAAAAATTAACAAAACTATCTTGATTAATCTTATGACTTTTAACATTAATACCAATAAATTCTAAATATTCATACAAGTCTAAATAAGTACCACGATACTTCCAATTATTAAATAAATAAGTATTAACAAAATCAAAATAATTATAATCATTCTTTTTAAAAGAAAGACATTTACTATTTAGAACCTTAATAATTTTTAAATATTCACTCTTATAACTAGTCTTATTATTTAAATTAAATATAGATATTCTCATACTACCACCTATAGATATATTAATATTTAGAACTATAAAAATCAATCGAACAAAAAAACTAACTTATAGTAATTTTTTATATATACAATAAATTAATTAAAATATTTAAATACTAATGTTTTCACATACCACAAGATAATTAGTCGTCAATAAGATACTTGCGATACTAACAGCATTCTTACAACAAGTAGAAAGAACTAAGAAAGGATCAAGTATTGAAGATGATTCTTCATATGTATTATTAATGTAATTATAAACTTTTTTATAATTGTGATTTACAATTTCTTTTTTTATTTTACTAGGATCAAGTCCTATATTTTCTATAATTTTATTAAATGGAATACATAATGCGTTTTTTATAATTTTATCCCCACAACTAACATCACCTATAAGATTACTAACATTCATTAAGGTAACCCCTTCACCCAAACATACTCCACTCTCAGCTGATGCTAATGCACAAAGGCCATCTTCAAATCTCATTATTTTTTCTTTAATTTCAGTTTTTGTTATCCCACCAACATATAAATAAGCAATACCTTTATTTATCATGCAAAGTCTTTTCATAATAAATTCTTTATCATACTCACTATTGACGCAAGAAAGCTCCTTAGTAATTAAGTTTCTAAGTTTAACCGCCCTATCCTTATCAAAAGAAATAATCAAATCACCATTATTTATTAGAATATTAGAAAAAACACCACAATCAGAATAATAGACTTTTTCATATTCAATATTTTTAATAGCACAACCACTAAGTATAGATAAGTCATTAAATATCATATCTCTGTGAGAACCATATTCTGAAATAGAAATAATTATTATTCTAATATTCTCAGTCAAATAATAAGCCAGCAATTCTTCCTCAATATGTCTTTCATAATCTTCAGCAAATATAATTATATTTTTATTATTAATAACACCCTCATTTATAATCTCACTAATTTGTTCCATTGAAGAAATAAATCCCTTTACAACAAACACATCACAATAATTTAATTCAATACTCTTTTTATTATTAAAGAATAAACTGGAAATACCATTAATATCTATAATATACCCCTTTTTGATATTATAATAAGTATCTTCACTATATCCCTCCATGATTTTAATAGCATACCTATTTTTCATTTTAATATATAAATCATAAATATATTTACCCATTTCTAAATCATTAGTAGATACTGACGCAATAGATAATAAATCACTATTAGTAGGTTTTCTTTTTAGACTACTAAGTATTTTTAAAACATTATCAAGAGAATCATACAATTCATATTTTAATGTAATAGCATTATAACCATTATTAATCATATCAACACCCTGATTAAAAATAGATTGTAATAAAACCAATGTAGTTGTTGTTCCATCACCCACAAGTTCATTGGTCTTTAATGCTGCTTCCTTAATAATATCAAGTATTGCATTAGAACAACTATCATCACTTTCAATATTAGATGCAATAGTAACACCATCATTTGTAATAAAAGAAGAAGAATCACTATTACTAATTAAAACATTATTACCTGTAGGCCCTAAAGTAGATGAAACAGCATCACATAACATATTGACACAATCCACCATTTTATTCTTTAACTCACTCGAACTAACAACTTTTTTCATAATTTATCCTCCATTTCAATCATATTAGCCCAATACTTTTTAGGCATAAACTTCATCTGACATTTCAAATTTTCTCTTTCATCAATAGAAACACTCTTAAAGAAACTCTTCCATAAATCTTCAACAAACTCTTCATCTCTACTTATAATAATATCTTTTTTTACTAAATCATCATCACGAACATAAATAATATTAATCTGATTATATATCAAGTAAATTCTTCTCATTTGATCATAAATAACAAAGTTTTCCCCACTTAACCTCTTCTTAAAATGATTGCCAAGTAGACCTAATACATTATTAGTAGGTGCTATAACAGCATATAAAAAATCATTCTTCATCTGTTTAAATCTTAAAAATCCCTTTAATTTATGAGTTTCTCTAGAAACATAACTGGATAATTTAATAACTCTATTAACACAGTCAAGTCTCCTCATATAATAGATTTTATCTTTATGTATAAGCGCATATTTAATAAACCAATAAATAGTATTTCCAATATTTTCATCTTCTGATAAAAAAGCATAATATATACTTCCAATAATCCTTTTAGATAACTTACTCTTTATAAACTGAATATTCTTATTTTTATTCCTTGTATCTAGCTTAAATTCACAATCAAATAAACCTTTCTGATCATTATTAATAACCCTTATTCCATCAGGAACAATATCTTTATTTATTAACTCAACAATTAAACTGACTAATGAAGAAAAATCTCCATCGTATAAATAAATACTATTCATTAAACAAGCTTAATTGAACGCCACTTGATGTGAATGTTTTATCTTCCAAAACTAAATTACTTTGAATAATGCTTTTATTAAAAATATTCATACTAGTAAAATACTTGCCATTACAAGTAATAAAATACTTTGCTCTTTTTAAAGAAATACCCATTTTTTTTAAATCATTCAATTCAAGATTATAATATTTTCTAGAAGAAATTATCTTTTTAGCAGATTTAGGACCAATTCCAGGAATCTTTAACAAATCATAATAACTAGCTTTATTTATTTCCTTAGGATATTCATTCATATGTCTAAGAGCCCAATCTGCCTTAGGATCAAGTAATATATTAAAATTAGGATTATTCTTATCAAGCAAATTATCAACCTTGTATCCATAAAATCTAAGTAACCAGTCAGCTTGATATAGTCTATTTTCTCGAACTAAAGGAGGCACATTTATAGTTGGTAATAACTTATCCTTATTAATAGGTATATATGCAGAATAAAAAACTCTCTTTAAATCGTAATTATTATATAAAAATTCACTTTTACCTAAAATATCTAAATCAGTCTCAGGACTCCCACCAATAATCATTTGAGTACTCTGACCAGCTGGAGTAAAGCTTCTACTCCTATTATTTTTTATAGTTCTCATAATGTTATTAATTTTATTAGTATTTTTATCAGGTGCAAGTAACTTTAAACTATTATTAGAAGGTAACTCAATATTTGCACTTAATCTATCTACTAAACTACCTAGTTTTTTAAGGAGAAAATTACTTGCACCAGGAATAGCCTTAGCATGAATATATCCATTAAATTTATATTTATTTCTAAGTAGATATATAGTCTTAATTAACAACTCCATAGTATAATCAGGATTTTTTATAATACCAGAACTTAAAAACAATCCCTCAATATAATTCCTTCTATAAAAGTTTATAGTTATACTGCAAACCTCTTCTGGTGTAAATATAGCCCTAGTAATATTATTACTGCGTCTATTAATACAATACTTGCAATCAAATATACAACAGTTAGTCATTAATATTTTAAGAAGTGAAACACATCTACCATCACTTGTAAAAGAATGACATATCCCACAACTTGCAGCATTACCAATTCCACCCTTTGTATTAGATCTATTACTACCACTAGATGAACACGATGCATCATATTTTGCACTATCAGATAATATAATAAGTTTCTCTTTTATAGTCATTTTAAATCACCAATTTAATTATACATCTGTTCGATATATTTGTCACGAACTTTTGTTTGCTTTTTTGGGTAAAAAGTAAAAAGTCTAAAAAAAGAAACATAAAAAAAGTCATAAACACTTACAAGTATTTATAACTTTTTATATTAAAGTTTATATAATTTTAAATTAATTATGCAATTCGGAAAGCTGGAGATATCCCCCAAAAATAGGTAGCATTAGCATAATGCAAAGTACCATCATGATTGAAGCAACGAAATGTATCTGCAGCAAAAATTGGAGCATTACGTAGCCACCACCAGCTATTTGAGTTATCATATTGCTTTATTCTACTATTATATATACATTGTAAACTACCCCCCTCCGATGTCAAATTTCACTTGCTTTTTTTGACAAAAAAAGATAGGTAACCCTATCTAAAACTTCTATTATAATAAGTTGCGCCTTTTTCTTCACCATCATACGGATTATATCCTAAGAATAATACTATCTCTCTAGCAAGTTTCATATCACTTACATCAACTAAGTGAATCGCTCTATTCATAAGCTCTTCCTTCATAGATAATAACTCATGTAATTTTTCAAGCTTACTTTTATTCGCATCAAAAAATTTCTTAGATACTTCATATATACGTTTATATATTTCAGAATATAAACTTGATTCTTCAACATAAAAGCCTTGTTCGTTTCTATAAACTGCAGGTTCAGATAATGTAGGTTTAAAATTTCTATGATAAGAATACATAACATTTCTATCATAAAGTTCCCATCCTGTAGTTGACTTAATATCATTCTCAAGCTTTTTAATTTCTTTATCTAATTTTTTTAATGTTTTTCTTACATTTCTAGGTAATAAACCAAGTAACTTCTTATACAATACATCATTGAAAGTAGTCTCAGTTAATCCCTCAGCCCAAGTATAGCAGTTATTCTCACTTTCAAAATATCTCATTCTATCAGATAATCTCATATTTCTAATCTTATGTGTATAATGTAGCTGATCCGCAACTTTATCTAAGTTTTTTGTATAAAACATAAATATTCAACCTCTCCTTTTAATTAACCTAATATACTAGATACATCCATTATATTATTACTTCCTGATACTTTAGGTAATTCACCATTCCATTTTTCAATAAACTTTTCCCTAATAATATTATCAGTAAGACTTTGTTGTTTCAATTCATTAGCTTGTTTTTCAGCCTCAGCTTTAACAATCTTCTTCTCAGCTTCAATACGCTCTTTTTCAAGTTCTTGTTTAGCAGTTAAAACCTTTTGTTCAGCAACCTGTTTTTCTTCAATAGCCTTATTAAATTCCTTACTAAAGTTAAAGTTTGTTATATTAAAATCATTAACCTTAATACCATATTTATTAACTTTTCTATTTAATTCCTCTTGGCACTTAACACTAACCTCACTACGATTAGTAATTAATTCCTCAGCAGTATATTTAGAAGTAACAGCCTTAATGCTTTCCTGAATAGCAGGTTCAAGTACAACATCATCATAACTCATACCAACATTCTTATAAAGTTTAGTAGCCTTATCTCTTTCAATTTGATAGTTAACAGCTAAACTCATCTCAACTTCTTGTAAATCCTTACTAGAACTGTTTGTTTTAACTTCAGTTTTCTGTACACGAACATTCATCTTTTCTATTTTTTCAATCAAAGGTATCTTCATATTAATACCAGCTTTAACTTCGTGACTTACAACTTTACCAAATCTAACTCTAATACCAACCTCTCCACTTCTTACAGTAGTAAAGCTTAATGCTATTAAACAAATAACAGCAATAACACAAACTCCATATATTCTTATTTTTTCATTATTAAATAAACCTTTCATAATACCTCCTTAAAAGTCCATCAAAAAAACAAGACTCCTATATTTCTATAAAAGTCTTGTCCTCTATAAATAACCCAGATAATTTTACCCTATTATCGGTTCTGTTGAGTTACTTCATCAATATGATGGAACTACTCCCTTTCAACGATATAATTATACCACATTTTTCGTATTTTTTCAAGTTATTCTTCAAAAAATTCATCGATTAAATTTCTTCTAATAATAAAACTATCTTGTGTAGAAGAATCAAAATTATTATTATCAATAACATAATCAATCCATCGTAAAGCATACTTTTTTACAAAAGGGAGATTTTTGTCTAACTCCAAAGGATTATAATACTCTCTTAAAAAAATATTTAATCCTTCTTTATTAACTCCCCTTGTTTTAGAAAAGAATAACAAAGAAATAATAATAGCAACATCAATAATACATGGACCATATTTCGCATCATCAAAATCAATAAAACCAATATAATTATAAAATGAAGTATCATAAAATATATTACAATTAGTTAAATCAAAATGTATAAGAGAAAAATTATCAAAATCATCATCTACCAAAAAAGGAATTGAATCTAAACCAAACTTATTAAAACCTGAAGTTACATCATGCATCCTTTTAACACTTTTCGCGATATTTTTATAAATATCATTATCAGAAACATAATCACGTAACTGAACACCAGGTAAAAAAGAATATAAAACAAGATATTTTTTATCAAAATTTGTTATAAATTTATCATCAGAATTTTTTAATATTTTAGGAACAGAAATATCATTATTGCTCAAATAATTATGAATATCAACCATGGAAATAGCATGCTCAAAACTATCATAAACTTTTAATACATACTTATTATCATTAGAATGAACAATATAAACATTCCCATCAGTAGACTCATCATTAATTTCAATTTTATTAACTCTTAGACAATACTTTTTTATTATTACTTCTTTTAACTTCATTACGACAAATCTCCCTTTTTATATCATTAATATGTAAAAGAACAGTATCATTATTTAGAGAAGGGACACGCCTCAATTCATCTAAAGAAATTATACCATCTACATACAAATTTAACATTTCATATTGATTAATACAATACTCACATAAAGAATATTTTTTTTCAACATCATAAGAAGAATTACATAAAATTGAATTCCCTGAAACATCACCAATAACTATATTTGGTTTATTATCATATTGCAATCCTATAGGACACATCTCAAAATTACCATACCCATCAATACTTTGAACAAAAAATGGAACATAACATTTATAATTTCTTTTATTATTTTTCATAATATCAATTAATCTATCAAAATATTCTTTAGAAGGTAAAATGTTTTTATACTTATCATAATTTTCATCTATACATTTACTAAACTTTTCAACATGCTCTGAATTAAAATCAATTAATTTTCTAGCACCACCTCTAATAGGTCTTGGAAAAATCATTAAATTACGTGCATTTGAAAAGTGCTCTAGAAATTCGTAAAACTTATCAGTATTATACTTTGTTAATACACAATTAATCTCAACCTCTATACCATTTTCCAACAATTTATCAATAGTACTTACAACCTTATTAGTCATATAACTGCTATGAGATTTAGAATAATTAGCCTCAGGGCTGACACCATCTAAAGAAATCTGAAAGGAAATATTTCCCATATTTTTATATCTTTCAATATCTTCATCCTTAATATTAGAGCCATTACTTAATATTTGAATTGATGGATAATTATTATGAATGGACTCAACAAAATCACATAGTCTGGGATTAACAGTTAATTCTCCACCAGATATTTTTAAAATATCAGTATCCATAACTTTCATAGATAAAGACATAATACTATCAGCTAATTCATAAAACTGTTTAAAACCTCTTCCATGGGCAAAATATTTTTTTAAATTATTATCAAAAGAATTGACCATGTCATACCACTCATCAGCAACATGTAAATTCCCATCTTTATCCTGTTTAAGAGAATACTCAGTAGGACAAAAGCCCTCACAATACTCACACTTAAAATTACACCATTCCTCAGCAATTCTTTGATCCTGGTAAATTGCTTTAGGTTTATTTTTCATAGTTTTCACCATCCTTCAATATTTTTTTATAAAAATTGATATATTGATCAATTATTACGTCCTTACTAAATAAATCTAATAGTTTTTTTGCTTCCAAAGAAAATTGATTATTATTTCGTTTTAAAATAAGTGCCTCATCAACAGTTTTTTTTATTGACTCTAAGTTTCTATCACACAATTTAATAGCATTTGTAATTTTACCTAAATCTGTAACATTACCAACCGCAAAAGCAACAACAGGGCACCCACAACACACAGACTCAATACATACTTGAGAAAAACTCTCAGGTAAAGTAGAAAAATTAAGTGTGACAGAAGAAATAGAATAATAATATTTTAGATTTTCACTTTCAATCCAGCCCGTGTCAAAACAATTAAGAGGTAAATCAGACATGTCCCCAAAAGGACCAATTATACAAATATTCTTATTTAATATAGAATTTGCAAACTCAATCAAATATTTTCTACCCTTTTCAGCAATAGGTCTAGATGGAAAAAAGAATACCTCATCATACTTTTTTTTAATAGTATTTAAAAAATCAATTGGGCATGAATCATTGGGAATAAAAAACAAATCTGTATTAATATGCCTTGGTATCACCTCACAAGGAACAACCCCATTAATAATTTTTCTATATTTTTCATATATACTTTTAGCAAACAGAGAAGGAGCCATAACATAATCAAAATATCCACCGAGAGATTTATCTAAATGGCTACCCTTATCAGCAGTTGCAATTAAAACATCATGCATAAAATATATTTTTTTAGCTTTGCATTTCAAAAAAGGAAAAGTAAAAGAACAACAATGAATATTTAATATATCAGTATTATTAGCCTCTGAAACAATTTTTTCAATTGTATTAGAATCATCTAATTTAACATATCTAACGCCATTTAATTCAAATTCATCTTTATCAGTAAAAATACTTCTACTTAAAACAGTTACGCTTTCAACATCTGGATGTTTCATAAATTCATTTGCCAAATTGATAATTGTTCTAGCTTTTCCACCATATTGAAGAGGATATAGTTCAGGCTCATCATCAAAAAAGCTAATTTTCATTCAAAACACCACCAATCTCATAATAAACACAACAAAGATTATCAACATTATATTCACTAGCAATTGCTCTGTAGTCTTCTCTAACGATTGCAAGCATTTGACTTCTGTTAATATCATCAAACTGTGATCTAAATACCGAAATAACATCAACAATAGTCTCTAAATTATTAGAGGTATCTACAATAATAGGTTTAATACAAAATAAATTTTTAATATAGGATAGCCTATCATTATAAGCCTTTTTACATCTTGAATAAGGATACTCAGGATATAGAATAATTTTGTAATTAGAAAATAAATAATAATTATCAAAAATAGCATCAAAAACAATCTTATGATCAGGGTGAAGTCCAACACCCATCGGAACTAGTATTCTATCAATAGTTTTATCTTTTTTTAACGCACTGATAATCGCATCACAAATATTTTTTTTTACATCTTGTATTTTATCCTTAGTAATACGCATAGATTGATATCTAAGAGATTTAAAACGTTCTTTTAAAAGTTTTTCTATCGCAAAAGAAGACTCACTAAGCCTTAACTTTTCATACTCAAAAGCATTTATATCAATTAAATCCTTCCAGGTAAAGAAATCAAGACTAGTTTTTGAAAAAACATTTAAAACTAAAGAATTACAATTATTCAAAGTATAAGCAAGAGCAGATAAAGCAAAATCATCAGAATGCGGCTCTAAAATCAATGCAGTATTAGGCTTTTTAACTTTTTTAATATCCGGGAAAACAACCCCCTCAGCCTCCAAAATGTAATCATTAACACTAGATGATAGAGATAAATCACATAACTTGTAACTATTTAAGTATATTAACTCATTTGATGAATTAATTTTAAAAAAAGGTGACATTATTTTATTGTTTTTCATATAAACTCCTTACTTCTTTATCTTTACATATGAAACATTTCTATTATGAAATATATTAATATAATCAAATCCACATTTTAATAATAATTCATAAACAATATCTAAATCACGTCCTAGCTCCCAATATTTATGAGCATCAGAACCAACAGTAATAATCTCTCCACCTAATTCTTTATATCTTTTTAAAATATCAACGCACGGATATGGATTATTACTATTAAACCTGTATCCAGAAGAATTGACTTCCAACCCTTTCCCATTAGAGATAATTACTTTAAGAATCTCATCAATAATATTTATATAGTTTATATAATCAAAAATATTATCATCAAAATTACCATATCTTACTATATGATCTAAATGACCATACACATCATAGTTTGTAAATAATTTAATATTGTTTATTATTTCATTAAAATACATTAAATAAACATCACTTCTACATCTAGAGTCAAATAACTCATCATTAATTTCAAACCCACCAATTGAATGAGAAGACCCAATTATAAAATCAAAAGGATATTTACTAATCGCACTTTCAATAGTAGTCTTATAATGCTTATTAAAACCAACCTCCACCCCAAAATTAACACTTAAATCATCAGGAATAGTCAAATTCTTAAAAGAAGAATAATAATTATCTAAATTAATATTAGAAACTCCATTTAAGTAATCAAAATGTTCAGTAAAAGTAAACTCCTTAATTCCTTTTAAATGAGCTATATCAATATATTCTTGAGGAGAGGACTTACCGTCATAACTTATATTAGAATGAACATGATAATCAATCATATAATCCCCCTTATTCACCAATGCCAATATATTTTATATTGTTCTTAATAAGCAAGCTTTTATCGTACTTATTCCAACAATCTAGTACATATTTAATATTCTTATATTTAGAAAAATCAATATTTAGAAATATATCATGACAACAAGCAATAACAATAACATCATTTTTAGACAATTCATTATCTAAAACATTCACAGATAAAGATTCATCCATCCCATCTACAATAGGATCAAAATATGAAACTAAATTATTACTATTGTTAAGCAAATCATACAAGACTTTCGCTTGAGATTTTCTAGTATCCTTAGAATTAGGTTTATAACTAATTCCCAAAACTAATATTTTTAAATCTGTTAAACTATCACCATTATCAATAATACAGGTATTCAGTTTATTCATTGCATAAAAAGGCATATATTCATTTATTTTAACAGACTCAGAAAACAAACTTGCATCCACATCCATATCAATTGCATCTATCAAATAGTGAATATCTTCAGGAATACAATGCCCTCCAGGGCCAATACCAGGATATGTAATATTGGGAACAAACTGTTCAGTCTTAGACCTTAACCCATTAATAACACTTTTTACTGAAAGATTATTCTTATCACAAACCATAGCAAGTAAATTTGACTGCGCAATAGCCACATTTCTAATAGAGTTTTCCCAAACTTTAACAAGTTCAGCCTCCTCAATAGAATTCATTGAGATAATCTTAGCATCGATTATCGAACTATAAAAATTAATGGCTTTATTTAAAGCATCAGTAGAAGTAGCACCACAAACGCGATTAATATTTCCAACCCAATAGTGACTGTTTCCAGGATCAATTCTTTCAGGACAATATGCAAGTAGATAATCCGTGCCAAGTATTAAATTAAATTTGCTTAAACTATCCTCAACATATTTTTTAGTCATCCCAGGTGCAATAGTACTCTCAACAATTAATAGGCATCCATTTCTCAAATAATTTGAAATACTCTTTACAACACTATTTAATATAGATAAGTCTGGTTTATTATCAAGTGTAGGAGTTGGAACACAAATTATTATAATGCTTGAATCCCTAATATTACTATAATTAGAAAAAGCTTTTAAAGAATATTTATTTAAAGAATAGTCATTAACTAACTGCTTCGGAACATTTAAACGTTTGTTAATATAATCAATTTTAGACTGATCAGTATCAATACCAACAACATTATAACCTTTTGCCGCAGCTAAATAAGCAAGAGGAGCGCCAACATATCCTAACCCAATAATTCCTATTTTATCATTCATAAACTTCACCTACTTTCTTTTTGATAGAGAAATTTTATACATTTTTTGACCATTATCAAGTTCATCAATTACTTCCGCACCATATAATCTATCATAATAATTTTCAATATAAGATCTAAAGAAAACTTCATCATACCCTAAATTAATTGATTCATTAATTAACTCTTGAAATAGCAAAGTAGAATATCCCATATTTCTATATTTTTCTTTAACATAGAAAGTAGCAAACCAAGGACTCAACTCCTTATAATAATCTCCATCTGATTCAAACAATGAAATAAAACCAATTAATTCCTTTTTTAATAACATTAAAACAACATAAATAATTCCATCTTCACCATTAATAATTCTTCTAACCTGATCATTAATCTTCTTTTCTAAGAGTTCACCACTATATGAACTCCACTCCTCTTTACAAAATCTAACATATTCATTTATATATTCCGGATTTTTTTCTAAATTAGTAAACCAAATATCATTAACCATTTTTATCGTACAAGTCAAGATACTTCCTGCAAAATAACTTCATAGAATATCTATCCTTCCATTTTTTTTCTTGTATAACTCTATCAAAACTATTACCCAGAATATTTCTTAACAAATAATCAAGAGATTCAACATTATTATCAAAAGAATAACAATTTTTAGCACCTTCAGCAATCTCCATATAAGTTGGTATATTATTAATAATTGTAACAATACCCAACGAAATAGCTTCCAAAGCAGAATAACCAAAACTTTCAGACTTAGATGGTAAAACAACAATATCACAAGCCTTATATCCATCTGCCATTTGATCAAACCTACAAATAGAAATATCTATATTGTTGATACTGCAAAAATCAATAATTTCATTTTTAAATTTCTCATACTGTTTGTCAGCACCAGTACAAATAATTTTAAACTTATTTTTAACACCATCACTTTGTAAGGCAAAACTTTTCAAGAATAACATAGGTTGTTTTTGGATTGGCTCCAATCTACTAGGAAGCAATATCAACTTTTTATCAAGATCAATACCCATTTCACGATAAATAGACTCTTTGCTCTTTAATGAATTAAGTCTTTCAATATCAATTGCATGCGGAATAAAATCAATGTTAATCCCCGCCAATTCATGATAAATATTTGCATAATACATAGATGGAGCAACAAAATGAGTATCAGTACTAATATAATTATCCTTCATAATATCTAGCATAATAGAAAAAGATTTTTCTCCCCAATCAAGTTTATATTCAAACGGATTAGTATGAATTGTAAAGATTCTTTTATTATTTTTACCAGCTTCTAAAAATAGTTGAGAATTTAGATGAACTAAATCATATTTTTCAAATGGAATGCTCTTATCTATTCTTAAAGCTAAATCTTTAAAAGACTCATAAGAATTAAATTCATTAAATTCTTGTTTCAAAAAATATTCATCAACAATTCTATTCTCTCCAAATAAATTAATACTTATATAATTGATATTATTTTTGCAATAATTATTTCCAGAAAGCATATATACATCAACTTCATGACCAGAGTTATTAAAGCTTTCAGCAAGATCAATTACAAATCTCTCAGTTCCTCCAACGGAGTTAGACCTCACAGTCCAAGGACTTAAAATTGCTATCTTCATTATTTCACCTCCAATTTTTTCCTAAGTTGTTTAACATCCCCATAATTGCAATAATCTCTAACAAAGCAATCATTGCCATCATTGTTATATTCATTATATAAATTCAATGTATCACCATCATAATAACCAATCTCATACCCAGGTTTTGCTAAAAACAAGCAAGGATAAATGTTATTATCTGGTGTAAGAATTACATTATTATTAATTGCATAGCAATTAAACTTTGAGGAGTTACCCTTACCAAAACTACCACATCTCTCAATGTCCATAACATCTTGATCATATAATTTTCTTTCTTTTGAAACGCTATCTAAAAAATCATTAATTTGACTTTTGGTAAGAATATTATTATCACTTAAATCTATGGCATTACCTTGTTTAATAAAGTTTGTAAATCTAACAGAAACAGCACCATATTTCCTAGCTTTTTCTACAATTTCATGAACATATTGGTAATTCTTTTGAGTAACTGTAACATAAAGTTTTAATTTTAAATTTCTTTTTAAAATATTTTTAATATTACTCTCAAGCATAGCAACTTCAACACTAGAAATATCATCATGAATACCAAAATGAAATGACATAAAGATCTGCTTTATACCCCTAGAAATCAAAAAATCTAATACTTCAGGTTTTTTATAAATTTCAATACCATTAGTCATAATAAAATCCTGTCCAATTAAAGGATAACTCTCTATATAACCCAAATCTGTTAGTATCTCCGCTCCATTAATTTCGATTTTATATTTGTACCTAAACTTCATAACTAAATTCATAAGCTCATCAGGAGTCCTATTTCCTTTATAAGAAATATAACAGTGTTTACAAGAAGTATTACATTTAGAGCAAGCCATAATAGTTAACTTTTTTCCATTATATTCAACCATATTATTTTAAAAATCCTTTCATTATTTCCTTATACTTTGATAAAACCTGCATTTTAATATCCTGATTGTTATAAATTAAATCAACAATAGAATACCTGTCTATTCTAGGAGTAAGATTAAGATAAACCTGGCTGATTAATTCAAAAGAAATGTTATATTTTAAATTTAAATCAAACATATTTAGTTTTTTCAAAATAGATATAACCTTTAAATCAGAATCTGACAATTCTTCAGAATTATTTATAATATTTTGAGATAAAATCATTAAAATAATTCCATTTGTAACAGAAACAGCATGTGGAATACTAACCTCTTTCTCCAAAGCCTTTGCAAAAATGTGTTCAGAACCGCTCTCCGGCTTTCCACTTCCATATCTATTTGTTATTAAACCAGAAGTACCTATTATTTTATAAATAAAATCAACATCATTTACTATTTCAGTACAGCTTTTTGTAAAAGTATATTCAATAGTAGAATTCAATAAATCCATAGCTGAATCATATTCGGAATTTTTATCTTCACCATTATTATTAATTGCTAAATCCCAATCCCTAAGAGCAGTATAGATTGAAAAAATATCTACTAACCCATACAAATTGTTCTCAGTAGAATTAACTAAAATTTTACTATCGATATATATTTCACTAGGAGTAACAGCATCAAGAGATTCAACTCTACCATTATTTATTAAAGCAACTTTACAAGTAGCATAAGCATTAGTAGATAACATTGTAGGAATTGAAATTAACCTAATATTAAATTTAAAAGATAAATATTTACCAATATCAGTGGCTGTTCCACCACCAATAGAAATAATCTTCTTATAATTATCTAAACTGGAAAATAAATTATCAATATTAACCTTTTTTTTAGTAACTTCTAAAGTACTATAATAATCATAATTAGGATTATCCATAAATAAATTATTTTTTTTGACAGAAGTAATAGAATAAATAACTAAAGACCTCTCAGTATCATTTTTAATGAATTCATTAACATTAACCTTTTTAGTAATTGTACTAAAATCAACTATTTTCATATAAAACTCCTTTTTTATTTATTTTTATGTTAGTATAAATATGAGGTGAAAAAAATGACTAAAATTAAAAATATTATTTTTGACCTTGATGGAACCCTATGGGACTCAAGAGAAGAAATAATTAAAGCCTGGAAAAGTGTTTTCCCAAGTATAAATGCAACAAGTGATAAACTACTAGCACTTATGGGTAAATCAAGTGATTCTTTTATGAAATACCTGTTCCCAGATTGTAATCCGGAAACTGCCAAAAACAATATGATTAAATGTGAACAAGAAGAAACAAAGTATCTTGCTAAACATGGAGCAAAACTATATCCAAATACAATCGATACACTTATTAAACTAAATAAAACTCATAATTTATATATAGTAAGTAATTGTCAAAAAGGATATATTGAAAGCTTTCTACAACATTATAAATTAAAACATTTATTTAAAGATATAGAATGTATCGGAAACACTAATAAATCAAAACCAGAAAACATTAATTTAGTAATATCAAGAAATAATCTCTTATTAGATGAAACTTGCTATGTAGGAGATAAAGAAGATGATAAAAAATCAGCCGAAGCAAATCAGATTACATTCATCTGGAGTAAATATGGCTTTGGTTCTAATATAGAAGCAAAATACTATCTCAATAAAATAGAGGAAATTACTGAATTAATAAAAACTATCCAATAATCTTATCCCAATCATATTCAAGTCTAACAATATCATCCTCTTCAACCATAACATCACTATATTGAACTTCAATAATTTTCAAAGTATCAATCGCTCTTATAGAGTGATTTTTCATTTTATCAACTGTCACAACATCACCAGCAGTAATATTAAGGTGTTTACCATTAATGACAATCTCTCCATTGCCGGATAGAACAAACCATTCTTCATTCCGATATTTATGATACTGATAACTTATATTTTTATTAGGTAGTAAAGTCAGCTCCTTAACCTTAATATGAAGAAAAGGTGAATTGAAAACATTAAGGACCTTATAATACCCCCACTGTCGAAAAACCATATCATCAATATCTTTCTTAATAAGTCTTATGCCTTCTTTACTATTAATAATAATAGAATCACAAACACCATCATTAACTATTTTCTTTTTATCAAAATTAATAATATTAGTATTATATTTATCACTAACCGAAAGCTTAGAAGCAAGAATATCCCAAGTACCAATATCATTCCATGTATAATCAGTAGCTATTAATGAAATACTCTCTTCCTTTTCAAGAACCTCATAATCAAAACTTGTATGGACCAAACTATCATATTGTTTATAAAAATCATCATAATTCTTAAAACTAAGATACTTTTTTGATAAATCAATAATCCTTTTAAGTCTAAAATTTACCACCCCACTATTCCATAAAGCACCATTATTCATAAGAAGCAAAGCCTTATCAAAATCAGGCTTTTCAAAAAATGATGTAACATAACCAGAATCATGAGAAATATAACCATATTGAGTTGAAGGAAAAGTCGGCTTAACTCCAACTAAACAAATATCTGAATTAATATTTTTTAATACATCCTCCGCTTTAAAAACATCTTTATAAAAATCAATACTCACATCATGATCAATAGGAATAATAGAAATAACTTCATCCAAAGGAATAGCTAATTTTTCTCTAAAGTATACAGCAATATTTAATATTGCACCAAAAGTCCCAATATAAGAAGGTTCAAAAATAAAATTTGAAAAGTCATTAATTTCAGAAAGGACATCATTACGATACTCCTCACCAGTTGCTATAAAAATATCACGGCTATCAATTATATTAGAAATAGCATCATATGTCCTCTTTAGCATACTTTCATTATCATTAAATAAATGCACAAACTGTTTTGGAGCATCATCAGTAGAAATAGGCCACAACCTTTTCCCCTTTCCACCAGACAAAAGAACACACTTCATAAAAATCAACCTCCTACAAAAAAATGGCCAAAAAACTAAAAAGTTCTTCTAACCATTTTACTCACACAAAAATCTATTAAAAATAGATTTATCAAATCTATAAAATAATATAAAGTCAAAAAAACAGTTAAAAGAAACAATTAAAAATAAATTAAACATCAAAATCACCTCTTTAAACTTGAATTTTATTCTACTACAAATAATTCTTTTGTCAATAAATTTAATATTATTTACATTTAATATAAAAAATATTTATATCAAATGTAAAGAACAAAAGAATAATTTTCAAATAAATTATTCGCTTTGGTCGTCACCGCCCAAAATTCCTACTTCATTGAGAAAGTTCTCTTTCTTCTCCATAGGCT
>CACWWC010000010.1 GCA_902764545.1 uncultured Erysipelotrichaceae bacterium | reverse complement strand
TATTATTTTCAGTACATATAACCATAAATAAATTATAAACCAAAAGAAAACAACCTCAAAGAGGTTGGCGAATGAAATTTATTTCATTCCTTTTTTATATATCTTTTGAAATTTATTATATAGTTTTTTACACTCTTTTTCATCTTTTGCTTTTTTATTGATATATGGATTATCAATATTTAGTTGTTTATATTTTGTAAATCCAATGGTATGAAATGGAAGAAATTCTATTTTTTTTACATTCTTTATTTTTTTTATAAATTTTGCTAGTTCCTTAATGTATTTATCATTATCATTAACATCTGGTATTATTACTTGTCTAACCCACACTTCTTTATTGGATTTGTTAAGAAATGATATAAATTTAATAAATTCATCATATTTGTCTTTTTGTGTTATATTTTTAAATCCATTTTTATTAACATGTTTAATATCTAATAAAACTAAATCAATATATTCTAAAATTTCTTTGTAATGCCCTAGGCCTATTCCTGATGTATCCAGTGCAATATGTATGTTTTCTTTTTTTAATTTTTTGCAAATGTCTATTAAAAATCTGTACTGAAGCAAAGGCTCTCCACCTGAAATTGTGATTCCTCCATTATTTTTGAAATATGGTTTATTTCTTAAAATCTTTTTTACAATTTCTTCTGAGCTAAAGTTACAATTTTTTTCTTGCCACATTTCTGGATTGTGACAAAATTTGCATCTTAATAAACAGTTATTGAAAAATAATACAGTTCTTATCCCTGGACCATCTACTGTTCCAAATGTTTCAATTTTACTGATTTTTCCATTACATTGATTCATGAAATGTTCTCATTATAACTTCTTCTTGTTGCTGTTTTGTTAATTTATTAAATCTAACAGCATATCCTGACACTCTAATTGTTAATAAAGGATACTTATCTGGATTATTCATTGCATCAATTAACATATCTCTATTTAATACGTTAACATTTAAATGATGTGCTCCTTGTGAAAAATATCCGTCCATTAGTTGTACTAAGTTATTCACTCTTTCTTTTTCGTTTTTACCTAAAGAATTTGGTATAATGGAAAAGGTATTTGATATTCCGTCTCTACAACAGTTTGTCCAATCAAGTTTTGCGACAGAGTTTAGTGATGCGATTGCGCCTGTTGAGTCTCTTCCATGCATTGGATTAGCTCCAGGTGCAAATGGAACGCCTGATTTTCTGCCATCTGGTGTAGCACCTGTGTTTTTTCCATACACAACATTTGATGTTATGGTTAGTACGGAAAGGGTAGGCGTTGCATTCCTATAACATTTATGTGATGAAAGTTCTTTGTATACTTTTTCAAGTAATTCTTTTCCTATTTCATCTACTCTATCATCATCATTACCATATTTTGGGTAATCTCCTTCAATTTCGAAATCAATAGCTATTCCTTCAGCATCTCTTATTGGTTTTACTTTCGCATATTTAATTGCGGAAAGTGAGTCAACAGCAACTGAAAATCCTGCCACTCCATATGCCATTAATCTGTTGACATTTGTATCATGTAGTGCCATTTGGCCAGCTTCATATGCATATTTATCGTGCATATAATGGATAATGTTCATTGCTTCATTATATATTTTTGCCACTTCTTTAATCATACGCCAGTATGTTTCTTTTACTTTTTCGTATTCTAAATATTCATCTTTATTTTTCTCAAAACCTTTTATAACTACTTCACGTTTTATTTCATCTACTCCACCGTTAATTGAGTATAATAATGCTTTTGCAAGATTACATCTTGCTCCAAAAAACTGCATGTCTTTGCCTATTCTCATAGATGATACACAGCATGCAATTGCATAGTCATCACCCATAGTTTTTCTCATCAAATCGTCATTTTCATATTGAATGGAGTCAGTTGCAATGGATACTTTTGCACAGTATTTTTTCCATGCCTCTGGCAGATCTTGTGACCATAATATAGTCATATTTGGTTCTGGAGCACTTTCAAGATTTTCAAGAGTATGTACAATTCGAAATGATGTTTTATTTACTAGTGTTTTACCTTCTAAAGTCATTCCCCCAAGAGAGCATGTTACCCATGTAGGATCTCCTGAGAATAACTCATCGTATTCTGGTGTTCTTAGATGCCTTGCGGCTCTTAGTTTAATTACAAAATTGTCAATTATTTCTTGAGCTTCAATTTCTGTAAGTGTTCCTTCACTAAAATCTCTTTCAAAATAAATATCAAAAAACGCATCAACTCTTCCTAATGACATTGCTGCTCCATTATTTTCTTTTATTGCAGCTAAATAACCAAAATATGTCCATTGTACTGCTTCTTTTGCATTTTTAGCTGGCTCTGTAATATCGAAACCATAGCTGGCAGCCATATCTTTTATTTCATTTAATGCTTTATATTGCATTGCAATTTCTTCTCTTAGCCGTATTGTTTCGTCATCCATTTGTCGTATTTGCATTTCGTTCCATTCTTTATATTTCTCTGCCATTAGCTTTTCTGTACCATATAATGCTATTCTTCTGTAATCTCCAATTATTCTTCCTCTTCCATATGCATCAGGTAAACCAGTTAAAAGTTTATTGTGTCTTGCTAATCTAATTTCTTTTGTATATGCATCAAAGACTCCGTCATTGTGAGTTTTTACTAAGTTTGTATTTAGGAATTTGTCTAGATTTGGGTTCATCTTATAACCATATGCATCTAGTTCTTGGTAAATCATTTTTAATCCGCCTTTTGGAACTATACTTCTTTTACAAAGTTCATCTGTTTGTAAACCAACAATTACATTATCTTCTGGACATATATAACCTGGTTTAAAGGCATTTATCCCTGCTGGTGTGTCTACATCTATGTCTATAACGTGTTTCTTTACCTCTTGTTTACATGTGTTTTCGTATTTTTTTATGATTTTTTTCGTTTTTTCGGTAGGATCCGCTAGAAATTTTTCTCCATTTGTATATGGTTTATAGTTTTTTTTGATAAAATTACTTACATCTATTTCATAACACCAAGAGCCTTCTTTAAAGCCTCTCCATTCGTCGTTCGTATTCATTGTATCTACCTCCTGGAATATTGTACCATACATAGTACAAAAGGTATGTTGCAAATGCAACACTTTACATCTTTCTTTTTTTCTTGTTTATATTGCTTGATTTATAAAGGTTTATATTTCTTTTTTTCTCTTTTTATGTTATAATGCGTATATGGGGCTGATATGGTTTCGACGGGAATAGTTGAGCATGGATGGCAAGTCGATTGTTCACGTTACGAACGCAAAAAAATAAATGCAACTAAATTAAAAAATGCTGTAGCTAACTTCTTTGGTGGACGCCAAGCTGTTGCTTACGCTCTTTAATAATTCGAGCCAGCGCTTCTTTTTAATCTATGCCTAGTGATTATTTAGAGGTTCATTTTTATAGGCTATATCTATCTTTTGTCTAGAAGATAGAAAGAAATTTGAGACTGGTATGTTATTTTGGTCGTTAATTACTTGAATAACATATGAGAATAATTAGTTAACTAAACTTGTAGAGGTTTATGTAGCTCTATTTTCGGACAGGAGTTCAATTCTCCTCAGCTCCACCAGATTGATAGTAAACTCGATCTTTTTTCGAGCAGTAATAAATATTAACTAGAATTACCGTCTAGTTTTTTTGTTATTATGAAGAATGTGACGATTTTTATAAATGTGTTGAAAGAATAAAAATTGAAGTGGAAGTATTAAAATAATTGAGATGATATGCAGATTTCTTATATTTACGTGTATCTAAAAAAATTTGTTCCAAATATAAAGTGATATATGTTACAATATGTAATCACAGGGTAGGTATAGTATTTATGGACCAAAAGGCAGAAAGAAAATTGCTTTATTATGATCGTTTTCAAAGAATGCCAAGACATTGTAATGATGAACCAATTTTTCATTTTATGTGTAAAGATGTTAAAACTGGAGTAGATTTTATTTTGGGCTCATGTTTTTTGCTGATGAAGCATCAAGTGTCTTAGGTGGACATTATTATTTAGATATTACTGAAGCTACTCATGATTTTGATATTTTATGGAACTTATCAGACGAAAGAATTAGCCCGGTTGCTGATACTTTTGAAGAGGTACAAGCAGAATATCAAACATGTTATTAGTGATATAGAATTATTTAAAGAAAAACTGATTGTAAAAAAAGGAAATGTTCCTGAAATATTGAGGCCACTTTCTGCTAAAAGTTTATTTAATATATCTTTTGAAGAAATACGTTCTATGATTTTGAGTAACAAAAGTTATTATTTTGAAATGATTAAAGATGATTTTGAAATAATATCTAATAGAAAAGATAAAAGTATGAAGAAAAAAATGGATATTGAGAGTTAACTTGTTGACTCTTTTTATTGATGTTTTTAATCCATTATATTATAATAAGCCCTATTAGGGAGGTATAGCTATGAAACTTTTTATTGGGTGTTCATCAAGTAATGATATTCCTAAGGACTATTTATTGGATTGTAATGATTACTTAAACGAGATTTTAATGAGTAATGATCTTGTGTTTGGGGCATGTTCATCTGGACTAATGGGTCTTGCTTATAAAATTGCAAACAAAAATGGTAATAAAATAATTGGTATATGTCCTGAAGCTTATAAAGATGATTTGTTAGACTTGAATTGCAGTCATACTGAATTAACTTCATCAATTTCAGATAGAACTGATAAAGTTATTGAGCAGTCTGATGCACTAATTTTTTTACCTGGCGGAATTGGTACAATTTATGAGTTGTTTACAGCGATTGAGTCAAAACGTAATCATGAATTTGATAAACCTATTGTTATATATAATGCTAATCATTTTTTTGATAAACTTTTAGATTTTTTATCATTAATATATAATGATAATTTTACTGGAAATAAGGTTCAGGGAAGTTATTATTTATCTGATTCTGCAGTCGATACATTAGATTACTTATCACAATATAATAAAGGAAAGACTTATATAAAAAGTTAAAAGGTTGATTTATGGATATACTAAAAAGATTTTTAAATTACATCAGTATTGATACTACATCTGATTCTAAGAAAAGTGATAGTCCTACATCTTTGGGACAACGCAAACTAGCGAAAGTGATTATGCAAGAGTTAAAAGAACTAAATGTGGATAATCTTTATTTTGATAATGATCATTGTTATATATATGCAAAGATTAATGGGAGTTCTTCATACCCTAGTGTTGGATTTGTTTCTCATTTAGATACTAGTGAGGATGAGAGGGGTAGTGATATTTCTCCAAAGATGATTGTTGATTATGACGGTCAAGATATTTGTTTGAATGATAACTGCTTATTAACTGTTTCTAGTAATCCTGATTTGAAAAACCATATTGGTAAAACAATAATTACAACAGATGGTACTACGCTTCTTGGAGCTGATGATAAAGCCGGAATTGCTGAAATAATGGGAATGTTAGAACACTTTACTCATAATGATTGTGAACACGGAGATATATTGGTATGTTTTACACCTGATGAAGAAATTGGTATGGGAACGGATAATCTCAATTTGAGCTATTTTAATCCTGATATTGCTTTTACTGTTGATGGGAGTGTATTGGGTGAGTTATCTTATGAAAACTTTAATGCTGCAACGGCAAATATCTCAATAAAGGGAATAAATACGCATCCTGGAACAGCAAAAGATAAAATGGTTAATGCCGTTAGGTTAGCTATCGCGATTAATTCATCTTTGCCGCTAGAGATTCCTGAAAATACTGAGAATTATGAAGGCTTCTACCATTTGGAAGAAATTTCTGGAGATGTTTCTTATGCTAAAATGAAATATTTGATTAGGGACTTTTCTTTTAATGATTTTGAGAAAAGAAAGAAAAAGTTAACAGCTATTGTTAATGAGCTAAATAAAAAATATAATAATTGTATCGAATTAAATATTCAAGATAAATATTTCAATATGCATAGTATCATAAAAAATTATTCTGATTATTTGGACCTTGTTTTCTCGGCAATAGATGAGGTTAATGTTGAACCTATTGTAATTCCTGTTAGAGGTGGAACAGATGGTGCAAATATTAGTCAGATGGGTATTCCTTGTCCTAATATCGGTACAGGTGGACATAACTTTCATAGTATTTATGAATATATTTGTTTGGAGGACATGCAGAAGGTTGTTGAAATTTTAATTTCAATTGTAAATAATTTTTCTAAATTTAATAAAGAGAATGTAAATATTATGAGATAAAACATTCTTTTTTTGTATAATTATTATCTTTTGTTCTCATAATAAAATTGGGAGGAAATAAATATGGATAAATTACAAGAAGTTCCTGTAAATACAATAACAGGGAAAGATTTAGATTATTTAAGTGATATGTTTCAATGGAATTATTGTGCTTTTAAAAAGTCTTGTAATGATATTGAGTATTTAAATACTCAGGAAATAATTGAGATTTTCTCAGAAGCAAGTGATTTATTTGAAAATAATATGACAGATGTATTAGATATTATAAATAATCCAGGGGGTGAAAATAATGAGTAAGGTTGGTAATAGTGTTACTAGTGTTCCTTTAGGAATTGAACTTAATGAGAAGGATTATTGCACTTGTTTATTAACTGCATTAAAGGATATGGAGAAGAATTACGTTATTGCAATGAGTGAAGCAAGTAATGAATGGCTATATGATATTTATAAAAATACTTTTATGAATATTGCTGATTTACAAAGAAGATTATATATCCTAATGTTTCAAAATGGTTGGTATCAACTTGAGACAGTTACAAACACAAAATTGAATGATAAATATAATACTTTAAATTCTGATTATACTGGATTGAGTGAGTAGAATTTTGACATTATTTTTTGAATATGCTATAATAGACACTTGTCAGGGAGGATTTTATATGAAATCAATTGATGGACCGTCGATTCCTAAAACAAAAAGAATTATGGGATTGATACTGTTATCATTATTAATGATGATAACTTGTTATTCATTTCATAGCTATAGCACGTATAAGAGTATAAACGTAAAAGTTAGTAATACTGCTGTTATAGAATATGGAAGTGCAAATTATGATTTGGGTAAGTTAATAACAGATGTAGATGGAGAAGTTGTATCTGTGAAGAAGGATGTTGATACAAACAAACTTGGAGAACAGGAAGTAATTCTTGAGGTACAAAAGAATAATATAGTTAAAGAAGTACCTATAGTCGTTTCTGTTGTTGATACTGCGGCACCAATTATTACTCTTAAGAATGAAACTATGACAATTACTCAAGGAGATTCATATAGTCTGATTGATAATATTGAATCTGTGAGTGATTTAATTGATGGAAATCTTGATTATTTAGAATCTGCTGAAGACGGTAGATCTAAGTACTATAGTATCAGTTATAGTGATGATATCAATAGTGTAGGTGTTCATGAAATCGTTATCAATGCTATTGATAATTCAGGTAACAAATCTACTCAAAAGTTTACTTTAGAAGTAGTTGAACCGGAGCCTGTTATAAAACATAGTGAGCCAGTATTTGAAAATGTTGACTTTAGCGTATATGGTGGCGATTTAACTTCAATTGCGTATTCTCTTGTTGGAAGACCATATATATCTGGGGGAAGCGGGCCTTATGGGTTTGATTGTAGTGGATTTGTTCAATATGTTTATTCTTTAGTTGGGGTAAATGTTAGTAGGAGTTCATCAACTCAATTGTATGATGGTGTAGGTGTAAGTTATGAAAATGCACAGCCAGGTGATATCGTATTATGGGGATATAATGGAGTGGTAACTCATTCGTCGTTATATGTTGGTAATGGTACAATGATTCATGCGGCAAATCCTGGAACTGGTGTTATTGTTAGTAATATAGCAGGATGGTTAAGGGGTTCAGGAACTCAAATTGTTTCAGTTAGAAGAATAAATTAGAGCAATAATGCTCTTTTTTTTTTATTAAATTTTTTGCTTTTTGTGATGTATATATATTTTAAAATGGAACATGATATATATAGGAGGTAATAAAATGGAAACATTACAAAAAGTATTGTTAGTAATTACTATTATTGGAGCCATAAACTGGGGATTAGTAGGATTACTTGATATTAATCTTGTTGCTTCAATTTTTGGTAACCAAACAATTATGTCTAGAATAGTTTATACCCTAGTTGCTGTATGTGGTTTAGTGAACATCGGTATACTATTAAGCCATATTGAATTTGAAAAGGACTAGAAAAGTCTTTTTTTTTCTATATTTTTGTGTTAATTTATGTGTAGGGGGATGATTATGAAATCATATATTGATTCTATTCTAAAAAAGGAAAAAAAACCGATTTCATTGGAGAGACTGTATCACAAGATTGAAAAGAATATGTCTGATGATTGTGGTAGTGAATTATTATTAAATGATGAGGAGAAGCAAGAAGTAATTGATATTCTAAATAATGAAGTTAATAACTTTCGTGTTATAAAGACTTCTTCTGATAATTATATATTAATTGGCAAAACATCATTTAGAACGGGTAGATTTTATGCTGATCGTAATGGAGCTGGTAAAGTCTCTGTAACGACATCCTATATTGATAGTGATAATAAACATATTGTTAAGGAAATTAAATATATGGTTAATAGAGGATCTGCAAATGGTGCTATCGATGGCGATTATGTTTTGGTAGATATTGGAAATAAAAAGGTAAAACCAAAAGTCTATAAGATTATTGAGAGAAATATAGATTATATTCCCGGAGAGGTTTATCGTATTGGAACATCTTTCTTTGTGAAGCCAATAGATAAAAGAAAACAGGCATTAACAATTGCTTTAGAAGGAGAAGCTATTGAGGGTGCAAGAGTTGCAGTCTCTTTAGATAAAAAAGTTAATGACCAATATTATATTGGAAGAGTTGTCAGAGAATTTAATCATAAGGATGATCCTAACCAAGATATTTTGTGGGAAGCGTTTAAGCATGGTATTGACAACGAGTTTAGTGATGAGTCTATTGAACAACTTCGTACTATTCCTGATTCTGTAAGAGATATTGATACAATTGGGCGAGAGGATTTAACTGATTGGTGTATTTTTACGATTGATGGTATTGATACAAAAGATATGGATGATGCTATTAGCTGTACAATAAATAAAGATGGAAACTATGTTTTAGGAGTACATATTACTGATGTGGCAAGTTTAATTCCTGAAAATTCTCCTTTAGATATGGAGGCTTTTCGTAAAGGAAATAGCTATTATTTAGGTGGAAGCGTTATTCCTATGACTCCACATCAGATTTCTAATGGAATAGGCTCTTTAAATCCTTATGTTAGGAGACTGGCTATCTCTTGTATTATGGAAATTGATAAGAATGGAGATGTAGTAAACTATAAAATTACACCTTCCATAATAAAATCTAGATTAAAAATGACATATGATAAGGTAAATAAAATACTCAAAGATAATGATGTAGATTCTGAATATGAAGATTATGTTGAAACTTTGAGATTAATGAGTAAATTAGCTTTGAAGTTAAGGAAAAAGCGACTAGTAAAAGGATCGATTGAATTTGAAAGACATGAAATAAAGGCGTTATATCAAGATGGCAAGGTAGTTGATTTTTCTGTTAGAACTCAGGATGTTGCGGAAAATTTGATTCAGGAGTTTATGTTGATTGCAAATGAAACTGTTGATAAAACACTATCTAGTAAAGGTTTGCCTTGTATACATAGAGTTCATGATAAACCTAGTCAGGAAAAAGTGAAGGAATTGTTAAGATTTTTATCTGCAGTTAATATGCCATTTAAAGATTTTGATAGTGAAAGAATTGCTCATGACAAGAAAGTTTATCAAAAGTTTGTAAATCATTTGCATTCATGTGGAAGATTATCTTCTTTGTTATTAGATGAGGGAATAAAATGTATGGCGAGAGCGAAGTATAGTCCGGAAAATATTGGACATTTTGGTCTAGCTAAGGACAATTATTGTCATTTCACATCTCCTGTTAGAAGGTATGCTGATTTGACTGTTCATAGAATTTTATGGGATTGTGTTTTTAATAAAGACTCAAGTGCAAAAAAGATTCACAAATGGGAAAAGAAACTTCCTGAAATTGCCGAAAAAACTACACGTATGGAGAAGATTTCAGATGAGGCTGAGCGTGATGTATTACAAATGATATGTGCTGGGTATATGGAACAGCACATTGGTGATGAATATGAGGGAATAATTACAGGTATTTCTCAAGGATGCATGACTGTTTTACTTGATAATTATATTGAGGGTACTATTAGAGTTAAGGACATGAATGGTGATTATGTTTACAGTCCGGATTCGTTTTCTTTAGTATCATTGGAAGATAGAAATAACTATTATATTGGTGATAGATTGAGATTAAAACTGAAATCTTCTTCAGCTGAAACTAAAAAAATAGATTTTACTATTATTGAAAAAATTGAAGAGACTAATATTGTGGATGCTAATAGTATAAATAAATTGGTCAAAATAAAAGCAAAAGAAGAAAAGTCTAAGAAAGTTAATAGAAAAAAATAACTTTCTTTTTCTATATTTGAGTTGATAATTTAATTATAAAATGTTATTATTATTTTAGATATGGGGTTGTGATTAATGTCATCATCCCATGTTTTATTTAAGGAGATGACGAAATGTTTATATCACTATCGGATGTATTAACATTGTTTAGAAAAATTGTTGATATATCATTAGTTTGGTTAATTTTTTATTTCATTTTGAAAAATATAAAAAATAATGTAAAATTATCTTTGATTTTTAAGGGACTTTTGTTTATTATAATTCTGAAAATTGCTAGTGAAGTTTTTGGTTTTATTACTGTTGGTTATTTATTGGATTATATTATTCAATGGGGTCCTGTTGCAGTAATTATTATTTTTCAGCCTGAAATTAGGACAATTTTGGAGCAGCTTGGACGCAATCAATTACTTGGAAGACATAAGACTTTAACTGTTGATGAACGTGAACATTTAGTTTATGAGATGATTAATGCTATTGATTATCTTCGTAAGGAAAGAATTGGGGCTTTAATAGTAATAGAAAGAGATATAAGTCTAGGAAATTATATAGATAAGGCAAAAAAATTGTATGCTGATTTATCAAGTGATTTATTAATTGCCATATTTTATGAAGGAAATCCTCTTCATGACGGTGGTGTTATTATTCAAGGAGATAGAATTACTTGTGCTGGTGCAGTTTTTCCAACTAGTAGCAGTCCGAAACTAAATAGAAGACTCGGTACTAGACATAGAGCAGCATTGGGTCTTGCGGAAGAAACTGATGCAATATGTATAGTAGTTTCTGAGGAGACGGGAAGAGTTTCAATTGCTTTAAAAGGAGAAATGCTTTATAACTTGACTATTGATGATGTTAGAATGATGTTGATAGATGAATTGAGGCCTAAACAGGATATTGATTATGATGATGAAATGAATGAGGAAGAGATATATGAAGAAGATAGGTAAGTTATTGGTTAGATTGTTTCGCCAGATTGGGTTGTTTTTTGACAAGGTATTAATTACTCCTATTACTAAACTTATAATTAGATTTATGGATTTATCTAAGAACGCTGCTAAAAGTTTAGATAGACTTTCTGGTAAAAAGTCGACTTTATTAATAGTTAGTTTGATTCTTTCATTTATAGTTTTTATTTATATTGATAATGAGTCAAATGTTATGATTGATCAATATGCAGAAATATTATATGATCAGCCTGTTACTGCGGTTTATAACGAGGAACTTTATGTAATAGATGGTTTGCCTAAGACAGTTGATATTACTTTGATTGGACAGAGAAGGCATATCTTTTTAGCAAAGCAGTCACCTTCTAAAGGCGTTACTGTTGATTTAACTGGGTTAAAACCTGGAACGCATAAAGTATCATTGAAATATACTCAAAGATTGAAGTCGCTTGATTATAAATTGGACCCTTCTCAGGTAAATGTTACTATTTATGAAAAGGTAAGTGAGAATAGGCCATTAACATATGATATTCTTCATCAGGATCAGTTAGATAGTAAGTTATATATAAGTAATGTTGAGCTTGATAGAAGCGATGTTATTATAAAAGGTGCGCAATATAAGTTAGAAAAAGTTGCTGCTGTTAAAGCTTTGTTGGATGTTAATGATATTCCTAATCCAAAAGCTGGAGATATTACTGTAAAGGATATTCCTCTTGTTGCATATGATAATGATGGTAAAATATTAGATGTTGAGATTGTTCCAAAGACTGTAGCAGCTAATGTAAGTATAACTTCACCAAGCAAAGAGGTTCCTATTAGAGTTGTTCCTAAAGGCAATTTAGCATTTGGGAAGTCTATTAAGTCTATTACTCCAAATATTTCAACTGTAACTGTTTATGGTGAGCAGTCTGCTATTGATGAGATTCAACAATTAGACGCTGAAATAGATGTAAAGGGATTAGATAAGGATAAGGATTACAATGTTACTTTAAAGAAGCCAAAAGGTATAACTGAATTAAGTGTAAAAAATGTTACTGTTAAGGTTGTTGTAGATAATTCTTCAAGTAAGGAATTTGATAATATATCAATAACTACGAAAAACTTAGATAGTGCTTATAAGGTTCAAGCAGAAAGTGAAGAAGACAGACAGGTAACTGTTGTTGTTAAGGGTAGCGAAGAGTCCCTAAATAATATTAAGGATAGTGATATTACTGCTTATGTTGATTTGAAAAACTATGGAGAGGGTACTCATGAGGTTGAGGTTAAAGTTACTGGTACAGATTTAAAACTTTCTTATGCATCCAAGACTAAAAAAGTAAAAATTGTTATTTCAAAAAAATAGTGTAAAACCAATACGTAATTGTATTGGTTTTTTTGTAATATTAGTTGTATTTTATCATACTATTTAGTAGATTGGAGATTGATATGAAAAAAATAACTATATTTTTAATTCTTCTATGTTTAATGGTTACAGGATGTGGAAAAAACAGTGTTAGTAATGTTACTAATAATATTTTAAAAAAGTATGATAAAAGTAGTGGTTATATATTAAATGGGGATTTGGAAATTAATAATAACGATGATGTTTATAACTATTCCGTTACAGCTGCTTTTGATAAAAAAGGTGATAATTATAAAATTACGCTTAAAAATAAAGCTAATGATTTTAAGCAGATAATATTAAAAAATAATGATGGCGTATTTTTACTTACTCCTTCATTAAATAAAAGTTTTAAGTTTAGCAGTAAATGGCCAAATAATAATTCTCAAATATATTTATTTGATACTTTAATAAAAGATATCAAAAGAGATAATGAAAAAAAATTTGAATTTAAAAATAATAAGTATATTTATAGAACAAAAGTAAATTATCCAAATAACAGTAAAATATCTAAGCAAAAGATTATTTTTGATAATAGATATAATTTAAAAATGGTAAGTGTCTATGATTCAGATAATAAGGTTTGTATGAACTTAACTGTTAATAAATTATCTTTGTCTCCTAAATTTAAAAAAAATTACTTTGATTTTGATGAAGATGTTATTGTAAATGATGATAATGTGAAGAAAAAAAGTGATAATACAACTACAAAGGAAACTATGAGTATTGATGATGTGATTTATCCGTTATTTTTACCTAGTGGCACTAAACTGATTGATGAAAAAAAAATTGATAAAGATAATGGACAGCGTGTAATTATGACTTACGACGGAGAAAAGAGCTTTTTGCTTGTTGAGGAAACACTAGATGTATTAAATGAGTTAACTATTATTCCTAGTTCTGGAGAACCATTTCAGCTATTGGATACGATTGGTGTTATGACTGATAATTCACTATCATGGACTAGTGGGAATATGGAATATTATCTTGTAAGTGAGGTTATGGATAAGGATGAATTGATTGAAATTGCTCAGTCGGTAGTTGGAATATCTTCGATTAAATAATAGACTTTGGTTTTATATTTATGCTATACTTATTTTAGGTGATTAGCATGGCAAGAAAAAAACAAAAAGATATAAACATAAAAAATGAAAAGGCAAAGATTAAAAATGTCGGAAATAACTATGATGGTGATATATGGAATAATATTATTATTGTTTGTGTAATAATTATAATTTTATGTTTATTTTATATTTTGACAGTTCACATAACAAAGAAAAATAACAGTGATACAACTAGTAATGACAATAAGTCTTCAAGCAATGTGGAGGAAATTTCTTATTCTGAAATAATTGTGGGTAGAAGTTTTTCAATAAGTGATGGTGATTATCTTATATTCTATTTTGACAAAAGTGATGATGAGATAAATTCAAAGAGTAATGAGTTAGTTAGTAATTATAAGTCGTCAGAAAATCATCTTGATATATACTCTGTTGACATGAGTGATGGGTTAAATAAATCATATGTTAGTGATTCATCTAATACTTCTCCAAGTAAGGCTAGTGATATTAAAATCAATGGTCCAACTTTGATTAAGTTTAGCAATAACAATGTTGTTGAATATATTGAAGGTTTAGATAATATTTCTGATTATTTAAATTAAAAAAGACTTTAGGTCTTTTTTAATATTTTTTATTATGTTTGAGGTGTTCTATGAAAAAAAAGAATAAATGTTATTTAAAAGATATTTTAATTGATTTAAAGAATGACTCTAGATTTTCTATTTTTGAAGTTATAATAATTGTATTTATATCAATTTTATTTGGTATTATTATTGGATATATTATTACTTATACTAATACAAATATTAACTTGTTGCGCTCAAGTTCTGGTGTAAAAGATATAATTAATACTTATGACATTATTTTGGATAATTATTATAAAAAGGTTGATGAGGATAAATTGTCACAAGCGGCTATATCTGGAATGATCAATTCACTTGATGATCCTAATTCTTTGTTTATGAATAGCAGTGCTACTAGTGAATTTAATGATTATATTGATGGGGAATTTGTTGGGATTGGTGTGACTGTTGAATATGACGGAGAGTACAATAGAATTATTAAGGTTAATAAAAATAGTCCTGCATATAAGGCTGGGATAAAGAAAGATGATCTAATCTTAAATGTTGATGGAAAAGATTGTAAGGGGCTGTATGGAAAAAGTTTAACAAAATTAATAAAAGGTAGGAAAGGGACAAAAGTAGTATTAGATATAAAGCGTGATAATATTGAAAAGACTTTTACTATTGTTAGGGAAGTTATAGAGCAAGAAAATGTTTATAGAAAATTTTTAGAATATGATGATATTAATGTTGGTTATTTGAAAATAGATATTTTTTCAGATAATATTTATAAACAGTTTAATAAATCTCTTATTAAATTGGAGGATAAGAAAATTAATTATTTAATAATTGACTTAAGAGATAATGCGGGAGGCAGCCTTAAAGAAACAAAAAAAATATTAAGTTTGTTTTTTGATAAAAATACTGTTTTGTATAGATTAAAAAGTCGCGATTCTTCTGTTAAAAAAATATATTCTACTACAAACATAAATCGTGATTATCCAGTTATATTTTTAGTTAATAAATCAACTGCTTCTGCTTCTGAGGTTATGGTTTCTTGTTTTAAGGATAATTATAAAAATGTGACTATTATTGGTGAAGTTACATATGGAAAGGGTACGGTTCAAAGAACTAAAACACTTAATTCTGGCACTAGTGTAAAATATACAACTGAGACATGGTTAACTTCTAGGGGTAAAAGCATTAACAACAAGGGAATTAAACCGGATTATAATATTGAGCTTGATGATAGTTATTATTCAAATAAATCTATGGATAATGATACTCAATTTCAAAAAGCTATTGAAATTATTAAAAAGAGTCGTTAATTAGACTCTTTTTCTATACAACTTACTATCAATTGTTTGTTTTTATTGAATGGACTACATGTTGTTAAAATTAATTGATTTTTATCTTCTTTATTAATATTAATAAATCCATCTTTTCTGTCCTCCCAAATTTCTTTTACTATGTATTTATATTCTTTCTTATTTATGGTTAATTTAACAATAGTATTCACTGTTATATTTTTTAAATTTTCAAAGTATGAGTTTTCTCCCGTACCTGAATGTGCTGCCAAAAAAACTATACTTTTCTCTTTGTCTGGAAGAACTGACTCTTTTAATATAGTTACATGTTTGTCAACTGTGTTTTCTTCACTCCCAATTTGGTATATTAATTCATTAATTTTTAATGATTCAATTGATAATTTTCCTAATTTATCTTTATTTTTTTGTTTATGAATTATCAAAAATGATGGAATTGCTGTTTCTTTAATTGATTCATGATTAATTTTTATTAACGTTAATGATGATAAAATTATAATTTGTATTATAAGTATATTTAATATTTTTTTTACCATAAAAATAGTATGAATGATATTATCTTTATTATAGTGCTTATATCTATTTTTCTTTCAGAATATGTATTTGGAACTGGAATTCTTAAATCTTTTAACTCAATAATTTCATCATCATTATTGTCTACATTGATATCAAATGGTGCAACTATTTGGTATCCTTTAGTGGTGTTTTTTTGAATAAATTTGTATTTACCGTATGGTAGTGTAATCATAGCTTCTCCATATTCATTTGTGGAAATAGTATTTATTAATTTATTGTTTTTGTCATATATTTCAAAATCAATATTTTTTTCTGAATTAAAATTGTCACCCTCACCATATTTTTTTATTATTTTTATATTTTTTTTAATAACCTTATTATATATGTTTAACATTTGTGTCGGATTTTTTTCATCAATTGTTATTTTGTGTACTTCTTCGTTTTTTGTGTATCCTTCTCCCGGTAATTCTTCTTTAATGTAATATGTACCAAAATCAATGTTATTTATTATAGCTTGATTATCTTTTATAGTTAACTTATTAATTTCTTCATTTTTATCATTGTATATTACAACTATAGCACCATCAAGACTTGCTTCTCCTTGTGGTATGATATCTTTGTTATCATCATCTAGTTTATTAATTGTTATTTCAGTTTTTACCACTTTGACTATAAATGTAACTTTTTTATCGTTTATATTTCCTGTATCAACAAGATTTTGGCTATTGTTTGACTGATAGAAAATAATTGGTTTGTTATAATTATTATCATTTCTATATAAATTAAATGTGTATTCACCTTCTTTTAGGTCTTTGATTTTTATTTTTTGGTTATCTATTATTATATTACTGTTATCGCTACTATAGTATTTAATTACTTCTCCAGCATTTATTTCTAAATCAGATCCTTCTCGAATAGTGTATTTTTTGTTATTTGGAATAGGGATGTTGTCATATGTATTAACTAGATAGTTTATTTCATCAATTTCATTTTGGTATGGATTAATTTTATTTCCATTTAATGAATCTGTAAAATAGAACTTACCTGATGCATAGTCTGCTGTTTCCCAAATCATAAACTGAGTTATTGCATACCATTTAACGTCTGTATGATTTTTATATCCATAGCCAAAATGTGCAATTCTTGATATTCTTTCTTTTTGAGTGCTGTTTAAATTATTAGGATTAATAACTGTTTCATATACTGTTCCATCTTTGAAAAATTCAAATGGTTGTATACAATATGCAAATTCATTAGTACCATTCTTTCTAAAGAACCTTGCTTTTTGATAGTAAATTGTATTTGAAGAATAGTGATATTTACTCATATAAATATTATCAATATATTCTCCTTCATAAAATGTAGCGGTTTCTGCTTGGACATTTACTTTAAGTGATAAAAAAATGCCAAGTATTATTAAGAAAAAAATTTTTTTATTTATAATAATCCCTCCTTTTTTTTCTTAATGTTTTAGAGTCTATCATTCATCATTATTTTTTTCAAATTAGAAAAATGTTTAAATGAACTATATATATTTTTTATATTTGCATTTTTTATATGACTATATAAACAATTGACATAATAATAGTCTTTAAATAATTTAATTTAGTATGATATAATATTTTTTGAGGTGATAACTGTGTCTGATATTGAAATTTCAAAATCTTGTATGAAAAAGGATATTGTTAGTGTTGCTGAAGGGTTGGGAATAAAAAGTGATGACCTTGTATTATATGGTAAATATATGGCAAAGATTAGAGCTTGTGGAAAAATTAAAAAAGATTCAAAACTTATCCTGGTTACTGCAATAAGTCCTACTCCTTTGGGGGAGGGTAAAACAACTGTAAGTATTGGTCTTGGAGATGCATTAAAAAAACTTAATAAAAATGTTATTGTTGCACTTAGACAGCCTTCTATGGGACCTGTCTTTGGTATGAAAGGTGGAGCAACTGGAGGAGGCTATTCTCAGGTTGTTCCTATGGAAAATATTAATTTGCATTTTACTGGAGACTTTCATGCTATTACTTCTGCTAATAATTTAATATCTGCTGCTATTGATAATCATATTTATTTTGGTAATAAGCTGGATATTAAAAATGTGTTATTTAAACGATGCTTGGATGTTAATGATAGAGCGTTAAGAAATGTTGATTTAGGTGACAGAAATGAGAGCTTTACTATTACTTCTGCAAGTGAAATTATGGCCCTTTTTTGCTTAGCTACTTCGATAGATGATTTAAGAGATAGACTAGGTAGTATTATAATTGGTACTAATAGCAAAGGCGAATATGTTTATGTTAGAGATTTGCATCTTGAGGGAAGTTTGATGGCTTTGTTGAAGGATGCCTTTCTTCCTAACCTTGTTCAGACTTTGGAAAATACTCCAGTAATTATTCATGGTGGTCCATTCGCAAATATTGCTCATGGATGTAATAGTTTGGTTGCGACAAAAACTGCTTTGAGCTATGCTGACTATGTAGTAACAGAAGCTGGATTTGGTGCTGATTTGGGTGCTGAAAAGTTTATGGATATTAAATGTAGAATTGGACGCCTTGTTCCCGATTCAGTTGTTTTAGTTGTAACTATAAAGGCACTTAAATATCATGGCGGTGTTTCAAAAGAAAATATATTTGATAAAAATGTTAGTGCTCTAATTAAAGGGTTTGAAAATTTAGATAAACATTACTCAAATTTAAAAAGGTTTGGTGTTAACGTTTTGGTATGTTTAAATAAGTTTGATACTGATAGAAATGATGAGGTGGAGATTTTACAAAAACATTGTGAAGATAATAATTATTTATTTTCAATATCTACGGCTTATTTTGATGGTGGCAGTGGAGCTTTAGACTTAGCAAGCAAAGTACTTGATTTGAAAGGCGATAGTGTTAATTATCTATATGACATAAACGATGATTTGGTAAAAAAAGTAAATGTGATTTGTCGTGAAATTTATGGTGCTTCTGAAGTTCTTTTTAGTGAATTATCGAAACATAAATTAGAATTTATAAAGCGCAATAATTTGGAAAAATTACCAATTTGTATAGCGAAAACCCAGTATTCTTTCTCTGATGATAAGGATAAAGTCGGAGTCCCTAAGGACTTTTCAGTTACTGTTCATGACATAGATGTATATAATGGTGCAGGGTTTATCACAATTTTACTTGGAAACATTATGACTATGCCAGGTTTATCTAGACATCCTAACTATGAGGTTATAGATGTTATTGATGGAGAAATAGTAAATTTAAGTTAAAAAAAGAGCATTTCTGCTCTTTTTTGATCGTTTAATTATTGATGCTTGTGTCTTTTTGCTCATTTGATTTTTCTTCTTCTTGTTTTATATCTGATGGTGGGATAATTTTATTTCTTACACTTATTGTTCCTTCATATCTTGTATTTTTGTATATGATATAGTATTTATAATCGTTTTGAATCGAATTTTTAACTTGAGATATATCTAATGTTATGTTTTGATAAACTTCGTCAGAGATTGTTTCGTTGATATATTCTCTTTTGTCTGCTGGTATGGCATCTCCAATGTCCAGTGTTATGTTTTTTAGCGTAAATGTCATATCAGGCAATTCTTTTTCTTTTACTTTGATTGTTCCTTGATACTTTTTTTTGTTATATTTAACTGTATATTTATATGTTCCGGCTTGATTGATATTTACAAGTGATGTATCCAGTTCAAGTTTTTTTATAATAGACTCGTCCATTTTATCTGCATCGACTAAATAATCTTTTATGTTTACACTTATGGGGGTGTTGATTTCAGTTTCTAACTCTTTTAAAATAATTTCTTTTTTCTTTGCTTGTGCTTCTGAAATTTTTTGGGTTGAAACATCTAACTTGTATTTTATAACTGTTTCGGTTTTTTTTGAATTATTCATAACTATTCCGCTGCTTATAAAAACTATTCCCCATATTGCAATCACTGCACTTAGAATTTTTGTTTCTTTGCTATTTAACTTCATTCTTATTACTCCTATATTCTATATTTAATTATAATATGTAATTTATAAGTATACAAGAAAAAATATTAAATTTATTGTATTTAGATTTTTTTTAACGTATAATTATATTAGGAGTGAGTTTTATGACTTTATTTTGGTTTACTTCATTTATAATATTACTTTTGATTGAAATATTGACTATTAATTTAATAACTGTTTGGTTTGCTATTGGAGCTTTATCTTCAATGATTTTATCGTTTTCTACTAATTCATTAGTAAGTCAGCTATTAAGTTTTATTATTGTAAGTTTGGTATCTCTATTGATTACAAAACCTTTAATCAATAGGTTTAAGAAATTTGAAATCACTCCAACTAACTCTGATATGGTAATTGGAAAAATAGGAGAGGTTACTAAGAAAATTGAAAGTAATAAATATGGTGAAGTAAAGATATTTGGGAATACTTGGACAGCGATGAGTAGTTCTGAGATTGAAGTAGGAGCTAGGGTTAAAGTATTGAGAATTGAAGGAGTAAAACTTATTGTTAAGAAGGAGGATGATTAAAATGGGATTTGGATTAATTGTTATTATTATAATTATTGCAATTGCAATATTGGGTATTAAAATTATTCCACAATCAAGAGCGTATGTTGTAGAAAGGCTAGGTGCATATCATAGAACTATGCAGACTGGATTACATTATGTGATTCCTTTTATTGAGAGAGTTGCAAATAATGTAAGTTTAAAGGAAATCGTGAAAGATTTTGCTCCACAACCAGTTATAACTAAGGATAATGTTACAATGCAAATTGATACAGTTGTTTATTTTCAAATTACTGATTCTAAATTATATACTTATGGTGTAGAGAATCCAATAAATGCAATTGAAAATTTAACTGCAACTACATTGCGTAACATTATTGGAGAACTTGAACTTGATGAAACACTTACTTCTCGAGATGTTATTAATACAAAAATGAGAAGTATTCTTGATGAGGCGACTGATCCATGGGGTGTTAAAGTTAATCGTGTAGAGGTAAAAAATATATTACCTCCAAGAGATATTCAAGAGTCTATGGAGAAACAAATGAGAGCTGAGCGTGAGAGACGTGAGGCAATTCTTAAGGCCGAAGGAGAGAAGAAAGCAGCTATTTTGATTGCAGAAGGTGAAAAGGAGAGTACTATACTTCGTGCTGATGCAGAAAAGGAAGCAAAAATACGTGCTGCAGAAGGAGAAGCTGAAGCTATTATTAAAATTCAGGAAGCTACTGCCCAAGGATTAAAATTGCTAAAAACTGCTGAGATGGATGATGCAGTATTAAAACTTAAAAGTTATGAGGCTATGGTAGAGGTTGCTAATGGAAATGCTACAAAGATTATTGTTCCTAGTGATCTACAGGGAATTGTTACTGCTGGTACAACTATTGCTGAGTCGATGAAAAAATAAAAGATACACAATTTGTGTCTTTTTTTGTAAACTTCAATCTCTTTTGGATGAATTTGTTTAACTGTGATTGTATATATAAGTTAGGAGATGATTATTATGAATGAAACTGAAATTAAAAAAAACTTATAAAAATACTTTAAAAGAAGCAGAACGTGTTATTAAAATGACATTATTAAGTGATGAAGATTTTTTTAAGAAATATGTTGAGAGGGAATCACATAGAGGTGGTAATGATATGGAGGAGTTAACCAGATGGTTTGAAATTGTATATCATGCACATGTCTCTGCCGATTTGCAAGAATATACTGACTTTCAAAGGGAGTGCGTGGAAAGAGGAATTTATACTAACTGGAATTTAGATCGTACTGATAAAGAAATATCTTTACCACTGTTGCTTGGCATATTAGATAAAGCGGGTGTAGTTTTTGAAAGAAAGAGATATAGAGTAGATGGAGATGTACTTTTTCCAAATAGAATGATTTTTCAGATAGATAGATATGCTACAAAAGAGAAAAGGAAAGATGAAAAATATCAAATATCCGCAAAAGATTTACTAAGTACTGATAATGTTATGAGCGAAGAACAGTATAAACACAGTATTAAATAGTATAGTTAACTAAAAAAACAGTATTATATTATACTGTTTTTATTTTGCTTGCGCCTTGGTATGTGTCTCTTTTAACCATTTCTTTGTCTATATCATTTAAAACACAAAATTTCTTTATTAACCATTTAGGTTCTATTAAGTCTTCTGCTTTAGGATCCCCAGTAATTCTGTGTATTACTATTTCTGGTCTCAGTAATTCTAGCTGGTCAACTACTATATCTATGTATTCTTCTTTTGTTAATACGTGAAATGGTTTTTCTTTATATATTTTTTCAAGCTTTGTATTTTTGGTAATGCTTAACATATGTATTTTAATTCCTTGAATATCAAGATTATTTAAATACTTAACTGTATTTATCATATCTTCTTTTGTTTCATATGGTAGACCATTTATGATATGTACTACAACTGTAATATCATTTTCTCTTAGTTTTTTGACCATATCTTCAAAACATTTTAAATCATGACATCTATTTATTAAGATTGATGTTTTTTCTTTTGTAGTTTGAAGACCTAATTCCACTGTAAGATTTGTTCTTTGGTTCAGTTCCTTTAGATATTCGATGCATTCATCTGATATTGAATCAGCTCTTGTTGCTATATTTAGTCCAATAACATTTTTTTCTTTTAGAATTGGTTCAAATAGTTTTTTTAATTTACTGACGGGAGCATATGTGTTTGTTCTAGCTTGAAAATATCCTATGTATAGTGCATCCGGCCATTTTTTGTGCATCATTTTTTTAATTGTTTGGAATTGCTTGATTATGCTGTCATTTTTATTTCCTGCAAATTCACCACTCCCTGTTGCTGAACAGTATATACATCCTCCATATCCTTTTGTGCCATCTATATTTGGACATGTAAATCCTCCGTTTAAGCTAACTTTAAAAACTTTTTTTCCATATCTATTTTTATAATAGTAATCTAATGTATGATATCTTTTATTTGTATTAGAGTATTTAAACATATGATTCACCGTCTTTACTTGTGTTATTTGTTCATGGTATAAAATATCACAAAATGTGGTTTTTTACAATTAATTATGTTATTATTATAATAGGTGATAAACTTGAGGAAAGTAAAAAGTGTAAAGATTAAACCTAAATTTATGGCTTTTTTAAAAATACTTTGTGTTTTCTTTTGTTTATTATTTGGAATATTTATTTTTTATAATAGGCAATTATCACAATTGACCAAGCTAAACTATAGTCGTAAGGCCGCAAATAATATTTTATTTTCCAGAAATAAAGATTATGTTTTATCTATCGGAGAAAATAAAACACTTAATGAAGCTTTTGAAAGTAATTTCTTTAATACAAAATATTTAGATAATTATTCAAAAATCAAATATGTTAATCATAAAAATATTATTATTGAGATTAATAAATTATTAAAAATTGGATATAGTAATAGTGATATTAATATGATTCTTAGTCATGGTAATGAAGACGATGTGATGGAATTTGCGAAAAGGGAAAAAGTAAGATATTTAGAAGAGTTTTATACTTTTGACTATGCTAAAATAAGAAATTATGATAGGTATGTTTTATATTCTGATTTGACGGGATCTGATGAAGAAGAAGTTGTGATTATGGTTAATTTAAATCTTGACAAAGATGATTACTCTGAGCCGTATGAAGTAAAAAAATATTCTTTTGATATGCTTGTTAATAAGCATAGATGTCTAAGCAAGGACTTTGTTCCTGATGATTTAATGGATATTGATGAGAAGTATGCTTCCGAGAGTGGTTTTAAGGTGTCTAGGGTTGCGATGAATGCTTTTATTGAAATGAACAATCAAGCTGAAAAGGATGGCATGGGACTTATTATTAATTCAGCGTATAGAAGTTATGATGATCAAGAGGAACTTAATAATATTTATCGAAATAGCTATGGTCAAGAATATGTTGATAAATATGTTGCTAAACCTGGATATTCGGAACATCAGACAGGTCTTGCATTTGATATTGGGAGTAAGAAGAGTAGAATTTTTGCAAATTCTGATGAGTATTTATGGCTAAGGGAGAATGCTTATAAATTTGGTTTTATATATCGCTTTGATAAAAGATATGAAGATTTAACAGGATTTAGGAATGAAGCTTGGCATTATAGATATGTTGGTAAAAAAATTGCTAAATATATTTATGAACACAATAATATGTCCTTGGAGGAATATTATGTGCGTTTTTTAGATAAGTAATTGTGAGGGATGAATATGGTATGTAAGAATTGTGGTGCTGATTTAAAGCCTGGTGTAAAATACTGTTTAAACTGTGGTAATTATATTGACGATGAAGATGAAGCTGAAAAACTAAATGATATTGATGGCGAGAATGAAAGTGAAGAAAATATTTTTGATGATAGTATGAAATTTGAAGATGACAAAAGTATTGATGATAAGCCTATAAAAAAGAAAAAAAGACATCATATGGCTCTTAAAGATATTTTAATTTATGCTGTTCTTGTTTCAATTATTATCATTTCTTTTATAGTAATTATTGTCTCAACTATTAATTCTAAGAAAAAGGTAACTGAACCAGAGTCTTATCAAAAGGCTAAAACAGCTGATGTTGTTCTTAAAATGGATAACTATACAATAAAGTTTTCGGGTGACTTGAATTATAATAAGGATGGTGATACTGTATATTTATATGATACTAATGAATATACAATCTCATATAGAAATAGTGCTGATGATTATGAAAAGTATTCTAATGATTTGACATTACTTAGTAATAGCTTGGACAAAAGTGGATATGATGTTGTTAGTAGTGAAAAGATAAATATAAAAACAAGTGAGTTTATTGTTTACAAATTTAAAATGAATGGAAAAATAAAACGTTTATATGTAACAAAGATTAATGATAGTTACTTGACTATGGGCACTGTGGAAACGACTGATAATGATAATTGGAAGGATGCATTAGCTGTAATTCAGAAAATTAATGATGGTATAAGATTTAATTCAACTGATGCAAATGATATTAACTCAGTTTTAGATAGTACTACATCTGATTTAAGTAGAATATTAAATTAAAGACTGTTAAAGTCTTTTTTTATCTTGGGTTTTTGATTATTTTATGATATTATGTTATTAGAATAAGAGGGTGTTATCATGTATCCATTAGGTAAACAATTTGAGGTTGACTTTACAAAAGCTAAGGTTGATAAAAGAGCTATTGTACAAGGTAATAATTTTAGGTTTTCTGTTATTAGTGAAAGAGTAATTAGACTTGAATATGCTTCTAATGGAGCTTTTTTGGATAAACCTACACAATGGATAAAAAAAAGAAATATTGGATTACCGGATTTTTCGGTGAGACAGGATGCTAATATTTTAGAAATTACTACTAAGTATTTTTCTCTTAGTTATATAAAGGGGCAGCCTTTTGTTGGAAGTAAAGTGGATCCAATGAAAAATTTAAAAATTACACTTTTATCAAAAGAAAGAGATCGTTGTAAGGATTGGTACTATGGTCATCCTGAGGCTAGGAATTTGTTGGGGAACATGGTTAGTGTTGATTTTGATCTACCAATTAATATGCAAAAGGGATTATATTCGTTGGATGGTTTTGCTTCATTAGATGATAGTAATAGTAAAATTATTGAACAGGATGGTACTATTTCAGAAGCATTACCTAATCATTTAGATATTTATGTTTTTTTATATGATAGAGATTTTAAACAGGCATTGTTTGATTATTTTAAGTTGACTGGGGCTCCCGCATTAATACCACGCTATGCACTAGGAAATTGGTGGAGTAGGAATACAATCTATGATGATGATAGTTCACTGGATCTTATTAGAAAGTTTGAAAAAAATAATATTCCTATAGCTGTAATGTTGTTTGATCATGATTGGCACATTAGAAATACTGAAACTTTAAAAGGGCTGAAGACAGGTTATACATTTAATAATGAACTATTTAAAGAGCCTAAAGAAATGATTAATGAATTTCATAAGAGGGGAATTAGAGTTGGTTTGGTCGTTGATCCTATCGGAGGTATATATCCTCATGAACAATTTTATAAGCAGGCTATTTCTTATTTGAAGGTGCAAGATGGTACTATTATAGGATTTGATCCTTTAAATCCAAAGCATGTAGATGTAATGTTTAAGATGTTTTTACATCCTTTAGAGGCTATGGGTGTTGACTTTTTTTGGAATGACTCAATGGCAGATGGTGATGTTAATAAAATGTGGGCTTTGAATCATTATATGTACCTTGATTCAGGTAGAAATAGTAATAAAAGGGCATTAATTCTTGCGAGAGCAAGTGTTTATGCGCCTCATAGATATCCAGTATTGTATGGTGGCTCTTCTGAGATAAGTTGGGATCGATTGAAGGAATTACCTTTTAAATATTTAAATGCTGCTAATATTGGTGTATGTTGGTGGAGTCATGATGTCGGTGGAAATCATGGAGGTATTGAAGATGGCGAATTATATCTTCGTTATTTACAGTTGAGTACTTTTGGTCCTATACTCAGATTTCATGGTGCAAGAGGACGTTATTATAAAAAAGAACCTTGGTTATGGGATGCTAAGACTGAAAATATTGCAACTAGTTACTTAAATTTAAGGCATAGATTAATTCCTTATTTATATACAGAGTCTTATAATTATACCAGAAGTGGAATTCCTGTTATTCAACCCTTTTATTATAATTATATGTGGGTTTATGATGATGATTTATATAGAAATCAGTATTATTTTGGGTCTCAGTTATTGGTTTGTCCGATTTTGGAACCTAAAGATCCTGTAATGAACAGGACAATTCATAGATTTTTTGTTCCTGATGGTGTATGGTATGATTTTGTAACTGGTAAGAAGTTTCCTGGAAATAGAAAATATGTTTCGTTTTTTAAGGAAGATGATTATCCTGTTTTTGCTCATGCTGGTTCAATTATTCCATTTTCTAATAAAAGTGATACTAATAATATTGGATTACCTACAGATTTGGAGATACAGATATTTCCTGGCGTTAGTAATACTTATACTTTATTTGAAGATGATGGAATTACCTCATTATATAGAGAGGGGAAGTTTTTAAAAACATCTATTGACTATAATTATATGAGAAATAATTATACTGTTATAATTAGATCTATTGAGGGTAAGAGTGGTATTGCTCCAGAAAGACGTAACTATAAAATGGTTTTTAGAAATACTAAGAAGGCTGAAAATGTAACTATTTATTTTAATTCAGAAAAATTAGATAGTGAAAATTATGTAGATGGTAATGATTTTGTGGTTGAGGTAAAGAATGTTCCTACAATAGGACAGCTAACTATCAACTGTAAGGGAAAAGATATTGAAATAGATGCAGTGAGACTAATTAATGATGATTTAGATAGTATCTTAATGGACTTAAAGATTAATACTTATTTAAAAGAAAATATAGCAAAAATAATTTTTGGTGATTTACCTATCGAAAAGAAAAGAATTCAAATTAGAAAATTAAAAAATGCTGGGTTATCTAAGGAATATATGAAGTTATTCTTAAAACTTCTTGATTATATTGGTGAATTTTAATTTTTTAAAAATAAGTATTGGAATTGACATTTTTGTGTTATAATATGTATATGTTTTGCGTTGAATGAGAAGTAGTAGTAGATAATTACTTATAGAGAGTCTATGTAGGGTGGAAGTAGATAGTGTATGTTTATGAACTTGTCTTATGAGCAATTGGGTAATTCCGTTATAGATTTTAAGTGTATAGTGTAGCTATAAATTAAGGTGGTACCGCGTGTTATTACGTCCTTAGGTTTATAGCTATTTTTTTTGGAGGTTATATGGAAGAGTTGTTGTTGTTTATAATGAGTTATGTCCTCATTTTTGTGCTATATCAGCTATTTATTGTTATTCCTGCAAAAAAAAGAAATAACAAGAAAAAAAGTAACAAGGAATTATTGGAGATAAAGTATTTGAAAGTTAAATATAACTTAGATTTGAAAAGAATTAATTATAATCAGCTTGTTCAAATTTGTGGTATTGTTTCTAGTTTAGACATATCAATTGCTGTATATTTAGTCACTTTGGTTAAAAGTTTATTCTTAGAAATATTAGTTGGGTTTATATCAGTATTCTTTTTAATTTTTATAAGTTATTATTTAGTTTACTTATTTTATAAGAGGAAAGGAATGATTAAAAATGGAAAGAATTAATAAAATAGAGAAAAAGTGGCAAGATTATTGGGATAAAAATGAAACTTTTAAATGTGATAATGGAGGAGATAAAAAACCTTACTATATTTTAGTAGAATTTCCTTATCCAAGTGGTGCTGGTTTGCATGTTGGACATGTTAGAAGTTATACTGCACAAGATGCTCTTGCTAGAATGATGAGAATGCAAGGATATAACGTTTTATATCCAATGGGATGGGATGCATTTGGGGCTCCGGCAGAGCAATATGCTATAAAAAATCATATTCACCCTAAAGAGGCAGTTAGGGAAAATATTAAAACTTTTAAAGGTCAGATGAAATCTCTTGGTTTTTCTTTTGACTGGTCTCGTGAATTTTCTACAACTGATCCTGAATATTATAAATGGACACAATGGCAATTTTTACAATTTTATAAACATGGTATGGCCTATAAGGATACTATTCCTGTAAACTGGTGTCCTACATGTAAGAGTGTTTTGTCAAATGAAGATGCCGCTGGTGGAGTATGTGAGAGATGTGGTAGTCAAGTTGAACAAAAGGAAAAAAGTCAGTGGATGCTTAGAATGAGTGACTATTCAGAAGATTTGTTAAAAGGATTAGATGATACTAATTTTGCAGATAGAGTTAAATTGGGACAAATTAATTGGATTGGTAAGTCAGTTGGTGCTCATGTAGATTTTAAGGTTGATGGCCATGATAAGAAGTTTACTGTGTTTACTACTCGTTGTGATACTTTGTTTGGTGTTACCTACTGTGTTTTATCACCAGAACATCCTTATGTTAATGAAATTACAACAGATGAATATAAAGAAAAGGTAGAAAAATATCAAAAGGAATGTTCTTTTAAAAATGATATGGAACGTACTGAGTTAAATAAAGATAAAACTGGTGTTTTTACTGGTGCATATGCAATTAATCCTGTAAATAATGAAAAAATTCCAATTTATATCAGCGATTATGTATTAGCAACTTATGGAACTGGTGCAATTATGGCCGTTCCTGCCCATGACCAAAGGGATTATGATTTTGCTATGAAATTCAATATTCCGATTGTTCAAGTATTGGAAGAAGTTACGGGGACTCCTCATGAGAATGAGACTAAAAAGAATTCTATTGTTGCGATAGTTTATGATGAAGGTGAAGATAAGTTTTTAACAATTAATTGGCATGATAAGGGTGGAAGATTATTTATTGGTGGAACAATAAAAGAAGGAGAGACTGCTTTAGATTGTGCTATTAGAGAAATTGAAGAGGAAACGGGTTATAATGATTTAGAATTAGTATCTGAACTTCCTAAAATTAATCATCATTATTATGCATACAATAAAGATAAATATTTTAATATTGAATCAACAGGTTTTTTCTTTAAATTAAAATCAAATAAAAGAAACGAGCAAAAATTAGACAGTGATGAAGTATTTGATGTTGAGTGGATTTCTTCTAAACAAATTTCTGAAATTAGTGATGAGTTACATATGAAGACTTATGAATATGCTATGTCTCCTGGTGCAATGGTTGGAGATGGAATTCACATTAATTCTGACTTTTTAAATGAAATGAATAAAGAAGATGCTATTGATGCGATGATAGATTATCTAGAAAAAAATGATTGTGGAAAAAAGAAAACTAACTATAAAATGAGAGATTGGATTTTTTCACGTCAAAGATTTTGGGGTGAACCTATTCCAATGATAAATTGTCCGGAGTGTGGATGGGTTCCAATGAAAGAAGAAGATTTACCTTTATTACTTCCGGACGTTGCAGAATATGAACCTACTGAGGATGGTGAAAGTCCTCTTGCAAATATTACTGAATGGGTAAACTGCAAATGCCCTAAGTGTGGTCATGATGCTAAAAGAGAAACTGATACAATGCCAAACTGGGCTGGGTCTTCTTGGTATTTCTTAAGATTTATGGATGCTCATAATGATTGTGAATTTGCTTCTATGGATGCAATGAAATATTGGAACAGAGTTGATTGGTATAATGGTGGTATGGAGCATACTGCAAGACATCTTTTATATGCAAGGTTTTGGGTGCAGTTCTTATATAACATAGGTTTAGTTCCAAATAAGGAAATGATATGGACAAGGGTATCTCATGGTATGGTTTTAGGATCAGACAATCAAAAAATGAGTAAATCAAAAGGAAACGTAATCAATCCAGATGATATTGTTAAAGAATATGGTGCTGATACATTAAGGGTCTATGAGATGTTTATGGGTGATTATCAAATGGATGCTCCTTGGAGTACCGATTCATTAAGAGGTTGTAAGCGATTCTTGGATAAGATTGAGAGATTAGCAAATAAGGTAAAAGACTGTGAGGGTTATACTGAAAGTTTGGAATCAATTCAGAATAAGACAATTATGAAGATCGAATATGATATGACTCACATGGGATATAATACAGTTATTTCTTCACTAATGATTTTAGCAAATAAATATGATGAGTTGGACTCTATTACTAAAGATGACTATCGATTGATCTTAATATTACTTAATCCAATTGCTCCTCATATAACAGAGGAGTTGAATGAAAGACTTGGATATCAGCCTATATGTGAAGCAAAGTGGCCTGAGTATGATGAGAATAAAACAATTGAGACTACTAAGGAGATTGCTGTTCAGGTTAATGGTAAAGTTCGTGCTACAATTAAAATTTCAATTGATGATGATGAGAATACTATTAAAGAGAAGGCTATGGAGTGTGAAAATGTCATTAAGCATATTGCTGATAAAGAAATAGTTAAGGTCATTGTTATAAAGGGAAAAATTGTAAACATTGTTGTTAAATAAGAGAATTATATTCTCTTTTTTCTTGAAAAAACTTATTTTTTAGTGTAGAGTCAAGTGTAGGATGAGGGATTATATATGAACGTAAAAAATGATATAATTGTTTTTCTTGAAAAGAGTGGGTTTGATGATTTTACAAAGATAAGATATATTTATCTTTATGTTTGTGATTTGTTCTCATATGACATTAGATTTTCCTATGCTCGTGATGATATTAAACAGTCTATTTACGAAAGAAAAATAGATTTAGAAAATGTTCAACAATTTGAAATTGTATGTTATACATATGCGCGAGTTTTGGTTGATCTTTTATCTTTATTTAATATTCATGCGGAGATTGTTTTAGAGGATGGTTCTCTGTTTCGACATGCATATGTAATGGTTTATCATCAAGGTAAAGTGTTAAAGCTAGACCCAACTAAGAAACATGATACAACTAGAGTAAAATTACATAGCCCAACGTTAGATTTTCAAACAATGATTGATGATCCTATTTTTTCTGATCAATTAGCAGAGGCAGACCAAGAAATACTTGCTAAAACTAATAATAATGTTGACCTTACAGTTTTTTATGATAGTGAGCATATCAGCAAACTTATTGATGTTATTAATGAGAGTGCTAGAAAAAGAGATATTAGTGCTGTAGATTTGTTTTTTGATAAAATTTATGCAGTTCAATGTTTAATAAATACAAGAAGCGATTTGACTAGATATGATGATATTGATTATTATTTAAGTTATTTGTTAAAAAAGTTTAATGTTGGTAATTATGTAAAACCTATGATATTATTTAAAAATATTGATCAAGAATATACTGATATTATTAACATTGTTGTGATTGATTATCCCTTTTTAGCACCGATATTTTATGTTGTGAAAAAAGTTAATGAAAATTACAAAATGAGGCAGATTAATTTAGACAAAGTAAGGGAAATAATGAATGAATATAGTAATTGTGCTTATGATTATTTTTTTAAACAATTAATTGATAATGTATCTAAAAGAATAAGATAGTTTTTCTTATTTCTTTTTTTGACTTTTTTTTACTGTTTTGTTTGATATTATTTTTTTGGTGATAATATGAAAGTAAAATTATTTGATGAGGAAGATGAAAATGATTTAGAAAAAGATATAAATGATTTTATTGAAGGTAATTCTATTGATGTTATTGATATTAAATATCAAGTAGGCGTTTCAGTATTTAGTGAAGAGCAAATTTTTTGTTTTTCTGCAATGATTATTTATTCTATTATTGGGTAATTTCTTCATTTTATGTTATGATATATAATATCGGAGGATGTATGAAGAAAGATGTTACTATGAAAAAAAGTACTTTTATCAATGGTGCATTTATTGTTACTATTGGAATAGTGTTAACAAAGTTATTGGGTATACTATATGTAATTCCATTTCATTCTATTATTGGGGATGAGGGTGGTGCACTTTATGGTTATGCGTATACAATTTATTTGTTTTTTATCTCTGTTTCAACTGCGGGTATTCCTTTATCAATTAGTAGAGTTGTTTCAGAATATCAGGCTTTGGGGTTTTATAAGGCAAAAAAAAGGGCTTTTATTTTAGGAAAGCGTCTTGCTGTATTATTAGGTGGTATAAGTTTTTTATTAATAATAATTTTTGCTCCTTTTGTTGCAAAATTGATTTTAGGTGATATTGTTTCTTCTAATAGTGTTAATGATGTTACATTTGTTATTAGGATAATAGGAATTGCAATTTTGATTGTTCCTCTTTTAAGTATATATAGGGGTTATTTTGAGGGGCATAGATTTATGAGCCCGCCTTCTATTTCTCAAGTTTTGGAGCAATTATTTAGGGTTTTAACTATTGTGTTTGGAAGTCTTATTACTTTAAAAGTTTTTAATGCATCCTTAAGAAGTACTGTCGGAGTAGCTTTATTTGGGGCTACCGTAGGAGGCTTAATTGGATATTTCTATTTATTGGATAAGTATAGGAGAAATCAATCCAGATTTAATGATAGGGCAAGAAATGTTAATGAACCAATTATAAGTGACAATAATATTATAAAAAAAATAATGATTTATGCTATTCCATTTATAATGATTGATTTTTTTAAGTCTATTTATAATTATGTTGATATGTTTACAGTTGTTAAGGGACTTGTTAATATTGCTAATTATAGTGGAAAAAATGCTGAGATAGTATATAGTATGTTATCAACTTGGGCGACGAAACTTAATATGATTATTTTGGCGATTTCTTCTGGAATTATTGTTAGTCTAATTCCTAATGTGACAGAAAGTATTGTAAAAAAACGGAAGAAAGATATTCAGGATAAAATTGTCACATCATTATGTGTGCTTTTATATTTGGCAATTCCTATTACATTTGGTATAAGTTTTTTAGCTACTCCTATTTGGAATATTTTCTATGGTAATAGTGTTGTTGGTGCTAAGGTCTTACAGTACTATATTTTTGTAGGTCTTATTGTTTCTGTCTTTACATTATTAATTACTATTTTACAATGTTTTAAAGATTATAAAGCTGTATTTTGTTGTTTAGTAGTTGGAGTAATTTTTAAAATTATTTTTAATTTAAGCTGCTTAAGAACTTTTGCCTCAATTGGACTTCCCCCATATTATGGTATAATAACAGCTACTTTAATTGGTTATTTATTATCAATTGTTTTATCTTTTTTATTTCTACATAACAAATACAAAATTAGGTTTGAAAAGCTTACTAAATCAATGATAGATATTATTTGTGCTTCATTATTAATGTTAGTTGGATTAATGATTTTAAGATTTTTTATTCCTATTAGTTCTAGTATAAGATTATTAAATATTTTAATTGTTGTTTTTTATTCTTTAATTGGAATGATTATATATTTTTTATATTGTCATTTAAGTGGTCTTACAAAAAGTATTTTTGGTAATAATATGTTAAAAAATATAAAACAGATATTTATAAAAAAATAAAGATATTTATATATCCTTATTTTTTTAACTCATTTTTTAGTTTCCTCTTACTTTTATTTTTTATGATATTTCTATATATAGGAACTAATTTGGTAAATATAAAATACATAATTGGTTTGGTTATGTAGTCCCATTCACCTATAAATTCCACATGGTCTCCACCAAACTTCTTTTTAAATTCGTGTAATCCTATTAGAGGATTATCCTTTGATAAATCTCCAATTGTTCCAAATTGATCATATATTTTTATGCCTTTATTTTTGCAATATTTTATATGTTCAAAATAGGTATTATAGTTTACGTAGGTTTCACTTAATATATTATGGTTTCCGGCGTATAATACCCAAGCTTTATCTCCATATTCGATTATCATATGAGCACTAAGTGTGATTTCGTTCCCATAATCTTTTTTGTACGTTTTATATTTTTCTATTTCTTTTAGTGTATTATCTTTTTGTTTTGTTAAATCATTTAATTTTGCTTTAGCACTTTTGCTTAAGTTATCAATTGGTAGAATCGATATTTGGTTATTAATACTTTTTAATTTTTTTTCTAGTGAATTAACTGTTTTAGTAATATTGATTTTTCCTAAGAATAGAGTGGCTTTTGTGTTCTTGTTGCCATTAAAAATTTCATATAGGGTTTCATAATAGTCTTCATTATATGAAATAAAATCTTTTCTTGATTCAGTGAGAGTCATTAAATGGTAAAATTCTTTTATATCTTTTTTTGTACCAATAGTTACTTCGGTATCTAATTTTAAACTCTTTGATATTCTTTGCTTAGTTGTTTTTGAAAAGTGTTCTTCAATTTCTTCTATGCTTTGATTAAGATCTATTCTGAATGTATATCTTGGCTGCATTGTTTCAAAATTTTTTGTATATCCTTGATGTTTAAAACCACATGATTTAATATTATTAAAAATTTTATTAAAATTATCGTTTTGTTTTTCTTCACCTAAATAATTTGTTGAACGTTTTATAATATCTGGATCAATTTTTATAAAAATTGCTTTTTTATTTTTTGCAAATTCTACAATCTTTTTTGTAAATGTTTGTAGTAATTCTTTTTTATTATAATCTATTACGAAGCCTCTTGGGGCGTATAAATAGCATAGATTCATAGGTAAGTTTTTTTGCAGCAATAATGTTGCGGCAACGATATTATTATTTTCATCAACTAGGCCTAGATAATATGGTGTTAAATTTTTTTTTACTTTGCAGAGTTCTCCCCATGATAAAGATTGTAAGAAATGGGATTTTGTTTTATGATTTTTAATGTAATCATCAAATCTTTGTTTTTCAATGTTTTGTAATTTAAGCATCCTTGCTGCCTCTCTTTCTTCTATAGATAGTATATCATATATGTGAAAAAATAGATAACTAAATCATATAATAGTTATCGTCTTTTTCTAAATATTTGTTTTCTTTTTTATGGGTTTCGTTGAGTTTGTTATCTATTTTTTTTAAAGTATCATTTATTCTTCTTAATTCTTCGATTATTATTTGATAATAATTATTTTGTGGCGGATATATAAAATTATTCATTATATCACTTCTTTCTCTTTTATTTTATGCATTTTAATATTAATTGTGATAAAATATCTACAGGTGATTTTATGAGACTTAGAAATGTGAAAAATAAAGAGGAGATAATGAATTCATCATCTTATTTAATACAGTTTCCGGATAGTTATAAAGGGAAGTGGAAAGAGTTGTTTGGAAACAATAATCCAATTTATATTGAGATTGGTATGGGGAAAGGGCAATTTATTATTAACAGTGCAATCATGAATCCAGATATCAATTATATTGGAATAGAAAAATACGATAGTGTTATTGCAAAGGCGCTACAAAAGGTTCCTGATGGTATTAAAAATTTATATATGATTAGAGAGGATGCTTTAAATATAGAAAATTTATTTAGTCATGAGATTAGTAAAATTTTTTTGAATTTTTCTGATCCGTGGCCAAAAAAACGTCATCATTTAAGACGGTTATCAAGTGAAATATTTTTAAAAAAATATGATAATCTTTTTTTTGGAGATAATTATATTGAAATGAGAACTGATAATAGAGATCTTTTTTCTTATTCTTTGATTAGTTTTAATAATTATGATTATAAATTTTTAGAAGTAAGTTTAAATCTGCATTTAGATAATATGCCCTTAGTAACAACTGAATACGAAGATAAATTTTCAAATGAAGGCATGCCAATATATTATCTTCATTGTGTTAAAAGTAAAAAAGACGTAAATTAATTTAAAAAAATTTTACATTTACTAAAAAGATGATATAATGTAGTAAGAGTAGGTGAAATATGAAAAAGATAATTGTTTTACTCTCTATTGTTGTGGTTTTTATAACTGGTTGTAGTGTTTATAAGTTAGATGACAGTAATATAAGTAAGAATATTAAAATAATATTATCTCATGGTACTAAACTACATAATGTGAATTATGATGGATATAAATACTATTTACCTAAGGGTATTTCTTTTATTACAAAAGATGATTATAATGCTTTATTAAAAGATGGTCACAACAATAAATATTATATGTATGTCGATATTATTAGTTATTTTCATAAAGCAGATAATGATTACGAACCGAGTGATGATTCTCATTATTCTAAGAGATTAAATTATAATAATAAAGATGGATATGTTCAAATAGATGATGTTGATGGTAAATATTTTGTTCAGTTTGTTTATAATTATGTTAAAATTGAAACTTATGTTTCTTATAATGATTTAACATTTGCTATAACTAATATTTGTTATATATTAAGATCGGTTAAATATAATGACTCTGTCATTGAGAGTTTGATTGGTGACAACGTTTTAAGTTATCAGGAGGAGGACTACAGTCTTTTTAAAGCTGATTCTAATAAGGAAACTTATATGGATGTTGTCAAAAGAAATGAAAGTGATGAGTATAATAAATTCTTAGAGGATGAAAAAATCGATTTAGATTATTAAAAGAGGTGAACCTATGGGTGTATTTGATAAGATTAAAAATGCTCTTTTTGAGGTTGAATATGTCGAAGTAGATGAGAAGCCGAAGAAGGAGAAAAAGGTGAAAGAAAAACATCAAGAAAAAAACACTAAAAAAGTTGTAGAGGATAAGCCTATTGCAAAAAAAATTGTTTTACCTGGTAAAGAAGAAAAAGTAGAACATTTACTAGAAGAAGAGTTAAAAGATGAAGATTTTGAAGTCCGCCCTAAGGATGAGGTACTCAAGTCTACATCTTCTAGTTCTTTTAAGTTTATGGATGATAAAGATTTTGAGGTATATGATGAACCCAAAATTGTTGAGGTTTATAATGATAGAGATGCCGATGATGTTAAAGATGAGAAAAGAATGAGCGAAAGATTTGAAGAAAAACCTGCAAAACAATCTAATGATGATATTGTTTCGTCTAGTAATAATTCTTATCATGGTAGAGAACGTCAAAATAAAATATATGGGATTGATGATTCATATAAAGTTAACGTTCATGAGTATGGTATGTATGAGAAGAAGGATGAAAAACCTTATTTTAAACCTAGTCCTATTATTTCTCCTATTTATGGTATTTTAGATAAAAATTATAAAAAAGAGGATGTTGTATCAAAAAAAGAGATTAGAATTACTTCTAATTACTCAAGAACAAATATAAATGTTGATGATATCAGAAATAAGGCATTTGGACGAAAAAATGATTTAATTGATGAGAAGGATAATAATCAAGATATAAATAATAATGATAATAATAATGCTACTTTTGAGGTTGATGATGAAGAAGACAATTTGTTAGTTGATTTAAGTAATGATAAAGAAAAACCTGCTGTAAAAGAAGTGACTGTTGGTGATGCGATGGAGTATTTTCAGGATCTTGGCCTAGAGTATAATGTTGATTATGTTGATGCATCTAAAAAGAAAAATAAGTCAAATGATTCTAAAAAAAATACTGATGATAATGGAGAGAAGATTAAGGCTGATGAATCGGATGTCAAGGATGAAGATGTTATTTCTGATGAGGCTAAGCAAAAAATTGTTGATATAAAAGATGAGAGTAAAGATAATAAATCTTCTACTTTAGATGATGATGATAATTTATTTGATTTGATTGACTCTATGTATAAAGAGGAAGATTAGAAAGGAGAATATTATGGAATTTTTAGTAAATGTTTTTTTGCCGGTAATATTATACGTAGTTGCAATCATATTATTAATTGTCTTGATTATATTGTGTATTAGAATGATCAAGATTTTGAATAAAATTGATAATGTGGTTGATAATATTAATGATAAGGTTAATACTTTTAATGGAGCACTGGAAGTATTAAAGACAGTATCTGATGGTGTTGCTAGTATAGGAGATTCAGTTATTGTTAGTATTTCTTCTGCTGTTGCGAAGTTATTTGGAAAGTTTAAAGGAAATTATAAGGAGGATGAAGATTATGAGTAAAAAATTTGGAATTGGAAAGTTTATTGCAGGAGCTGCAGTTGGTGCAGGATTAGGGATTTTATTTGCACCAAAGAAAGGTGAAGATACTAGAAAGGTCTTGAAAAAAAAGCTTGATGAAATAGTTGAACAAGCAAAAAACATTAATGTATCTGATGTTAAGAAAGAATTTAATAGAAAAGTTGAAGATATTAAAATGGATTTAGTTGATCTTGATAAAGAGAAAGCATTAGAGATTGCTAAAGAAAAGGGAGCTAAAATTAAGAAAAAAGCTCAAGAATTGGTTGAGCTTGCTGTAGAAAAGGGAACTCCTGTTTTGAAAAAAACTGCTAATGAAATATTAGAAAATGTTATTAAGGTTTCTAAAGAAACACAAAAAAGGTTATCAGAAAAATAAAAAAAGATGTTCATATTGATATGGACATCTTTTGTGTTATAATTATCAGTGAGGTAATTATTATGAAGCGTTTAAGTAAGTTTTGGTGGGTTTCATTGATCATTTTCGTAGTTATAATTGTTGGGATATGTATATTATTATTTTTTAATTCTAAAAAACTTGTGGTGAAGATAAAAAAGAATTTAAATGTAGAAATTAATTCTAAGTTATATAATACTGATAAAATTAAAAGTATTAATAATGGTAACATTCTTACAAAGAAGAAAGTGGTTAATACTTCTAATCTAGGTAATCAGACTATATCTCTAAGAATTAAAAACTTTTTTAAGAAAACAATAGTTTATAAGTATAAAGTTAATATAGTTGATACTATAAAACCTAAAATAATTGCAGATGATAATATTTCTGTTGTAGCTGGTAATGAGGTTGATTTACTAAGTAATGTAAAGGTTCAAGATAATTCTTTAGAGAATATTATTGCGCAAGTTGTTGGTGATTATGATTTGAATATACCTGGAAATTATGATTTAGAATATGTTGCTGTTGATTCTAGTGGAAATAAAGAGACAAAAAAATTTGTTTTAAATGTACAGGAAAGGAAGCAAGCTACATCAGAGCAAGCTAATAGTTCTTTTGTAACTTCTAAAGGATTTCATGGTGTAATTCGCGATGGGATTACATATATCGATGGGATTTTAATTGCCAATAAGACGTATGCTTTGCCTTCTTCGTATTATGTTGGTGGGCTTACTAGTGAGTTTAATGATGCATTTAATAAGATGGTACATGATGCTTCCAATGATGGTTTAAGTATATATGTAGTTAGTGGCTTTAGATCATATAATACTCAGAAAAATCTATATAATAATTATGTTACAAGAGATGGTGTTGATGCTGCTGATACCTATTCTGCAAGAGCTGGTCATTCTGAACATCAAACGGGGCTTGCTGCAGATTTTAATATGGTTGATGATAATTTTGAATATACTGCAGAGGGAAAATGGTTAAATGATAATGCTTATAAGTATGGTTTTATTTTGAGATATCCTAAAGGTAAAACCTTCGAAACTGGTTATATATATGAATCATGGCATTATAGATATGTTGGTGTTGAGTTATCAAGAAAGTTATATAATAATGGTGACTGGATATCTTTAGAGAATTATTTTGGTATTACTAGTCAATATTAATTTTTTCTTTTTTGACATTTGATTTAGTTAGTGTTATATTATACTTATAATTTTTCTGTGATGAGTAATTAGTAGTAATAATTTTGATTTATAGAGATTTAACGGTTGGTGTAAGTTAAAATGATGATTATTGCGAAATACATGCTCTGAGAAAAATCGTTTACTGCGTTAAAGTATGAGTGCATGTTTTACATGAATTAAGGTGGTACCGCGAATTATTCGTCCTTAGGATGAAGATTCGTTTTTTTTTAGGAGGTTTTTATGCATACGGAATATGAGGTAAGAATACTTGAAGTTGATGTTGAAAAGGTAAAGGATAGACTAGAAAAGCTTAAAGCTAAAATGAAGTGGGATCAAATACAAAAAAGATATGTTTATGATTTTATTCCTAAGTTAGATGGTAAGTGGATTAGACTTAGAACAAATGGAGATAAAACAACGTTGACAATTAAAAATATAGTAACGTCGAAGATTGATGGCACTCAGGAATTGGAAGTGGTTGTTGATAATTTTGAAAGGACTAATCTAATTTTAAAGGAACTTGGTTATGTCCCTAAGGGTTATCAAGAAAATAGAAGAATACAGTATGAATTAAATGGAATAGAGGTTGATATTGATAGTTGGCCTATGATACCTACTTATTTAGAGATAGAAGGCCCATCCGAAGAAGCTGTATATAATACAGTTGAAGCTTTAGGATTTACAAAAGATGATTGTACTACTAGAGATGTTGAAGGCATATACCTTGATTATGGATATGATTTGGAAAATATTTATGAATTAAAGTTTGGTGATAATGATTGAGAAATGTTAAGGATTATATAAAAATAACAAAGCTTAATAGAAAAAAGGATATGCAATCTCTAGAGGAGGGGTTAGGATATCATGTAGGTAATGCTGTTGCTTGTCATAATGGTGATGAAATGAGATTTATTACTTACTTGGAGTTTTCTGCAGGTCAGGTAAAAGGAAATCATTATCATAAAGAAAAAATAGAAAATATGGCAATTATAAAGGGAAGACTTCATGCTAAATATTATTTTGCAGATAATCCCGAGATATTTTATAAAGTTGATTTGAATGAAGGGGATCTTGTGTCAGTTATGCCCGGTGTTGCACATGCTTATTTATCAGATGAAGGTTGTAGTGTGATTGAATTTTCCCCTCAAAGATATGATGATCTTGATGTGTATAAAGTGGATAATATGAAAGGAGTTTTTTAATATGACATTATTTGAAGAATTAGAATGGAGAGGACTTATTAAGGATGTTGCTGGTGAGGATATAAAAGATAAATTGGATAATGAAAAAATTACTTTTTATTGGGGTACTGATCCTACTGCAGATAGTTTGCATTTAGGGCACTATTCTAGTTTAGTAACTGCAAAAAGGCTGGCTAGGGCTGGTCATCATCCTATCCTTTTATGTGGAGGGGCTACTGGTTTAATTGGAGATCCTAGACCTACTGCTGAAAGGGAAATGATTACAAAGGAAAAGTTGGCAGAAAACTTAGCTGGTATAAAAATGCAGGTTAGTGAGATTTTTGATGGAAAAGCTGAAGTAGTTAACAACTATGACTGGTTTAAGGGTTATGAGTATACAGATGTATTAAGAGACGTTGGTAAATATATCACGATTAATTATATGCTTGATAAGGATATTATTAAAAGAAGACTTGAGACTGGTATTACTTTTGCTGAATTTGCATACATGATTATTCAAGGATATGATTTTTTATGGTTATATGAAAATAAAAATTGTATAATGCAAGTTGAGGGTTCTGATCAGTGGGGAAATATTACAACTGGAATTGATTTAATAAAGAAAAAACTTGGCAAAGAAGCTTATGCATTTACAATGCCATTAGTTCTTGACAAATATGGTAATAAATTTGGAAAAAGCGAGGGTAATGCATTATGGTTGGATGAGAATAAAACTTCATCTTATGAGTTATATCAATATTTGATTAATGTGGATGATGAGATGGTTATTGATTATTTGAAAATATTTACATTTTTATCTGTTGATGAAATCAAAGAGTTAGATGTAAAGAATAAAGAGCATCCTGAATTACGCGAAGCTCATAAAGCATTAGCAAGAGAAATTATTACTGATTTGCATGGAGAGGAATCTTATCTTGATGCGGTTAAAATAAGTGAGTGTTTATTTAGTGGGGATATAAAGTCATTTACTGGTAAGGATATTGAAATTGCGTTTAAAGGACTTATTCCATTTACAATAAATGAAGATGTAAATATAGTGGATTTTCTTGTTAATGGGAAAATATGCTCTAGCAAAAGAGAAGCGCGTGAGTTTGTTTCTAATTCTTCAATAACAATAAATGGTGAAAAAATTACGGATTTAGAATATACAATTTCTAAGGATGTATGTATCGATTCAAAATATGTTGTAGTTCGTCGTGGAAAGAAGAAGTATTATATTGGGATTTATGAATAAGAAAATATAATAATTATTTTATATTTTCTTTTTATGTGGTAGAAAATCTTTAATAAATTTGTTACAATAATAGTAGTAGAGGATAGATTGGAGGTTTTTATGAATAGGATAAAATATAAACGCCTTAAATTACTAGCTTTTGTATGCATAATAATTCTTGTTATAGAGGTATTTTATATAAGCTATTGTCTGGTTTATAAAAATCGAGAATCAATTTATTTTGCGGGGACTAATGCGCTTGAATTTGAAAATAATTCTTATGTAACTGTAGGTAGTAATAACGATAATTCAATGCATTATGAAAGAGCTTTTGTGTCAAAATATAATTCTAAGAAGCAAAAAACTTTTGAGAGGTTATATAATGTTGGATATAATGGTGCCTTTTTTGGTGTTGTGATTGATGGTGATAATATTGTCTCTGTTGGTAGTTATGAAAAGACTATTGATGAACATGAAGATTCTATTAGACGAGCTTTAATTGTAAAATATGATAAAAATGGGGATATTATTTTTGAAAAAGATTTTATGCAACTTGATAATTCTAAATTTACAAGTATTTTAAAGTACAATGATGATTATATTGTGACTGGGCAAAGTATTTATAAGAATACACATATTGGAGATAAAGATGGAGGAGCAATTCTTGCAAAATATAGTAAAGATGGGGATCTTTTATGGAGTAGCTCTTATGGAAGCAGCAAGGAAGCTATTTTTAATGATTGTATAGTTATTGATGATAATATTTATGCTGTGGGTACTGATGAAAATCATAGGGGGATTATTGTTAAATTTGACCTAGATGGAAATTATCTAGATTATAATGATTATAAAACAACTGATGCTTTGGGATTTAGCGGTATTGTAAATGTTGATGATTCAATTTATGTAAGTGGTTCGGTTAAATCTGGTGAAAACGATACTGATGCTATGATTGTTGAATATAATTTAGATTGTCGCTACATAAATCAGACTATATATGCTAATCGTGGGATTGAAAGGTTTAATAAGCTAGTTGTTGATAATCATAATAATTTAATAGCTATTGGAACTATTGCTTCTTTAAATGCAAAAAATAAAAAAACAGTTGGAGACTATAATTATGATGGTGTATTAGCAAAATATGATTTAGGACTTAATTTAATTGATAGTGTAGTTTATGATAATGAACAGGACGATTTTTTTACCGATATAAAAAGTATAGATGATAATTTTTTAATAGTTGGTTATTCTTCTTATGATGATGGGTATATGAGCAAGTTTATAAGTTATAGTAGTGCGTTTAAAATTTTGGAGGTTGGGTAAATGAAAATTACTTTAGTTAGGCACGCTCAAACAGAAGGAAACTTTTTAAGAAATATTCAAGGAAGAAGTAATGAATTATTAAATGATACGGGTAGACGACAGGTTTTGATGCTAAAGATGAAATTAGAGGATAAGAAATATGATGCTTGTTTTGTTTCGCCTTTAACTAGGTGTATGGAAACAGCATTAGTAAGTGTTGGAGATCGTGTTAAAATGATTCCGGATGATAGACTTATAGAAAGAGAGATGGGAGAATTAGAGGGTAGACCTTTTCAGGAATATAATGCTTATAAGTTTTGGGATTACGATTTAAACAAAAGTGACTTTGGTATTGAATCTATCCATGATTTGTTTGATAGATGCTCTTCTTTTTTAAATTATTTATATGAGAATTACTCGGGTGATAATATTATTGTTTTTACTCATAGTGCTGTTTATAGAGCTCTAAGACATTTACTATTAAATCATGAATTAAGGGGTAAGATGCTTGATGGTAGAATTGAGAATTGCCAATTTGAAGAATTTGAAGTATAAAAAAAGCATTTCTTTTGAAAATGCTTTTTTTGATTATTTGTTGTAAAATTCAACGATTAATGCTTCATTAATATCAGCATTTAATTCATTTCTTTCAGGTAATCTTACATATGTTGATTCCATCTTTCCTTCATCATATGTAATAAATTCAACTCTTTTTGTAACTTTTGATAAAGATTCAGTAACAACTTTTAAATTCTTATCATCGTCTTTTAATGAAATAACATCACCTGGTTTAACTCTATATGATGGAATATTTACTTTCTTTCCATTTACAGTTACATGACCGTGATTGACTAATTGTCTTGCACCACGTCTTGTAGTTGCGAAACCTGTACGATAAACTAGATTATCTAATCTAGACTCAAGTAATCTTAAAAAGTTTGTACCATGGATACCTTGCATTTTTGCTGCTTCAGCAAAAGTTTTCTTGAATTGTCTTTCATTTACTCCATACATAAAACGTACTTTTTGTTTTTCTTTTAATTGTGTTCCATAGTCTGATAATTTACTTTTTCTTTCGTTACCATGTTGTCCTGGTCCATATGGACGACGAGCTAATTCTTTTCCAGTTTCACTGATTGAGAATCCAACGCGACGAGCTTTTTTGTAACTTGGTCCTGTATATCTTGACATAATATCTCTCCTTTCTTTTATTACAAATCTTGAATGTCTTGGTCATACATTAGGGAGTTTTTTTCTTCTTTCACGTAAACAGCTATAGTTACTTGACTTAATAAAAAACACATTAATATATTCCAAAACTGCTGTTTCAAGGAATTTGCATTTCTAATTATATGCTAAAAAACATTGTGTGTCAAGGATTTAGTTATTGTTTGTAATCATTTTATGATAATGTCATGTTGTATCGTTTTTTGAAAATGTCAGTATGTAGTATAATATGCTCCTTGAGAAAGGAGTAATCATTATGACCGATGAAAGGATTACATTAACTATGAAAGAACAAAGAATAAATAATATTATGGTTAAACTTGTTTCAAAAGAAATTTCTATGAGTGATGCCATAAGATTGACTGGACTATCAGAAAGACAGTTATATAGAAAAAAGAAAGATTATATTTTAAATGGAATCGATTCTATTCCACATAAATTAAGAGGTAAACCTAATGGTAAAGGTTACTCTGAAGAATTTAAAAATAAAATTATTAAACTGTACAAAGATGAATACAATGGCTGGAATTTTTATCATTTTAATGATGCCTTAGAAGATTATCATAAAATTAAAGTGTCTGATTCTTTTATATATAATTTATTAACTTCTATTGGGGTTGAATCTCCTCATAAATATAAAACTAAAAATAGAACCACTCACCCTCCTAGAGAAAGGAGAGAAAATGCTGGAGAATTGATTCAAGTAGATGCTTCTAAACATCAATGGTTTTATGGTGATTCTAATTACTATTATCTTCACGGAGGTATCGATGATTGT
>CACWWC010000009.1 GCA_902764545.1 uncultured Erysipelotrichaceae bacterium | reverse complement strand
CAAATCCACAGTGCAATTTCATTATAAAATATATAATGAAAAATATAAATGAAAGGGATCAATCAAAAGGATATTTCCCTTAAGATTGATTATACGTGAATATATGATAAAAAAAACATCACTACAAACAAGAATAATTGAAAAAAGCCTTGACGAAATTACAAAAAGAGAAATAGATATGTTAACAAAGGAAGCAGCAACTTATAACTATCAGAGTCAAAGATATGAAAGCATTTTAACAGACTTTTCCAAACAATTAACAGAAGATGAACTAATAACTTTAAGAAGTTATACAGGATATAATTATAAAAAAATCAATGCAATACTAAGAAATAATTGGAATTATGAAGAACACGGAAGAAGAACAGATGAAGAAGTTTCCAAATTAAAAAAAGATATCACAGTTATTGATAATATTATGGATAAATTTCCAACTAATAATAATGCATTTATAATTTATAGAGGAACAACAATAAGCGAATTTAAGAAATATGGTATTACATCATTGGATGAACTAACATATTTAATAGGAAGTTTTATATATGAAGAAGGATACACATCAACATCATTAAATAAAGAAGAATCATACTTTAATAAAGAGATCAATGGAAAAGTCCATAATATAGAAACTAAATATATAATTCCACCTAATTCAAATGCAGGGATGCCACTGACAACATATGACTTCAGTTATTCATCCAATCAAGAAGAATATCTTTTAAAAAGAAATACACTATCTAAAGTAATAAATGTTGTTGTAAAAGATAATACTGCAACAATAACTGCTATAGTAATACCAAAACAATTATGGGATAAAATGTCCTATCAAGAAGAAAGAAACATAAAAAAATAGGAGTGATTATATGAAGGAAATAAAACTTAAAATAGAAGGTATGCATTGTAATGGATGTAGCCAAAGACTAGAAAATAGTCTTAATAAGAAAAAAAATATTAAAGAAGCTAAAGTAGACTTTGATAAAAAAGAGGCACATATAAAATATGAAAAAATAGGAAAAGAAGATATAGAAAAATTTATTGAGGAAATTGGCTTTAAATCAGTAGGAGAATAAAATGAAAAATATTATTTTGAGAATAGATGGAATGAGTTGCAGTGCTTGTTCTAACGGATTAGAAAAATATCTTAACAGTAAACATGGAATAAAAGCTTCAGTTAATCTAGTTATGGCAACAGCAAACATTACATACGATGAAAAATTAGACATAAAAACTATAGAAAAATATATAGAAGAAGCAGGTTTTAAATCTTTAGGTGCAGAAAAAAAATTATCAAAAGAAGAAAAAGTGAACATACTCCCACATATAATTTTTGGTATATTGGGGGTTTTTATCATGTATTATACTATGTCACATATGTTAAAACTACCTGAGATTATAAATATAAAAGAAAATCCAAAATTATATTCAAGTATCTTATTTTTATTAACAATTCCATTTATTATATATTCATACGATATTATAAAAAGTGGAATAAGACATTTATTTCATTTAATGCCTAATATGGATACATTAGTAACAATAGGGATTATATCAAGCTATTCATATAGTATCTTTAGTTTAATTATGGTTTTACTAAACAATCATTACTATGTGCACAACTTATACTTTGAGTCAACAATCTTTGTAATATATTTTATTAAATTAGGAAGATTTATTACAGAAAAAAGTAGAGATAAAACAAAAAAAGATATTAAAGATTTAGTAAAAATTACCCCTGAAAAAACACACTTTAAAACCGAAAATGGCTATAAAGATATAACAATTGATGAAGTAAAAATAAATGATATATTGATATGTCTGCCTGGAGAAAGAGTTGCAGTTGATGGTGAAATCGTAAAAGGAACATCAAATTTTGATGAATCACTAATAACAGGAGAATCACAATTAATAAATAAAAATGTTGGTGCAAAAGTAATTGCGGGAAGCATAAATTATGAAGGTCAAATTGAATATAAAGCTGAAAAAATAGGTAAAGAATCTACTATATCGGAAATAGTAAGATTAGTAGTCGAGGCAGCAAATTCTAAAGCACCAATAGCTAAAATAGCAGATAAAATATGCTCATACTTTGTTCCAGGAGTCCTAATAATATCAACATTAACATTCATAGTAAATATTATTTTATCAAACACATTAGCCGAATCTCTAACCAGATTTGTTACAGTACTTGTAGTTGCATGCCCATGTAGTTTAGGACTTGCAACACCACTTGCATTAGTTGTAGCAGTAGGTTTAGCAGCAAAAAAAGGAATATTAATAAAAGATAGTGAGTCCTTGGAAATAGCATCTGAAGTAGATACAGTAATCTTTGACAAAACAGGTACACTAACAAACGGACTACCAACGATCTCAACTATTAATAATCACTCGGATATAGAGGGAAAACAATTATTAAACATATTGGGATCAATGGAAAAATATAGTAGTCACCCTTTGGCTAAAGGAATAAATAAATATGTTAAAGATGAGAAAATAAAAACAACATATGAATTAACTATAGAAGATTTACAAGGATATGGAATAAAAGCAAAAGATGATAATAATATTTATTATGCCGGAAATGAAAAATTACTGGAAAAATTAGATATAATTAATTCATATACAGAAGAAACAAAAAAAATGATGAATGAAGGAAATACAGTAATTTATTTAGTAAGAAATAAAAAATTGTTAGCAACAATAGGCTTGAAAGATGATCTTAGAAAAGAAGCAAAATCTATCATAAAAAAGATAAAAGATAGAAATATAAATGTATTGATTCTATCAGGAGATAATGATGTAGTTACACAAAAGCAAGGAAAAGAGCTATCAATTACTAAAGAAAATATTTATTCTTCATTAACCCCAAAACAAAAGCATGAGATTATTGCTAAAATCATAAATGAAAAACATAAAGTAATGATGGTTGGAGATGGCATAAATGATGCCCCATCATTGACAGTTGCAAATGTTGGAGTATCACTTAATAGTGGTACAGATATCGCAACCAATGCAGCCAATATTGTTCTAATAGATAATAATTTATTAAAGATAGAAGAATTAATTAAACTAAGCAGAAGAACAATCATAAATATAAAACAAAACTTATTTTGGGCGTTTATTTATAATTTATTAATGATACCTGTGGCACAAGGAATGATATCATTTATTAAAATTAATCCAATGATTGCTTGTATAGCAATGATAATAAGCAGTCTAACAGTAACATTAAATGCACTAAGATTAAAAATAAAAAAGTAGAAATTATAAAAGAAAAATGTTATAATATCATGTAATAAAAAGGAAGTGGTCCATTGTGAAAAAAGTTGTTATTGGAATGAGTGGTGGAGTAGACAGCAGTGTAGCTGCTATAATCCTTCAAAAACAGGGCTATGAAGTTATTGGTTTATTTATGAGAAACTGGGACTCTCTAGCAGATGGAGAATTAAATGGACCAACTACAAAGTCCGGAATATGTCCACAGGAAGAAGATTATAATGATGCAAAAAAAGTATGCGATAAACTAGGGATACCACTATATAGAAAAGACTTTGTAAAAGAATATTGGGACTATGTATTTACGTACTTTTTAGATGAATTAAAAAATGGTAGAACACCAAATCCTGATATTATGTGTAATAAATATATTAAATTTGATATGTTTGCAAAAGAAGCAAAAAAATTAGGAGCAGACTACATCGCAACTGGTCACTATGCAAGAATAGAAAATGGAAAATTACTAAGGGGTGTTGATAAGAATAAGGATCAAACATATTTCTTATCACAAGTTTCAAAAGAACAATTTAAAAATGTTTTATTTCCAATAGGAGATATTGTAAAACCAGAAGTAAGAAAAATAGCCCAAGAATATGACTTAATTACAGCAAAAAAGAAGGATTCAACAGGAATATGCTTTATTGGAGAAAGAAATTTCAAAAACTTTTTGAAAAATTATTTGCCAAATCAACCGGGAGATGTAATTAATATAGACACTAATGAGATAATTGGTAAACATATCGGATTAATGAACTATACAATAGGACAACGTAAAGGATTAAACATAGGTGGAACAGAAGATAAAATGTTTGTAGTTGGAAAAGATTTAGAAAAAAACATCTTATATATATGTTTAGGAGAAGACAACGATTATCTAATTTCAACATCGTGTTTGGTTGATAATGTTAATTTCCTAGGAGATAAGAAAATTGAAAAATGTACAGCCAAATTCAGATATAGGCAAGAGGATATACCGGTAGAACTCGAGTGGCTAGATAATAATGAAGTTATAGTAAAATATAATCAAGGTGTTAAGTCAGCCACACCAGGACAAGCTTGTGTATTTTATAATGGAGAAGAATGCTTAGGCGGAGGAATAATAAAAGAGGTAAGAAAGAATAATAATAAATTATGGTATCTATAGTTAACTTATCATAACAATAATAGGAGGTGGCATTATGAAATCAAAGAAAACTACACTGCAGTCAATGAGCACAGAAGACATTTTTAAGTCACTAATGCCACTTATTGATAAACTATATAATGAATATGATTATATAGAAGTTTCAAAAGATGACTATTATAATATAGTATTAAATGAAATTGATTATAATAAAAAAGAAACTTTAGATGATAAAGAATTCAAAAAAAGATTAAAAAAGAAAATCAAATTTATACTAGATGATAGAATATATGAAAATTTAAAAGACAAAGAGAAAGCAACTAATATAATAAATAAATATATAACAAAAAAAATTACAAAGTCTAGTGCATCCGAAATAATAATAACAGAGTTATCTAAATTTCTCGATAAATATGCTTACAATATAGAACCAGAAGTATTTTCTTCATTATTGGAGAATAACCAACAATTAGAATTTGCATTTGATAATTTTTTTGAAAAATATAAAAATATCATTATCAAAGGAGTAATCGAGGATAAATTTGATAATATTTCATTTATATCTTTAATTGATATATACTGCATGGTAAAAGATATTGAACTTGAAGAAGATGAACTTGAAGAAGATGAACTTGAAGAAGATGAAGCTGAAGAAGATGATGAATTCAAAGCAGTTCGCAAAAAAACAAGTAATACAATAACACCTTCAGAAAATTCAATAAGGGCATATCTAAACGAAATTGGTAGAATAAAGCTACTAAGCCCAGAAGAAGAAAAAGAATTAGCAACTAGAATGTCTGAGGGAGATGCAAAAGCTAGAAAAAGACTCATAGAAGCTAATCTTAGACTTGTTGTAAGTAATGCCAAAAGATTTCGAGGAAGAGGGCTTGACTTTCTTGATTTAATCCAAGAAGGCAACATAGGTTTAATGGATGGTATAAATAAATATGACGTTACAAAAGGTTTTAAATTATCGACATATGTCACATGGTGGATTAGACAAAGAATTAGAAGAAGCATTACCTATGGCTCAAGAAACATTAGACTTCCATATCACATATTTGAACAATTAACAAAGTACAAAACTAAGTATGCAGAATTTGAAGAAAAAAATGGAAGAAAACCTGAATTAAAAGAAATGGCAAAAATATTAAATATTAGCTTAGAACAAGCATTTACACTAGACAGTGTTGTACTTGATACTGTAAGCATGAATACTCCAATTAATGAAAATGAGGATGCCGATGCTGAACTGCAAGATTTTATAATAACTGACACTGAAAATGTTCAAAAACAAGTTGAAAAAAAAATTTTGCATGAAGAACTACTAGAACTTTTTCAGAAATGTAATTTAACATCAAAAGAAATAGACGTGCTTCAAAATAGATTTGGAATGAATGAAACTGGAGAACAATTCACACTAGAAGAGTTAGGGGAAAAATATAATGTTACAAGAGAAAGAATAAGACAGATTGAAGAAACAGCACTCAGAAAATTAAGAAGAAACTCATCAATAAAATCTTTTGCTGTATATCTATCACACCCAACAAAAGCTATTAAAGAGTGGGAAGATAATAGAAAAATGTTTTTTGATACAAGACATAGAAACAAAACATATAACAGACCTTCTAATAATGAACAAAGAGAGAAAGAGCAAAAAAAAGCAACAATAAAAGAAAATAAAAACAGTTTGGAGGGAAAAAGAATGCCAAAACAACCAAAAAAATTAAGCGAAATATTGGCTGAATACACAGATGAACAAATAAGAAAGGCCATAGAGCAACTACGACCAGATGAACAGGAATTATTACAAAAAAGATATGGGGAAAACTATGATACTGTAACTAATAATCATTTAAATAAAATGGAGACAAATAGATTATTTAGTACTATTATGCCTTTAATAAAAAAGATTATTAATAGTAATTTTCAACTTGCACGAAGAAAACGTAGAACAAAAAACACCCAAACAGAAGAATCAGTAGAAAAAAAAGAGATTTATGAAGAAAATAAAAAAGAAGAGATAAAACAGATAGACGACATAGTAGTGGAACATAAAACAGAAGAAAGAGCTGAAAAAGGCACAACTATAAACCATGATTGTAACCAACAAGCTAGCCTACAAAATACTCTTAATCAGTTGAAGATAACAGCACTTACAGAGATAATGCTTGAATTAAGCGATAGTGAAAAAGTTCTTTTAGGATATGTATTTGGAAATTATTTTAATCAAAAAGATTTAAAGGACTTTTTACAGATAAGCGATGCAGAAATCAATTCATCAATAGGAAGAATAATAAAGCTATATAAGACTAAAGTAGATAATTATTTAGATAAAATAATTGAGTTAGCAGCAAGCACAGAATCAAAAAAAATTGAATCAAAAAGGCCATATGAGAAGAAATCAAACTATGAAGGATAATTATGAATCAAGATAAAATTGGAAATTTTATAAAATCAATTAGACTAGAAAATAATTTAACTCAAAAAGAATTTGCTGATAAATTTGGGGTCACATACCAAGCGGTCTCAAAATGGGAAAATGGAAAAAATATTCCAGACCTTGCAATCATAAAACAAATATGTGATGAATACAATATAGACATTGACGAAATACTCAATGGCAAAAAGAAAAGTAAAAGAAAGAAATTAATAATATTGATACCTATATTTATAATATTAGTTGTTGCTATAATAATACTCCTTAGTAATAAAGATAGAGACTTTGAATTTAAAACTATTTCATCAAAGTGTAGTGATTTTAAAATAACAGGAAGTGCAGCCTACAATAAGGATAAAACTTCAATATATATTTCGAATATAGAGTTTTGCGGAACAGAAGATAATGAAAAATACACAAAGATTACATGTGATTTATATGAAAATAGGGACGACACAAGAAGAAAAATAAGTTCCTGCAAAGAAGAAAAAAATATAAAATTGTCTGATTATTTAAAAGAAACAAAAATAAATGTAAACAAGTACACAACTTCATGTAAAACATTAACATCAAATTCATTGTTTTTAGAAATAAAAGCAATAAATAAAGAAAACAAAACAATTACATATACTATACCAATAAAATTAAATGATAGTTGTAAACAAGGCAAATAGCCTTGTTTTTATAATAAAAAAATGATAAGGTGATAATATAAAAATAAAAAATGGAGGAATAAAAATGGAACGAGAATACACATAAAAAAATCGATAAAGTAGAAAATGTTTCATATGTTACTGGAGCATCTGTCGCATCAGGTACAACAGGACACTATACAACAGTAGCTGTAAGAAAAGATGGCTCATACTATGATTTAGATGAAATAATTAATAGATAATTAATAGAAAAATGGTATATATGCACAAAATTCTGTAGAAGATGATAAAATTATAATATTAAATTCCTAGAGGATGTAATGTTAATTTAAAGGAAATTGCATCATTAAGGAATTACCAACGTAAAAGATAAAAACTTTATGTCCAGACCAGTTAGCAAAAGCCATAGAGAAAATAAAATAGATTCAACAACAGTTGAGTCTATTTTTATGGAAAAAGTAAAAAAAAGAATGTATAATAGATTTAGGTGAAGTATTATGAAAAAGATAATGAGTATATTATTAGTGATAACTATATTAGTTTCATTAACAGGATGTGTATTATCACCAGATGTAAAAGATGGAGAAAGATTTAAAGAAGAATATGAAAAAGAAAATGGAAAAAAATCTAAGTCAGGAAAAGAGAATAGAACAGTTTTAATAGATGAAGATAATCCATTTGTATATACAACAGCAGAAGAAATATCAAAAAAAATGGACAATAATGAAACATTTATTGTATATTTTGGATTTAGTACATGTCCATGGTGTAGAAGTATAATAGAACAATTAATAAAATGTGCTAAAGACAATGATATTGATAAAATATATTATGTAGATGTTTTAAACATAAGAGATACTAAAGAAATTGATGAAGATGGAAATATTCAAAATGCCAAAAAAGGAAGTAAAGGTTATCTAGAATTAATTGATAAAATGAAAAATGTATTATCAGACTATACCTTAACAAATAGTGATGGTGATGAAATATCACTAGAAGAAAAAAGAATTTACGCTCCCAATGTAGTTGCAGTAGTTGATGGCGAAGCAACTAAAATGGAAGAGGGAATTAGTGAAGATTTAAAAGATCCATATCAAAAATTAACTGATAAAATGAAAAAGGAAACTTATAATAAATTTAAGTGTCTATTTCAATGCCTAAAAGAAGCAGAAAGTATGTGTACTAAAAAATCATGTTAAACTTGAAAAAATAAGAAAAATATGATATAATGAGAACCATTTAAGGGGTGGGGTTTATGAAAGACTATAAAAGTACAGTTATTTCCATAATTGATTCCAACGGAAAAGAAATATCATTGAAATCATCAGTTGATGATGCAAAACATGTATCCGCTTATAAAAGATTAGTAAATGAACTAGATATTGATTGCTTTAATATTATGAAATATATATCTAGTATTAAAAGTATTGGTTCAGTTACCGGATTTGATATATCAAAAAATATAAGTGCAGATGGAAATGTTGTTTTCTTTCATACCGACGTCCACAACAACTTCAAAGGAATCAAATCTGCATCAGTTATGATACCAAAAGTTAGAACGTCAGCACAAAATATTCAGCTCACTAGGCTAATGAAGAATTTAGAAAGAGAAAAGTTTGAAATATATTTAGGAGAAGTAGAAAGAAAAAAAGACAAAGGAAAAATAACATATAATAGAATTAAGCATTCTAAATGAAAAGAGGAATAATATGAAATTAAATAATAGATTTTATGAAAATGTAATAACAATTATTGATCCAAACGGAAAAATAATTGATACAAAAAGAAACAGAAATGAGAATTCACATCCACAAGCGTTTACAAGAATTGAAAAAGAACAAATACCTGGTTTATTTGAAAAATATGTCCTAGATATGAAAATAAGTAGTGGCTTTGAATTAGCAGGCTTTGTTGCTGCAAATAATTACTGTGTATTCTGCCCATCAGATATCAATAACAATGAACATATGATTTTATTCTTACCAAAGATTCCAACACCAGAGCAATGTCAAAAAGTAAAAGAAATATTATCAGAAATAAGTGAATTGAATTTATATGCAACCATTTGTTCCTTTAAGAAAAGAAATTCAACAACAGTACTAAGTACTTCATTATCTTCACCAACTGGAAATTTTTTTGAAACATACAATAAGGTATTAGAATATTTGAATAAAGTTGAGATGTTAGATTCGATGCTTGAAAAAGAATCAACGAAAGAAATAAATATAGAAAATGTCTCTCAAAATAGACAATAGAGGAATTAAATGATAAATAAAAATCCATTTTATGAAAACGTCTCGATAATAGTAGAACCGAATGGAAATGAAATAGATGTAAAAAGGATTTCTTACGAAGCCTTTCACTTCCAATTAATTAAAAGAATAGATAGAGAAATAATGCCAGGAATTATAGATGCTTTTCCACAAGATATACGTAACTATACGGGCTATGAAATTGCCTGCCTAACCTCATTAAAAGATGCAATAATTATACCAGTTAATTTATATCAGAAGGGAATTATGCTTTTAGCTGTATCAGAAGATGCATCACCAGAACAACTAAAAACTTTAGAAAATTTAATGAAATATTTACACCAAGATTTCTTGTATTTAATAGTAACCAGAAAAAATGAAAATGTAATTCCAGATGTAATTAATGCGTATCAATTTCCAAATAATACTAAGAAAACACTTGCTTTTGTCTCGGAATTGAAAAATATAGAAGAATTAACAACATCAGGTAAAAGTGCAGGAATAAAATGATATTTTAGGATGATATAAATCATCCTTTTATGTTGAAATAAAAAAAGAAAACTTTTGTTTTTCTTTATAAACATATTCTTATATATGTTATAATAACAATATATAAGGAGGAAGATATGAAAAAGACATTAGTACTTTGTATTCTAGATGGTTGTGGTATTGCTCCAAAGAATAAGTATAATGCATTTGATAACGCAAAAAAAACAACACTAGATTTTATTAGAGATAATTATCCACATACTATTTTAGAGGCATCAGGAAAACCAGTTGGTCTACCAGAAGGACAGATGGGAACAAGTGAAGTAGGGCATATGAATATAGGAGCAGGAAGAATAGTATATCAATCACTTGAAATGATTAATCATTCAATTGAAACAGGAGAATTTTTTACAAACGAAAATATATTAAAGGTTATTAATCATACTAAAGAAAATAATTCAAAGTTACATTTGATGGGATTAATCAGTGATGGTGGAATACATTCACATACAAAACATTTGTTAGCAATAATAGATATGTGTAAACAAGAAGGTATTAAAGAGATTTACTTTCATTTATTTACTGATGGTCGAGATACAGGTGTTCATACAGCTCAGCAGTGGATAAAAAAACTAGAAGATAAAATAGACGAAACAAAGATAGGTAAAATTACAACAATATCAGGAAGATATTATGCCATGGATAGAGATAATAATTACGATAGGTTAAAACTTGCATATGATGCAATATGTTACGGTATAGGAGAACACTATGATAGTGTGAAAGAAGTATTTGACGATCAATATTCTAAAGAAATTACAGATGAGTTTATTAAGCCAAGCATCATCGATGAAGGAAGATTGGCAGATAATGATGGTATAATTGTTTGGAATTACAGACCGGATAGATTAAGAGAAATGTTTACGGCAATAACTAATCCCGATGCATCACCAATGGAGACGACAACATATAATAATATTAAGTTTGTTTCAATGATGCCAATCAATGAAACAGTAAAAGGGCTAACAGCTTTCAAACACCAAGAAATAACAAACGGACTAGGAGAATATTTATCAAATTTAGGGCTATCTCAATTAAGAATTGCAGAAACAGAAAAGTATGCTCATGTTACTCACTTCTTCGATGGAGATAAAGATTTAGATCTTCCAAATGCAAAACAAATTCTAATACCATCCCCAAAAGTTGCCACATATGACATGAAACCAGAAATGAGTGCTGAAGAAATAACTGATAAGTTATTAGAAGAGTTAGATAAAGACTATTTAGATATAGTAGTATTAAACTACGCAAATGGTGATATGGTTGGACATACGGGTGTATATGAAGCAGCCGTAAAAGCAGTAGAATTTATGGATAAGTGTATCAAAAGAGTATATGACAAAATAGAAGAGATTGGCGGAACAATGATAATCACAGCCGATCACGGAAACTGTGATGTTATGGTAAATGAAGATGGAACAATATGTACAACACATACAACAAATCCAGTGCCATTTATGGTAACTAGAAAAGATATAAAATTAAGAGAACACGGAAAACTTGCAGATATAGCTCCTACTATATTAAATTTGATGAATTTACCAATTCCAGTAGAAATAAATGGAGAGTCACTAATAAAAAATAAAGGAGAAGTATTATGAAAAAAAATTTATTAGGAGTTTCACTACTAACAATTACAGGACTATATGTTTTATTGTCAGCAATCATTATCCTAGTAACAATTTTATTACATGAACCAGTCATTTATGGAATTGGAATAAGCATTATATTATTAATCATCCAATTCCTAGTATCACCATTTTTAACTGATATATCAATGAAATGGTTCTATAAAGCAAAATTTGATAAAGATATCCCAGACTACCTAAAAAAGTTTATTGAAGAAGTATGTAATAATGAAAAAATGAAATACCCAAGAGTAGGACTAATCGACGATGGAGCTCCCAATGCATTTACGTATGGACATACAAAAAATGACGCTAGAATTATTATCACAAGAGGTATATTAGAACTATTAGATGAAGATGAAGTAAAAGCAGTCGTAGCACACGAATTAGGACACGCAGTACACTATGATATGTTATTTATGACAGTTGCTCAACTAGTACCATTAGTACTATATGGTATTTATACAATGCTTTCATCTCATGATGATAGTAAAAAAGGAAATAGTAATAATAATGATAATAACTATGGACAATTAATTGCAATTATTGCATATATTTTATATGTGATTAGTAACTATATAATTTTATGGCTATCAAGAACAAGAGAATACTATGCAGATAGCTATTCAATAGAAATAACTAAAAAGCCGAATTCGTTAGCAAGTGCACTTGTGAAAGTAGGATATGGATTAACTACATCAACGAATTCTAATGGTAAGAGTGCCGCAGCAAAATCCAATGCTTTAGGAATTTTTGATTCAAAAACATCAAAATCACTAGTAGTATCATCGTATGATAATGGAGAAATATCAAAAGAAAACATTAAGGAAGCAATGAAATGGGAACAATGGAATATATGGGCCAAATGGTATGAATTAAATTCAACTCATCCACTAATATCAAAAAGACTACTAGCTATCTCACAAAGAAGTAAAGAATTTAATGAAGAGCCATATATAGTATTTGATCTAAATAAAGAAGAATCATACCTTGATGACTTCTTATTAGAACTATATATAAGTTATCAGCCCATGATTATATTTATTATTGGTCTAATTATTTCAGTTATATATTTAAGTAAAGATAACTTAAAGCTTGGAGGTATCAGTGCAAGTGTGACATTGATTTTATCACTATTGTCATCAATAATAAAATTTAACAGAAGACATCCAAACAAAAACTATAATAAAACAAATGTTAGAAACCTATTAAGTGAAGTTAAAGTATCAAATATAACTGCCATTCCATGTGCACTAGAGGGAAAAGTAATCGGTAGAGGAGATCCAGGATATATCTTTAATGAGGATATGACCATTCAAGATGAAACAGGATTAATATTTCTTGATTATAATCAACCATTATTTATTATAAATAAAATCTATGCACTATTTAAAAACAAAGATAATATAGATCAACATATCAAAGTAAAAGGATGGTATCGTAGAAGCCCAGTCCCATATGTAGAAATATATAGCTATGAAATAAATGGAGTCACTAAGAAAATATTCACGTATCCATTAGCAAAAGCATTCTATTTATTAGGACTGATATTATCTGTTTTTTGCCTAATCTTTTCATTAATAGCACTGTAAATATAAGTAATAAGAAAAGCTAAGAAAAATCTTAGCTTTTTACTTTTTATCTTTAATAACAATTTTAGTATAATTAGAAAAGTCTAATCTCTTAATACTATCAACATAATCAGTATACTTCAAATTATCAATATCCAAAACTTTATCCATATAAGGATAATTAAAACATACAATGTTATAAATAAAAGGATAAATTGTATTAAAAATACTTTCATCTCTCATTATTAATCCAACTATGGAGGATTTCTTATCTAATTCAAATTTTTCTTCACTGAGATTATTAAGTGTCTTAACTTCATCCAAGATCCCCTTACTAAACGCTTTTAAATCATATGTATATGCTCCAATACTAATAATTAAAGTTTTATTAATAATAACCATAGTACAAGATATAGTCTCCGTAATAATTTTGCGAGAAACAAATCTTTTATATAACGGAGAAGTAATTCCAAACGAACTACCAAAAAAACAATGCAAGAAAAAGTCTAAATCTAATAATTGCTTGCTTGTGTAGTTTGAAACATCAAATTTAAAAGACAGGTCACAGTAATCAGTAGGTGTTGGAAAATATATAGTATCATTCTTTTTATTAACATGAACATCTTCTTTACTTCTAATTAATTCAAAAGGGTAATATTTCTTTTTATTCTTCGCATAAAAGTTTCTAATTACACCTAAAACTTCATCTTTATTGAAATTACCAGCAATTACAATAAATTGATTACTAGGCTGATAAAGAGCATCATAAAGTATCTTTAAATCCTCTATTTTAGCATTCTTAACTTCCTCTAGTGTTCCACCAATGTCAGTAAAATTTAAACTATTAAAAAGATTAGTAATCTTTTTTTTATTTAAATGATAAAATTTATTATCATACTTTCCTCTTATTTCTTGCAGTATTGGATTTTTTAGTTTTTCCAATTTATCAGGTTTAAACGAAACATTATTTATACCTTCAAGCATTGTTTTAATACCAAATAAAACATCTTCAACAGTCTCAAAATAATAACTAGTATCTTTAAACTGAGTTGATGCATTTGTACTCATTTGCCTCTTTCCTAATTTATCAAGAAAATTACCACTATCATTACACTCAACAATATAGTGTTCTAAAATATGACTTATACCATCGCTAAGATGATATTCACATCCTCTATATTTAAAATGTTTTGTTAAACCACCACATAAAGTAGTAAATTGAAAAAAAGTAGAATGTTTTCTTAAGTCAGAATACAAATATATCTTAAGTCCGTTATCTAAAATAATAGTCTCTAAATTATTCATTATAATCCTCCCTTAAGAAATAAGTAGTGTCTAGAACTAATCTATCTATAAATAGAGAAATATCTTTTGCAGTAATATTTTTTAGCTTCTCGTAATACAGAGAATCTGTATAATCAATACCTGAATCTTCTATTATATAATTTTTAAATACACATCCCTTAAAATCAAGATTACGAATTAATGATACTCTAAATCTCTCCTTTATATTATTAAGCAAAGGAGTAATAAGTTTTTCATCTTTTAAATCATTAATCACTTCAACTATCTTTTCTCTAACAATATCTTCATTATCTTTATTAATAAGTGCATACACTCCAAAAACACCATATTCCTCATCTAAAATGACATGAGATGAATAAACTAAATCATTTTCATCCCTCAGTTTTTTATTTAAAAGTCTTGAACTCATAGAAGATAGAAGATTATTAACAGTATTTAATGTTACAACATCATTGAGAGACATATCAATTATTTTATATAAGTAAACAATAACAGAGTTTTTAAACTTTGAATTCTCTATAATATTACTAATAGTACTCCTTGGTTTTAAATAATTAAGATTAATTTTAATATGTTTATCACGAAAATTTCTTTTTAGAAGATATTTACTACACAATTTACCAAATTCATCTTCACAAACATCTCCCATTACATAAATAGCAGGCTGATTATTATAAATATTTTTATAATAAAATTCATATAAATTAGATGTATTAATTAAATCAATTTGTTCAGGATGATTATATGTACATCCTGACAATAATCCAACATTATCAACAAGCTCTCTAGCTTTCATAATAGCGTAACTCTCACTATCATTATTAATTTTTTCAATTCTATTACGCAAATTAGTTTTTTCTCTTTCAACTTCATCAAAATCAAAATTTTTATTCTTAACCTTAGGATTATATATCATTTCACTAAAGAATTTTAATTGTTCCTCATATAAATCTTTATTTAAGATACTTTTATTTGGAATACTCAGATTCATAACAAAATAACAAGTATCACCAATTATAGAATTATAACAAAAAGAATTAAGTATATATAACTTTTGTTCCTGAAGTCTAAAATCCTCTTCCGTAGGATACTTTAATGAAGTATTTTGTATTATAGAAAGTAATAAATCAGATAAAGCATATTCATTTTCATTTCTTTCATATGGGAAAAAAAGTCTGATTTGTATTGATTGAAAATTGTTATTTTTAAAGATTACAGGTTTATTTTTTAATAATATATCTTTCATAAGACACCTCATAGAAATTATATCAAAAAATACAATTACTTTACCATATAAATAATTTATATGCTATAATTAATATAATCATGGAAGGTGATCAATTTGACCGAGGAAAAGAAAATAGTTAATGAGGATACACTAGAAAATAGATGTCCGGCATGTAGAGCATCTATAAAATATAATCCTAAGTTAAAAAAATTTAAATGTGAGTACTGTGGAAGTGAATTTACATTAGAAGAAATGAAACAGCATAGTGACAATGCATCAACAGATGATAAGAACAAACCAAAAAAAGAGCAAAAAGTAAAAGATGATTATAATTCATATATTACATACAGATGTGAAAGTTGTGGTGCAGAGATTATTGCAGATGAGCAAACTGCCGCGACATTTTGTGTGTATTGTGGAAATACAGCAATACTAAAAAGCAAACTATCTGGAAACTTTACCCCAGATAAAATTATTCCTTTTAAAAAAGAAAAAGAAGAAGCAATTAAAGCATTTAAAGGGCTTAGTAAAGGAAGACCCTTAATGCCAAAAGACTTTAATAGTGAAAAGAATATAGAGAAAATAAAAGGTGTATATATTCCTTTTTGGTTATATGATATTAATATCTCCGGTGACGTAAATATGACCGGTAATATTGTAACACAGTGGACTAGTGGAGATACTCATTATACAAAAACTGATAAGTATAATATTGTTCGTGGAGGAACAATGGATTATCATAATATTCCCGTAGATGGCTCATCAAGATTTGATAATGATATAATGAATTCTATCGAACCATTTGCTTTTGCAGAATTAGAAGATTATAATCATGCTTATTTATCAGGTTTTTATGCAGAAAAGTATGATGAAGAAGGAGACAAAGTTTACGAAGAAGTCAAAAAGCGTGCACTAAACTCCAGTAAAGATAGACTATATAGCGACGCAACAAGATATACAAGTAAAGTTATCACAGGAGATAATCTAACTGCAACGGAAACAAAAAAACAATATGCTATGTTACCTGTATGGATGGTAAATGTAAAATATAAAGATAAAATGCATATTTTTGCAATGAACGGGCAAACAGGAGAATTTATTGGTAATATTCCGCTTGATGGAAAAAGAACACTTATATACACAATACTAATTTTCTCTATATCATTTGCAGTGATAATGATAGGAAGCTATCTAATGTTTATTATGGGAGGTTAATTAGATGAAAAAGTTTAAATATATATTATTAGTATTATTCATATTATTAATCGGCCTAATAAATGTTAATGCACAGACTCCAACAACAAGAAATAGAGAAGAACTAGATAACCTAGGCGTAAATAAAAAATGGAATATTAATGAAAATAATAGAAGTAATGTTTTAAGAACAAAGTTAGTAGATTCAGAAGAAAAAATATATGACTTTTCAAATGTAATGACAGACGAAGAAATAGAAAAATTAAAACAAAAGTCCATAGAATTTAAAAATAAAACTAACATGGAAATAATTATTTTAACTGATAGCTTAGTATATTCAAGCGATAAACAAAATGAAGATTATGCAGCAGATTTTTATGATTATAACGATTTTGGTCTTGACCTAGATAAAAATTATAGTGGAGTTTTATTATTCAGAAATACATATGAAGAAGACCCATACTATAATATTTATACATTTGGGGAAGCTCAATTATATTTTGATTATTATAGATTAGAATCAGTATTAGATGATATTTATAATGACTTACATAGTGGCAATTATTATGAAGGATTTAATAATTATATATCAAAAATGGATTCATACTATGATAGCGGAAAGTCCAGTGAAATGGAAGGATATACAATAGATGAAAATGGCTATCTTCAAGCTCCTCCTAAAAAATATCATCCTCCTATAATTCTTGCATTAGGCATATCAAGTATAATAACGCTTATAATAATTTTGATATTAATAAAAAAGAATAAAATGATTATGAAAGAAACTAGAGCAGATCAATATATTGATATGAAAAGTGTAAAGATAAGTAATAGGCAAGATGTTTTTATAACTTCTCATACAACACAACACACAATTTCATCTGACTCAGGAAGTTCTGGAGGAGGAAGTTTTCATTCAAGTAGTGGTTCATCCGGTGGGGGTCATTCAAGCGGTGGAGGACGTCACGGATAAATTTAATAATTTCATATAATTTTCACAATTAAGTTATATAAATATATAAGAGGTGATAAAAAAGTGAAGAAAGAAGAAAAAAAAGAAATAAATAGTGAAATTAAAGAAGAAGTCAAAATAGAAGAAAAATCAAAGAACTCTATAAACAAAAAACAAAAAAACGTAGGTATATACATAGTAATAGTTGTATTTATCATTGCAATTTTTGCAGCATTTATAATAGCTCTAAATAATATTGGACTAATAAATTTTGGGAATTTACCAACAGGAAAAAAAGCTGAATTAAACTATACAACTACTAACACTAAGCAAAAAGAAGGAGTATATATAACAGATGTATCAGAAGTTGTAGAAGAAGTAATGCCATCGATAGTTTCAATAACTAGTAAAACATTAGTATCAACTGGAAGATATGGACCAAGCTTCTTTAATCAAGAACAATATTCAGAAGGTGCAGGCTCAGGCATTATTATTAGTAAAACTGACACAGAATTATTAATATTAACCAACAATCACGTTGTAGAAGGAGCAGAAGAACTATCTGTTCAGTTCGTAAATGAAAAAAGCGTAGATGCATCTATCAAAGGAACATCTGAAAGAAAAGATGTAGCTGTCATCTCAGTAAAATTATCTAGCCTAGATAATGATACGCTTAGTAAAATAAAAATTGCAACAATAGGCGACAGTTCAAAATTAAAAGTAGGAAACGGTATTATAGCAATTGGAAATGCCCTAGGATATGGTCAATCTGTAACTACAGGAGTTGTCAGTGCATTAGATAGAGAAGTTACAGTAGATAATACAAAAAATAAGATGATTCAAATAGATGCAGCAATTAATGGAGGAAATAGTGGAGGGGCGCTTTTAAACAGTGCCGGAGAAGTAATAGGTATAAACTCCGTAAAATATTCATCAAGTGGTTCTACATCATCTGCAAGTATCGAAGGAATGGGATTTGCCATACCAATATCTGATGTAAAAAAATTAATTGAAAAATTAATGAACGGAAGTAATGATGAATCAGGTGGAACTATAGGAATAGAAGGATATATTATTACAAAGTCACAAAGTAAATACAACAACAGTCCACAAGGATTCTACATTTCAAAAGTAAATGAAAATTCTGGAGCAGATAAAGCAGGTCTTGAAATGGGAAATATAATTACAAAAATAGAAGGAAAAGAAATATCATCAATGTCAGATATTACAGATATTCTATACGAAAAAAATAAAGGTGATAAAGTTAAATTGACAATCAGTTATATTGAAAAGAATAAATATAAAGAAAAAGACGTAGAAGTTACCTTATCATAAATAAATATAGTCAGCACTATTCATGTGTTGGCTTTTATTTCTCAATGAAAAAAAATATGTTATAATACCAAATACAAAGGAGTAAGCAATATGACATATTTTGAACTTATCAACGCCTCGTTTAATTACTTATTTAAAGAAGGATCAATGAAAGATGAAGATTTGTACGACCCAAGGACCTCAAAATATTATTATTCAAAATTAAGGTTATATTTTAATCTACATGAATTAGCTAAAAAAGTAGAGATAACAAAGGATATAAAGAATTTACTAAATTATTTAGAAAAGTCACTTAACACATATGCCCTTGATATATATGCAAGTATAATAAAAACTAATCAAAATAGATATGAAATAGCAATGCAAAAACTAAAAGATAATCCACACTTACAAGAGTTGCTTGAACAATTGGAATCAGAAGAAGTTCCCGATGAAGAAGTACCAGTATTAAAACAATATTTAGATGAAAATTTTACAGAATTATACTACTCAACTCCAGTCAAATTCCAAAAAGTCATCAGGATTTATAAAACTGCAATGGATAATGTCATAAGAAGTATAATTTTTGGCTTACCAACAATGTTATTTTCAGAAATAGGATCATCATATACAAATAATGAATATTATATTAAAGATGAAGAAAGAAGAAAAATGATCTCATATCATTTCTATAGACTACTTTTATCAAAAAAACATCAATATCTTAATAATAACACTCAGTTAATATATTATTCTTATGTACAATTAATAACTTTAATGTATAGATTGTCTGATTCAAACAATAAACTATATTATTTATTTGACATGGAAGATTATTATGAAAAATACTTTCCATCATTAGGAAATGATACAACTCTATTAGCACATTTGATTCAAAATGATGATGTTCAAGAGCTGAATTTTGATAGCACTATAGAAGATGAAAAAACAAACCATCTTATTGACTTCTTTTTTAATGATTCATTAGCAACAAATAACTTAACTCCAGAAGAAAATGTAATTCTTCTTTTAGCAAGTACATATACAGTTGATAAAAATATACTTGTAGAAAGTATTATACAAAATTGGAATTTAATATATGAAGTGATAAAAAGTGATAATAATTTTAGAAAAAAAAGAGAATCAATAAAAAACATATTAAAAAAAAGAAAGCAATAAGGTAGTGATAAAATGGAAGAAGATATATTTAAAAAATGTGAAATAGATTTTAATAAACTTATAGACTATGGTTTTATTATCGAAAAAAACATCCCAACATATAGATATACAATACCAAATAAAAACTTAGAAATAATAATTACATATAAAAATAATAAGCTTAAAGGAAAAATAATAGATAAGGAAATAAATGAAGAATATTTGAGTTATAGAATTGAGAATCAAGTAGGAGAATTTGTAAATGGGGTTAGAGAAGAGTTTATTAAGATATTAGAAGAGATAAGAAATAATTGTTGCAGAAGTAAATACTATATAGGTGATCAAGCAAATAGAATAAGCAATTTAATTAAAAAAAAATATGATGATAACCCAGAATTTTTATGGGATAATGATGAGGATAATTCAGTATTTAGAAATACTAATAATAAAAAGTGGTATGGAATTATTATGTACATTAATAAGAATAAATTGACCGATGAAGATAAAATGATAGAAGTAATTAATATTAAGCTTCCAAAAGAAGAAATTGATACTTTGGTAACAAAAAAAGGATTTTATAGAGCATATCACATGAATAAAAAATATTGGGTAACAATAACACTAGATGATACATTAGATGACTCCAAAATAATGGAACTGATAGATAAAAGTCACAACTATACCATAGAGATAAATGAGTGGGTAATACCAACAAATCCAAAATATTTTGATATAATCAATTATTTTGATAATAATAACGTTATTGAGTGGAAACAACCAAGAAATATTAACATAAATGATATTGTATACATATATGTTGGAAAACCATACTCATGTATCTATTACAAGTGCAAAGTAGTAGACATAGATTTAAAATCTCCATATCCAAATTGGGCAAATAAAACAATGAAAATAAAACTAATTGAAAAATATCCAAAAGATAAATATAGTTTTGACATCATAAAAAAGTATGGATTAAAGTCGGTTAGAAATATTAGAAGGATGCCCATCCAACTTGTAGAAATAATAAAAAAAGATAAATAAAAATAAAAACTATGCAAATAGTTTTTTTCTATGTAAAATAGGTTGTCAAGATGTAGTTATATTTAAATAGATGTGGTAAAATAATCTTATAAGATATAGCATTGGAGGTAAGAAAAATGCCGCAAATAGAAAATAACATTGATCTTGAGTCCTTAAGCAATACACTTACAAATATGAGTCAGCAAATGCCAAACGATACTGAAATATCAAATACATTTGGGGCATTAATTGATGAACTATCTCAATTAAGTAAAAATCATGACAATTACTTATCAGATATTTTAGGGGATTTTGAAGTGTCAAATAATAATGGTATTGCAAGAGCAATGAAACAGACAAATGACAATTATGCAGCATTAACTGATCGAGTAGATATTGCATTAAATGGATTCAGTAATGCGGAAAAAGATGGTAGTGTATCAACTAATATTAGTTCTTCACCAGCATCATCAGCAAATCAATCATATAGTCCAAACTATACATCAAGTGGATATACACCAATTCAAACTGGAGTGGCTGATTATGATCCACAATCATTTAGTCAGGAAATCTCAGATAGACTTGATAATATTGGATCAAATTATGATACATCAACTAGCAAAATTACACCAACAAAATCTGAAACACCATCCTTAAAATCAACCACAGAAAAAAGGATAGCATCATCCTCTCCACAATTATCAAAAAGTGTAGACTACAGTTCCGCATCTAAGATAGGTACAGGAGCAAGTATTGGGGCAGCAACGACCTTAGGTGCAACAGGAATAGCAGAAAGTATTCAAAAATTAGAAGAAAATATACCTGAAGAAGAACTAAAACCATATCTATTAAATACATCAGTAGACTTATCAGAAGAAGATTTAATAAAACAAAAATTACAAAATGCAGGGTATTCTGAAGAAGAGACAAATAATATCCTTGGTGGAGAGATAAATGTTGCCGAAAAAGATGTAGATGAACTAAAAGAATTATTAGAAAAAGAAGCAAAGAAAAACAAATCTTTAAGAAATATATTAAAAGATACATATGGATTTGATATCTTTGAAGATGACAATACTGTAAACAGTGATAAATTAGCGATGGCGCTAGTTATAGATCAAAAAGATGAATTGGATATTTATGATTTAAATAACACACTAAGTGAAATATCAAAAAGAAATACAATAGCTGATAATTTAATAACGGAAATAATTAGGCCTGAGTCAAAAGCTAATACAGAAATAAAAAAAGGAAGCACACTTTCAGTAACAGCAATTGCATATATATTAGGATTTGCAGGAATAGCAGGAGGAGGAGTAGGAGTTGCAAAGAAAGTAAAAAAAACAAAAGGAGACATAGAACAAAAAGAAAAGCAATCATTATTAGAATCTGAAATTGAAAATGAAACTATAGAAAACAACATATTAGATGATATAGAAGATACTGAAGGGGGCGAGGCATAATTATGGAAATTACTAAAGAAACAGAATTAGATAAGATATTGAACCATAACAATATTGATGATATTGCAGAAACACCAATCAATAATGCAATGCGTGTTATTTCTGATAGAATTTCAGTGTTACAAAAAGAAACGCAAGAAGGAAATGGTTTGGGACAAAATACTATTCTCAGTGGTAGTTCAGATTTTAATAGTTATGGAAAAAGTTTAATTACAGACTATAATTCAATATTAGAACTGTTGAAAGAGTATAAAAAACAGATAGATACAAAATCAAGAGAAAAAGAAGAAGAAGAGCTAATAAGATTAAAGAATCAAATCGAAAAAAATACAAGTGCATTAAATGATAAGATTAGTTCAATAAACACACAGCAATCTAATGAAATAAAAGGTTATCAAGATAATAATACAACATTAACACCTAATATGATAGAAGAGATTAACGTAAAATATAATAATATGATTAGTCCAATAAAAAAATTGGTAGACGAGAACTCAACTAAGATAAAAGAAATAAATAAAAGATTAGCGACACTATGGACAGCGTGGAGTAGCTATAGTGATGCCGCAAAAGATAATTGTTCAAATATAGCAACAAAATCAGAATATAGTAGACGTCCAGCATTGAGAAAAAAATATCCAACTTATGAAGACTATCTTAAAGCAATGTATGAAAAATATGGCAAGAATTCAACAGATTTAAAATCAACAGAAAGTGATCGAATATATGCTTCAGATAATCCTGAACTATTAAACGATATTGAAAAAAATAGTTCAAAGTGGATAGATGCTAATGCTGGTCAAACAGTTATAACTGCTAGTGGTTCAGGAACAACATACAAATATACAAAAGACGGAACAGAATATAAGATATACACAAATTCTGCCGGCAACATTTTATTTTTATCTGCAATAGCCAAGGATGGACATAATTATTATTATGACGCCAGTGGAAATGCTATATCTGAAAATACAACAGTTGCATTAACACGCTCTCAAGACTTTACCGCAGATCCGGGACAGATAGTCGTTCAAGAAACAGAATTAGACAATTTGGCAAGTTTAAGAGAAGGCAGATATGTCACGAATGAAAAAACAACAACCGAAGATGTTGAAAAAGATTATTCGAAAACATGGAGTGAAGTAAAATCAGATAAAGAAGGAATTAATACATATCTAAATAAGAGTAGTTATGGTGAATACATTGTAACAAACAATGATAATGATGTATTATACTATCAAATAAATACGGAAAATGGTACGTTATATTATGACAATAATTATAAGAGAATTACTAAGGAACAAGCTGAAAAATTAACTTGACATGTTATTGACGTGAAATATTGACATGAAAAAATATCTTTAGTAAAATAAAAATGTAATAATAAATATAAGGAGGATATGCAATGGCATTAAAATTTTCATTAGCAGAAATGCAAGCTACATTAGATAACTCAGTAAGACAAACTGCAAAATATTCTGATGCAATAAACACATTAGATGCAAAAATAAAGGAATTATCTGAAGCTCTTAAAACATCAGAGGTTGGAATCTATGAAGCATTAGTTTCAAAATATAACGAAAATAGACAAACACTTTTTGATGCAAGAGAATATATGACAAATTTCTGTAATAAATTAAATTCTAAAATGTTGGAATTAGATGAAACTTCAACAGCAGTTAAAAATTCGTTTAATTAGAAGGAGATGATAAAATGGCTTTAGCAAATGAGTTAAATTTTGAACAAATAAAAGAAATATTAGCAGATATAAAGACATCAAGTGAAGAAACAAGAACTAGCTTGCAAGATATTGATAAAGAAATAAAAGAATCTGTTGGAACAAATGGAACAGCATGGGATGGTGTTGCCGCAACTGAATTTAGACAATCATGGGATGAGTTAGCAGAAAAAATTCCTAGTTTTATCACAACAGTAGAAAATCAAGTACGTAATATTTCTACTGTAATTGAAAAAATGTCAGCAACAGATGAAAACGGAACAGGAACAGTTAATTATTAAAAGTAGATGTAATTCTACTTTTTTTGTTATATAATATTTATGGTGAAATTTATGCAAATCATAGTTGGAAAATTAAGCGGATTTTGTAATGGGGTTAAATATACTATAGAAAAAGCAAATGAAGTAATCAAAAAATATCATAACGTATATTGCTTAGGAGAAATTGTTCATAATGAAAGTGTTATTAAAGACTTAGAATCAAAAGGTATGATAACAATAAACCAAATTGATAAATGTCCTCAAAACTCTAAGGTTATTATCAGAGCACATGGAGAGATTAAAGAAACTTATGACAAAGCAAAAGAAAAAAACATAGATTTGATAGATTTAACCTGTGGAAAAATCAAAGTAATTAAAAGTAAAATTATTCAAAAAAATAAAGATCACTTTATAATAATCATTGGTAAAAAAAATCATCCAGAAGCATTAGGATTAAAAAGTTTTGCAGGCAACTATTCATATATAGTAGAAGATGAAGATGATATAAAACAATTAAAAAATATTATCAAGGAATCAAAATTAAAGAAACTATTTATAATATCTCAAACTACATTTAACAGTATAAAGTTTGAATATCTTGTAAATAAGATATCAGATGAATATAACTTGTTTATTGAGGTTGATAAGACAATATGTAATGCAACAAGCAGTCGTCAAAAAGAAACAGAGGATTTATCTAAAAAAGTAGATTACATGATAATTATAGGTGGTAAAAAAAGTTCAAATACTAAGGAGTTAGAAACTATCTCTAAAGAAAATTGTAAAAATACATATTTAATTCAAGACTATAAGGAACTAAAAGATATAGAAATTAAAAGTGATTCAAAAGTAGGAATTATGGCTGGTGCATCAACACCTGATAATTTAGTTGATGAAGTTATATTATATTTAAAAAGGGGATCCCATGAAAGAACATAAACACTATATAATTGTTATTATGAATGAAGATAAATTATTACAATATTATGATAATCGTTGGAAAAGTTATTTATTTTTAAATACTAAAGAAGATTTGTCAAAATATGTATCAACAAAACTAAATGATAAAATTAATAATATTGAGTTACTTGATGATATAGTACATCAAAAATATTCTATTCCACATCATGTAAATAAATTGTACCATCACATAATTTACAAAGTTACATTGGAAAAAAACTTACCACTAGAAACCTTTAAAATAAATGGTATAGAATATAAATGGTTTAGTATTGAAGAATTAAAAAACAATAAAAGAATTCAAGAAGTAAACAGTGATATTGTGAATTTTGTATTAAAAAAAATAATTTAATAATAAAAAAATGTTGACATCCAAGATTCGATTAAAATTTATGCGGATGTAGTTTAATGGTAGAACCTCAGCCTTCCAAGCTGACTACGTGGGTTCGATTCCCATCATCCGCTCCATTTAGAAATACAATTAGTCGTGAGACTAATTTTTTTATGCTTGAATATCTCATAAAATAGTAAACTTCCGATATAAATCAATAGTAGAAATTTATGGTATAATTTATATATAATTACTATAATTTTTTAAATGTAAAACATATTTGATAGTAAAATAATAATAAAAAATGTATAGTTTTTTGTGAAAGGAGAAAGATTATGGATTTAGGTAACAAAATAATTGAAATGAGAAAAAATGCAAAACTTTCACAAGAAGAATTAGCAGAAAAACTAAATGTCACTAGACAAACAATATCTAATTGGGAAAATGGAAAATTTTATCCTGACATTGATGCTTTAGTTAAAATAAGCAAATACTTTAATATTTCTTTAGATGACTTACTAAGTTATGACAATAAAGTTTTGGAATATTTAAAGGATAGCACAGATGTCGTAAAAAGTAATAAGAAATTACTTTATGCAATTTTATTAAATATTTTAGTTATTATTCTATTTGTAATAGTAGGAATAACTGTAAATGAAAGCATCTCAATTATAGTAATAGTATTTACTATTTCTATTATTAGTTTTTCTTATTTGTTTTATCAAATCATTAAAAAATTATAGGAGGAATTATGAATTATATTTTATTAGCAATATTTATAGCGATATATCTTATTGGAGTAGTTGCAACAATATATCAAATTTATAAAATAACTGTTATAGATGCAAAGGCAAGAGGAATTAAACATCCAAAATTAATGGGATTACTTGCAACAAGTGGTAAAAGTTCAGAGGGAATTATTCTTTATCTATTACATAGAAGAAAATATCCAATAAAGAATATTACAAAAGAAGAACAAAATGAAATAGATAGAAGAAAGAAAGTTGCATTAGTAGGAATCATATTTATGGTTGTTGGAACAATTGGATTTGTGTTCTTTATAGTTAGAATATAAATAATCGTAAGATTAAGATATTACGAGCTAAGTGGGAGTACAAATTCCCACTTTTAATTTAGGAGCTTTTCTTTTGTCAAAATGTATGTTATATTTCATTTAGCAATTGAGTTTGTCGATTGCCTTATGTAACGTGATATTTTGCGTATATATGACAAAATGTCGCTCCATGAAAAATTAAAGGAACTTGAAAAAAGTTCCTTTTTATGTTATTATGTATCTAGCAAGAAATCTTGCATAAAATAAAAATGGGAACATTCAGTTTTTGCGAGTTGAATGTCTACCCACCAATGTGTTTAGACACTTATTCTATGAATGAGTGTCATTTTTTTATTACTACTATCATAATGATAAGAAGGAATAAAATGATAGAAATGAGTTTTAAAACTCTTATAATAAAAGTCTTAGTTTTCATCTTATCAAACCTCCTTTCTTCTAGAAGATTAGAGGTAGACACTCAACAACTAAATGTTCCTAATTGCAATATAGCACTATTCCAAGTATAAATCAATCGAACACATGAATTTTCTATTCTTTTCTTTTTCCATAATATATGTTATATTTTATTTAGCAATTGAGAATCTTGATTGCCTTATATAACGTGATATTTTGCGTATATATGACAAAATGTCGCTCCATTTAAAAATATCTTACGAATCTGTAGTGGTTCGTAAGTTTTTTATTGTATAAAACCTAACCTAGCTTGACAAGGTAATACATAATATAAAGAAAAAACTTTTATAATGTTTTCTTTATAGAAAGGAGAAAATCTTTTATTTGTATAAAGACAGAGTAAAGAACTTAAATACTTGCAGAAATTAATGAAATTAAAGAACTTTATAAATATGATAAGTATTGTAAAGAAATAACTAAAAGAGTCAAAGACATACAAAATAATCTTAATAATTTTGATAAAGATATCCAAAAAGAAAATGCTAGAACACTTTAATCTAGCATTTTTAATAACTAAATTATTTTTTTGAATGACCAGTTTTTTCCTCCAAACTTGTCACATTTTCTAATGAATTCAAATAGTTTTGATGCTTTTTATAATGAAATTTGCTTAAATAAACTCTATCGCCGTCAATAATCATTCCTTTTTCTTCTGCTACTTCATTTACAGATTTTGTAAGTTTATTTGGATTAAATTGTTTAAAAGTTTTTTTGCTTGCTGGTGATTCTTGCCACTCATCATATTTTTGCATATAATCAGCTATCTGTTCTACCGACAATTCCATTTCCCAAGCTGGTTTCATTTCTATATAATTTGGATTAGGTATTTCATCATAGCAACCACAATATTCTAATAGAAAATCCTGCATTGAGATATATGATTGATTTATAGGAACATCTTGCATTTGAAACTGCTGTGCTAGTTCTAGTAATCTTGACTGTCCTTCCTTTCCAACAAGTTTAACTCCAAAATTAATAGTTCCTCTATGATATGAAAATTTTATCACATCATCACCAGATAAATTCATGAAAACTTCCTTATTTTCATCTGAAAGTCCATCAACTATTATTTCTATCCAGCATTGCCCCTCATTTAAATGATCACTAACCATAAAAGTATAAATATTTTTTGACCATAATTCTTGACATGCAGGAATACATTCCTCAATAATAAATCTTCTCGGATTTGTTTCAACTAATTCTTGTGGACTAGACATGGTTTCATTAAGTTCAGCATTTTCCGGTAAAAAGCCCTTACTTTCTAATTCTTTTGCTCTATTTATCCTTTTTTCTTCTATTTCTTCAGGTGTTGGCTCGTGAAAAGAAATACCTAACTTTTCTAATTCTTCATCACTAAGCATTAAATCCATATTTTCATCATTATCCATATTATTTTTTTCCTCCTACTTCTATTTTATTTTAGCATGAATCCTATAATAATTCTACAAATTAACATATTAATGGTTTATTTTTTTACTATCCATTCACCTTTTTTAGTAGCACCAGTTCTTTCAATTAATCCCATTTCAATAAGTGTTTTTATATTTCTTTGAATAGTTCTAATATTAACACCTAATAGTTTTGACAACACCTCTTGTGTAATAGTTGGTGAATCTAACATTAAATTAATAATAGATTTTTGAGTTTCAGTTAATTCGGTAATTTCTTTTGCTTCTTCTCTAAATTTATCTTTATTAAATGGAAATGTAACTCTAATAAAATTAGGAAAAAATTCAAATGATTTTTTATCATAACTTTGAAGTATTCTTATTATACCTGTACCCATTTGTTCAACTAAATCTAAATCATTAAATACTTTCATTAGTTCTTTATTTTTAGGTAATGAATATCCCTCTAAAAATTCTTCTTTTGTAGTAGATGGTTGAATACCACCATTTGATGATATTACTAATTTATCACTAAACATTTCAAATTTTGGAGCATATTCGTTAGACCAATCATTATGTACAATTGCATTAACAACTGCTTCTCTTACTGCGGCAAAATCATACATTTTAATTTCTTTTCTTTCAGGGTATTCTATTTTTGTAAATATCCTATTTTCTATTTCTATCTTATTTAAAATATTCTTTGTTGCTTTAACAATAGAACAATTACCAAAATCTTCATTTTCTATTAAATCAACAGCATTTGTTCCTTCATATTTTCCAAATCTAATAGATATTGTATTATTGTCAGCAAGTAAATAAGCATTATAATTATATTTACCATCATCAGTATATAAGTCTAATTGCTTTAAAAAATTATTATTAATATTAAAACCTTTTTCTTCATAATATATTTTTAATTGACTAAAAGTTAAATCTTGTTTAGGGGATACTATATTCCTTAATGATGTCCTAGTTCTTTTATTAACTCTATTATTAATCATATCATAAGGCATACTTTGTATTGAACTACCAACTCTAATAAAGCAACTATCTAGTGTCATTCCCATACCTTTAATGTAATATGGATCATCACTACCACGAGCAATAATTATTTTAATATATTTTTTATTGTTTTCTTCCAATACAACAACATCATATAATCCTAATGTTGATGGCATTATATTATCTTTTATTCTATCCTTAATAGTCCTTTGTAATAAATCAATATTACCATTTATTCCAACAATATCACCTTTATCATTAACACCAATGTAGATATTACCACCATTAGTATTCAAAAATGATATAACTTCTTCTTCAAACTTATCTGTTAATTTAACTTTAAATTCATTTCTTACATCTTCAATTACATCTATCATTTTTACCTTCTGATTCTTGTAATCTAATTATATCATGTCGTAAGAAATGTCGTAAGAAAATGTCGTAAGAAAGTTGTTAAAATTTCTTATAATTCCCTAATATTTTGTCAGTAAAAGGTTTTAGTAATATGATTATTTGTCGTAAGAAAATGTCGTAAGAAAGTTATTGTTGATTTCATTATCATTTTTCTATTAAATTTCCTATTATTTTCCTAATAATAAAGACTTAATAGATAATAAATGGTATAATATTTAAAAATTAATTAGAAATGGTGATATTTGAAATAAAAACAGAAAAATTGAAAACTTATAAATATAAAATTATTTTATTAGGCTTAATAATAACCTTCATAATTATTGCCTTACTGTCTTATAATGGTTTATTATTTTTTACTAGTGGATTTAACGATTTGGATTTTTTAGTATTTAATATTTTAGGAGATGCATTACTAGTTGGAATAGTTACTCACATTTCTTCAAAAAATATATCTCTATTTATTTCAAAAAAAGAATTTGATAGAAATAACAAAATAAACATTACGATAAATAAATCTAGAAATGAAATTATAAACTTTGAAATCTTTATGAATACATATAAGAATAATGAAGCATTCTTTGCGGTAACTGAGTCAGATAGAAAAGTAATAGATTATGTTTATAAATTATACGATTGTTTTTTAAATACACTTATGTGTGAAGGTGTAGAAAAGCAATTATTGGACACATTGTTAAATATACCATTTTTCTTTAAATATTATGCAGACGAAAATATTGAAGATTGTTATGAAGAAATAATTAAAAAGTTTGACCCTAAAAAAAGATTTAATAATATTTCTATTTTAAAAGAATTATTAACTAAAGAAGATATTATAAAACTAGCACAATTTTCTAATATAATTTCAAATTCTAAACATTATACAATAACAAATTTAAATAATATTGAAGGGTGTCAATTGCTAGTTACTTCAGATAATATTGTAGCATGCAAAATACCATGCTTACCTAATAATACATACGATATATTTATGTATTATGATTCTTATCACTTGATAGACTTTATGGCTTTCTCATTCGATTATGATTCAAAAGAGTATGTAACTAATTTGTCAGGATTTAAATATTCAAATAACGAAGAAAATATGAAACCCACAAAAATAAATTTAAAAGACTTTATAATAGTAAAATAATGTGCTATAATTTATTTAGTTGATTTAATCAAATAACTTTGGGAGTATGATTTTTCGAATATAAGTAAAGTTATCGCTCTATTGGGAAGTCTGTTCGAACTTTTTCGAACTTTAAATAAACTTTCAGTCTGAAACGACTGATTTTTTTTGAATAAAGAATCCCCACAGGTAATTTTGATACTTGTGTCAAAATACCTAGGGGGGTTAAATATTTTGTCATAAACAAAATATTGCTAATTTATATACTAAAAATAATAAAAATGATATAATAAATATAAAAAATTTTGGAGGATAATAATATAAAACTTTTAGAGATTATAAATGAATTTGCTGTTAGTGATATAGAAAAGTCTATTAATTTTTATAATAAACATCTTGGATTTGAAGTTATTGAAACCGATGGTGATCCGATTTCATTGGTTAAAATGAGAAGAGATGATTATTCAATTATGTTTGAAAATTATGCGGTAGTTTGTAAAGAAATTCCTAGTTATCCAAGGAAAACAAAAATAGTAACTTAATTAAATTGAAATTTGATGATAGAGATGAATTATTAAATTTATATAACACGCTTTTAAATAATAAAATAAAATTTTTTATGGAATGGACAAACACAGACTATGGAAATATTGAGTTTGGTATATTAGATCCAGACGAAAATATGATTATATTATCATTTTAAAGTTGTAGATATCTACGGCAACCGCTCCATTTGAAGACAACTTACGGACTAATTAAAGTTCGTAAGTTTTTATTTTATAAAAATACATTTAGTAATAAATGACAATAATAATTGTCAAAAAAATTAGATAAAGTAATTAAAGATTTAAATAAAATTATAAATGATAAAAGCAGTTAATTATACGCAGATAAATATGAATAGTAAAAAAATATATCTTTAATATAATAGTAAAAATATAACTCCATCTATAAATGGAGTTCATAACTTTTTTAACCCTAGAGATTTCAATTTTTTTCTTTTTATTTTTTATGTGAACTGGTACTTTGTATATAATTTTTTCTTAGATATGATCTAAATGATAATACACAAGCTTTACAATTAGTATTTGATAAAGGTGTCTTACGATATCCTTCATATTCTGAAAATTTTTCAGAATAGATTTTTTTAGATTTACCTAAATGCCAATTTTCAGATATATAACACAAATCTATATTGGCATCTTCTTTCATTGATGGTAATAAGGATTGAGAAACAAAATCTTTAAATTTTTCTACGGCACTTTCGTCAATTTCTAATTTGTCAATACCTACAAGAAAATCCATTATATTTGACAAATAAGCATATGAATAGTTGCTTAAATCTGCTGAATTTGGTAAATCAAATATATCACATGTAACAAAACTAACATCACTAATAGATTTGTTACTTAATATTTTTTGTAATCTATAATAATTATCTTCATTGCAGTATCCATTAAGATTATCTTGTGAATAATCAAAACTTAAAAATGATGTGTGGTATATCAAATTGGATTGTTCTCCATCAATTCTTATTTCTCTTAAATCACAAAAATTATATAATTCGTCCCATAATTTTTTTGTATTAGGGTTTAAATAATAACTTATCTTACTATATATATCATAATTAAGATTATTAATTAAATTTAAATAATCTTGATAATTTAGATATTTTGCAGCAACAAATTTTAATTCTGCCCAAAATGCAGCCATAGAATTAATATCAAATGATACTATTTTTTTTGCACCATTCATAAATAAATCTAAAATTGCATCACCACTTCCTGTAACTGTAACAACATTTTGTCCCGTTATTAATGATTTATTATCCATAAAGACACATGCGCTATCTTCAGAATTAAATCTATAAAGTGGTGTAACTCCACTAAAATCTTTAAATTTATAGTCATGAGATTCCAATAATGTTTTTGCTTGGTCGATAATCAGGTCTAATTTACTAGGATTATACTCACTATACAAATAATTTGTTTTATCTCTATGAATGATTTTATGCATTTCTTTACCATCTACTTGATACTCTGTTACTAAAACGAAAGAATAATAATCACATTTTTGACCTCTATATTTTTTATCCCCTAAGTAAGTTTTTTCATATTTTACAGAATTACCTTCATGTAGTTCAATATACCAATAATTATTTCCTTTAATAATATCTGATTTAGATATATAAATAGGTTCACCATTTATTTTTGGCATTACTGATTTTGAATTAAGATTAAAAATTATTTGGTTGTTTGGCATAATAATAAGATTAGCATCCATCAAATGATTCTCTTTAAAATATTCATATGCATCATTGATAGTATTACCTTTTTTAATTCGTAAATCATTATTTTCATACATTTCTATAAATTCCTTAGATATTACTGGAATACCTAAAGAATAAGTACCTGAATTATTCAATGTACAATCTATTAAAACACCATCATCATATATAATATTTTTAAAACATACCTCTTTCATTCCTTCTTCATATATTAAATCTGAAATGTTACCACTAGGAATAACTTGGCATTTTGTTTCATCATTAATTTTATATTCAGCATATAAATATACTGTGTTTTCTTCTAATCTATCTATTTTTACCTCCTCCTTTTAATTAAATGTAAAATAATCTATAAAATATATTATACATTATTTTACGATTTTTCATATACTCCCATTGACATTTAATAAGAATTCATATGCAATATTTTTAGAAAGAGAGTAAACTGTTACTTAACTGCTCCATAAAAAATATGCTCAAACTTTTCGAGCTTTTTTATATAACTAATCAAGAAATAGGTTAGTTTTTTTATTCAATTCACTAAAAGGTAAAGTCTCTATATTGAATACTTCATTATTTTTTTCATCGATGTAATGATGTCTACTTAGCTGAATAGATTCAATATTATTATATTTATTTAGCATTTCAACATTCTCTTTTAAAAAACTACCATTAGTATTTAAAGTTATTCTTCTATCATATTTTTGTAATAATTTAAGTAAATCTTCTAAATCATTTGGATATAATAGTGTTTCACAACCACTAATAGAGAATCTACTTATATTATTGCTGATTTGTTCTAAAATTTCCTCTAAGTAATTTAAGTCTAATTTACCATAATCTTTATTACAAGCGTTAGAACAAAAACTACACTTTGCATTACATACATTAGTAATATTTATATAAAAAGGAAATTCATCACAGGGAGAACAGGCATAGGGTTTAATATTATATTTTTTTCCTTTAATATCTAATTCCATTTTCAATACCACCATTATTCTTTTTTACCAATAATAACGGCTTATCAATATTTAGTGAACTACAACAAGAAGAATGTCCTATACCGCCACCACCACAAGCAGGGTAACCATACATTTGACACTGTGATTTCACATCAGAAATATAATTTGGATTGATTTCATAGCCATATTTATCTAACCCTTCATTAATATAGTTTATGTTATTCTCATCAATAAAAAATATTGGAACAACGCTATTAATCCTCTCTAATTCCTCAATCGGATTATCAGATCTATCAAAAATCTTGTTGATAAAATCTCTATTATTGTCATAAGCATTTTTATTTTTCATACTTACCACTCCTTTAATCAATTATTATTGAGTATATTATCCAAATCTTCAACAAAAAGTATAATTTTACGACAAAAATTTCAAAAATAATATACAAAAATTATAAAATTTGGTATCATTAAATAGATAATAGGAAAAATAATTATAGAGAGAAAGGATTGATTTAAGGTGAATCACAAAAGCAAAAGTCTATCCATCGCATTATATGCACTAATCGCTGTAATTGTTTTGGGTATCGGTTATGCCACGATTAATTCAATACCATTAATTATAAATGGTACCGCAACTGCTTCCCCAAATCAAAACAACTTTAAAGTAGAATTTAATGGTTATCAAGATGGACCGCAAAATATTGTGCTTGATCCTGAACCTATCTCAAAAGGTTTAAGTGCAAGTTTTACCACAAAAGATTTAACGGCAGTAGGCGATAAAGCAATAATTATTTTCAATATTACAAATTCATCAACTGGATTAAATGCAGAAATAGAAATTTCAAATGATGGAACTTCTAATACAAATGCGGAGTATTTCAAAGTTACTAGAACGTTTGGAACACCTGATGCTAACAATCAAAATAAAACATTATTGGATGCTGGTGCAACAACAACACTTGCAATAGAAGTTGAGGTAGTAAAAACACCAATAGAAAATAATCAAGAATCAATTATTACAACAAGATTAGTAGCAAGTCCAGTAAATTAATAAACTCCGTGAATTAATAAAACATAAAAAGGAGTAAAGTTATGAAAAAGGGGTTATACAAAATATATGCATTACAATTATTTATAATTATATTTTTTGTAAGTATTCTAATTACATCAAAAGTTTTAACCAATAAAATGCTTATTGCATTAATTTTAGTCCTATATGCATTTATCACAAGAAAGATAATTAGTAGAACACACCAATCCTCAATATATAAAAAAGATATTACAAAATATATGACCATATTTGCTATTCTATATGTTGTACTATATTATGTAATTGGAATATATGTGGGTTATTATGTGTCGGCCTACAAATTTGGAATTCATACAATAATAAATTATATTATTCCTTCAATATTGATAATAATTACATCTGAAATAATTAGAAATGAATTTTTATCTGAAAAGACAAATGCTTCAAGAATAAATACACTAATCTTTACTGTACTAGTTGATTTAGTAATGTATGTTAATATTTACAATATATTCAATTTAAATGAATTTTTAGAAGCAATAGGCTATATATTTTTTGCATCAATTGTATCAAACATCCTTTTCAACTATATATCAGAAGAATTTGGGATTGTACCCAATATCATTTACAGGATTATTACAACAATATATTTATATATAATACCATTTACTCCTGATGTATACATATATTTCAAATCAGTATGTAGAATGCTTTATCCATTATTAATATATATTGTTTTAAAGAGTGTATATGAAAAAGATAAAAAAGTAATAACAGTACATAATCGAAAATTAAAAGCGGCCTCAACAATAATAAGTATTGTAATAATGGCAATAGTCGCAATGTTAATATCATGCAAATTTACATATGGAATGCTAGTGATAGGCTCAGGCTCGATGACAGGAACACTTGATAAAGGAGATGCAATAATTTATAAAAATTCAAAAGATATAAAAGATATAAAAAAAGGGGATATCATTTTATATTCAACCAATACAAAAATTATTGTTCATAGAGTGGTAAAAATAGAAGATATAAATGATGAAATAAGATTATATACAAAAGGTGACAATAATATACAACAGGATTCAGGATATGTTACAAGAAAAACATTCAAAGGAAAAGTTAAATTAAAAATAGCAAAAATTGGACAACCAACGATATGGATTAATGAGTTTTTTGAAAGAGTAAAGAGAGGTTAAATTATGAATCATAATAAAAAAGAAAAAATCAATATTAAAAATTTATACTTATTGCCTACAATTCTTTTAGTAGTAGGTGTATTTTCGCTGTTAATGTTTAAAATACTAAGTAATGGACACTACATTAATTATCAAGAAGATAGTAATGTTAATTATAGTGTATGTTTAAAAGACAATAATTTCTATGAATCTAAGTGCATTGAAAGAGGTAATCAATATGTTGCATCATTAATTGATTATATACCTGCAAACTTTAATTATAAGTTAGATCTTCAAAGTGGAATTGAGTATTCATATAATTATAGAATAATTGCTGAATTTAATGTAACAGATGGTGACAATGATAAAGTTTTATTTACAAAAAATGAAGTATTATATACATCAGAAGATAAAATAACTAAAAATGGAATGAATATAAATTATAATATTGATATTGATTATAATAAATATAATAATTTGTTAAGCAGTTTTATTAGTACTTATGATTTATCACAAACAACAAATACATTAAAAGTATCAATGGATGTTAATGTCAGAAATCTAAATACACATCAGAATATAGATTTATCTAAAATTAGTAATGCTAAAAGTAGTATTACAATACCATTAACCACAAAAACAGTTAATGTTGATATAAGTGGAACATCTCTTAATTCAAACGATAGTAGAATACTAGTAAAACCTGATAAAAATTATATTTTAATATTAATAACAGGAATAATATTTATAATATGTTCAATAGTTATGTTTGTTTTAATTAATAGATATATTAAGAAAACTAGAACAGTACAAGATATTTATGAAAATAGAATTAAAAAAATAACTCTAGCATATGACTCATATATTCAAAAAATAAGCGGAGATTACCCATTAGGTGCATCACAAATATGTAAGGTAGAAAGTTTTCAAGATATGATTGAAATCAAAGAATCATCAGAAAAACCACTACTAATGCTTGAAAACAAAGAAAAAACTGGAACATATTTCCTTATTCCTGTAGAAGACGGGGTAATTTATACATACGCAATTAGAGTAGTAGATATTGAATCAGAAATTAGGGGGACAAAAGCTCCAGATTACGATGCAAGAGACATTACCAACCAAAGACCTGTACAAAAATTCTATACAATCGATAAAATAAATGAAGATATAAAAAATACAACAGAAATAGAAATTCTAGATGATAAAAATGCCATCATGGGTACTAAAAATTCTGATGAAGATCTTTATGAACAATTAGATAAGACAGCTGAATATAAATTTAAAAAATAATTAATAGGCATTATAAAAATGTCTATTTATTCCATTATAGAAGGTGATAAAATGAGAAAAAAAATTAATAATAAAATGTTTCTACTAACATTAGTATTATTACTTATTGCTATAGCAACAATAGGATATGCTAAAATAAATAATATCACTTTAAATATTAATGGAACTGCCCGTGCAACAGGAATAAAATCTGCAGATGATTTTAAAGTAAAATTTGTTGATGTCGAAGTCCCAGAAAATCAACCAAGTCATATGACAATCGATGCAAATTTAGACAGTAATGATGTAACAAATAGAACTGCATCGTTTACTGTAACGGGTATGAAAGGATATGGAGATACTGCAGTAGTAAAGTATACAATAGCAAATGAAAGTAACTACTTTTCGGCTAATTTCAATATAAATGTAACGTGTGATTCAGAATATTTTGAAGTTGAGGAAATTACAAAAGATGAAGAAGGAAATGACACAACTACATTAGCTCCTGGAAAAAATGCAACCATTACAATAAAAGGAAAAGTTATAAAAGTTCCAACAGACAGTAAAAAAAGTGCTGACGTAACTATTGAAATTCAAGCTACATCAGAACCATACACAGGAGAGTGATAATTTGAAAAAAATTAGAAGAAAAAGAAATACAGTGGTATCACCAAAAATAATTGCAATAGTTTTTATAGGATTACTATTTACAACAATAGCGTTTGCTCAAACAACATATAATTTATATGCAAACGGGCATTTAGAACTTGATTTACAAGACGGTGTAATAATAACTGATGTCAAACTAGAAAGTATGAGCGAAAATTCCTCATATAAAGTTAATCATTATGTTGAAACATTATTAACTAACGAAATAATATTGGCAGATAAAGACTCTGAAGTATCTTTAAATGTAGAAATAAAAAACACTGATAATGTTAAATATAGATTTGATGGAATTATATATGATACAACAGGAAACGAGGAGCTTGGGGCCTATACTAACACTGATATAGTACCAGAAGTTATTACTGATGATACATCAACTGGAATAGGAGATTTGATAGAAGAAAAATCCTCAAAAAATATCATTGTAAAATATAAATATAATAATGAAACATTCACAGATGGAAATTTAACAGGTACAATTAAATTTAAATTTACAAGACTATATAACATCACGTATGAACTAAACGGCGGAGTTCAAGCAGAAAATCAGCCAACATATTATGCAGAAGGAGAAACTGTTGAAATACTAGATGCTAGCAAAACAAACGCAACATTTGTAGGTTGGTATGAAGATTCAACATTCAGCGGCAACAAAGTAACAAACTTAAATAATAAAACAGGAGACATTACTTTATACGCAAAGTATAATCAAAACTACAATATATATTTCCAAATGCCACCAGATTGGTATAAAGATGATAGTGAATCAGACTACACAGTGAAAATGTATTTATATAATAAAACAAGTGAAACAGCATATATGGTCTGGCCAGGTATTGATATGACTAAGATTGATGAAAGAAATATATACAAATATACCATAAATGAATCATACCTAGAAAACTATACTGACATAATATTCACTAATGGAAAAGAATCAAGTATTACTTGGTTAAATGATGACATAAAAAGAAAACAAACCATAGACCTAGAATTCACATCAAATGATTGGGGAAAAATATTTGTACCTAAAATTTATCCTAATAGAGCCAATTCAAATGAAGTAAGATTTTTTACCATAGATAAACATAATTTAAAATATTATTTATGGAATAATGCAACAGGTAATAACAATGGATCTTGGCCAGGAAGTTCTATTACGGAATCTGCAGGAGGCTCAGCGGTACAATTTAAGTTCAATAGAAATCAATTTGATAAGATGATACTTAATAGAGGTCAAGATCAAGAACAAACTTCAGATATGGATGTACCACAATATTGTGATTTAACATTCTATACATCAAATTACAATAGTTCAAATTATTACTTCTATGCAACAAGAACTTATTACGATGGAGAATGGATAAGTTTTGATGAGTGGAATTCTACACAATATAGTGAATGGAAAAATAATGGTGATTACATAGCCTTTCAAGAAACAAATAATATAATTAATAATATAAATGCTAATATTAATTAAAAAAAGCCAATATAATGGCTTTTTTTAATTAGTGTAATATTTGCAAAAAAAGTCAAAAAATAGTATAATTATCATGATATTTTTTTGAGGTGATAGTATGAAAAGATTAAAGGCTCCATGGAGAAAATTTTATGATAATGAAAAGGAGCATTTAGAATATCCTGATTTTTCTGCATATAAATTGATAGAATACACAGCCAGTAAACACTTAAATAATATCAGTTATAATTATTATGGTAACAAGAAAACTTATCACGAATTCTTAAAACAAATTGATGAAGCAGCAAGAGCAATGAAATCCATTGGAGTAAAACCAAAGGATGTTGTTTCAATATGTATGCCTAATACCCCTGAAGGAATTATTTCATTTTACGCAGCCAATAAAATAGGAGCAATTGCAAGTATGATTCATCCGCTATCTGCAGAAAATGAAATAAAACATTATCTAAACATATCAAAAACAGAATGGTTAATTACCATTGATTTTGCATTTAATAAAGTCAATCATATTGTAAATGAAACCAAAGTAAAAAAAATAGTTACAGTAAGTGTGGCAGATTCGATGCCAATGTACATGGTTCCAATATATATTGCAACAAAGGGATATAAAATATGGTTGGAGAAAAATCCAAAACAAATTTCATGGAGAGACTTTATAAAATTAGGAAGAGAGTACACTAAAGAAATAGATGATGACTTTAAAGGAAAAGATATTGCAGCAATATTATATTCAGGAGGTACAACAGGAACACCAAAAGGAGTAAAACTGACAAACTTAAATCTAAATGCTTCAGCAATGCAGAATTTTGAACATGTTGCTTGTTTAAAAGCAAAAGACAAAGTTTTAGCCATTATGCCTATCTTCCATGGATTTGGATTAAGTGTGTGTATACACTGTGTCCAATATTTTGGTGGAGAAAGTATCCTGTTACCACAATTTAATGCTAAGACATTTGATAAGATACTAAAAAAATACGAACCAAATGTACTTGTAGGTGTACCAACGCTTTTTGAAGCTATAACTAATAATAGAAACTTTAATCATATGAAATTAAAATATTTAACATGTGTAATTTCAGGCGGCGATTCATTATCAATCGAATTAAAGAAAAAGTTTGATGAATGGCTAGAAAAACATCATTCTCCAACCACAATCAGAGAGGGTTATGGATTAACAGAATGCTGTGCAGCTAGCTGTTTTACACCACTTAATTATTACAGACCAGGAAGTATAGGAATCCCATACCCAGATATGTATTATAAAATTGTTGAAGACGGTACTGAGAAAGAAGTGCCTTACGGAACAGAAGGTGAAATAGTTATTTCAGGACCTACTGTAATGGCCGGATATATACGAAATAAAAAAGAAACAAAGCAAACATTAAGAAAACATAAAGATGGACGCATCTGGCTTCATACTGGAGACGAAGGTATGATGGATGAAGACGGATTTGTATACTTTAAGGGTAGATTAAAAAGAATGATTATATCATCAGGATATTGCGTATATCCAAATAATATTGAAAATGTAATAGATTCCCATCCAGCAGTAAGTATGTCATGTGTAATTGGAATACCACACCCATACAAAGTAACCGCAGCAAAAGCATTTATTGTCTTAAACGATAAAAGTAAAGAAAACGAAGAAACAATAGCTGAAATTAAACAATTAGTTGAAAAAAATCTCGCAAGATTCTCATGGCCTGTATCATATGAATTTAGAGCTGAACTTCCAAAAACGTTAGTTGGTAAAATTGCATATAATGTATTAATTCACGAAGAAGAAATGAAAAATGGAAATGAGACCTGGGAAAAAGAAGAAGAATTATTAGAACAAGTGGATGATGAAACAAATAGTGATGATCTATTAGACAACATAAAAAATAATGACAAGTAAAACCTTAATTAAGGTTTTTTCTTTGAAAAAAAATATTGGTATTATATAATATAGATAGGTGATAATATGAAGATACTAGCCAGTGACTTTGATGAAACAATATATTTTGAAGATGATAATAACAAAACCATAAATAATATTAAATCAATAAAAAAATTTATCTCACATGGTAACGTCTTTTGTATAATAACAGGAAGAAACTATACTGATCTAAAAAAATTACTCAATAAGTATGAAGTACCATATTCTTATCTGATATGTGAGGATGGAGCAAAAATTTTTAATAACATGGATTTTTGTATTGAAACAACATATTTAGAAAAAAAAGATGTTACAAAGACAAAAGAAATCCTCAATGAATTAAAATGTGATTATTATTTAGATGATGGCTATAACAAAACAGAATACATAGAAGATGTTGTAAAAATAGTTGTTAATTGCAAAGATGAAGATAATAAAAAAGAAATGGTTAGACTATTAAAAGATAAATTAGATATACATATCTATGCTAGTAGAACACATATAAATATTATAAATAAATATGTTAATAAAAGAAATGCTTTAAAAAAACTATTTAATTTGGAAAAACTTAATCTAAACGACTTATACACTATTGGAGATAATGATAATGATTATGAAATGTTAAAAGAATTTAATGGAGTAACATTAAAAAAACATAATCACTTATTAGAAGAATTAAACATCAAAGAGTATAATACTCTTAGTAGTTATATTGAAGAATTAATGAAAAATTAATTCTTTTTTTCATATTATTAAATAGGTGATAATATGGATAACTTTGTACTAAATTTAATAATAAATTATGGTTACTTAGGAATGTTTCTTGGTATGGTTCTAGAAGCTGTAATAATAATTATACCAAGTGAATTAATACTAGCAACAGGAGGAATACTTGCTAGTAAAAAAATATTTACATTTTGGGGAGCATTTATAACAGGACTACTTGGTAGTGTTTTTTGCGCAGTTGCAATTTATTTTATGGGGTATTTTGGAGGAAAAGCATTTGTAAAAAAATATGGGAAGTATTTTTTTATGAAAGAAGATGAAATAGAAAAAAGTGATTCCTGGTTTAATAAATATGGAATGTTATCTGCTCTTATTGGAAGAAACTTCCCAATAGTAAGAACTCTAATATCACTTCCTATCGGTATAACAAAACAATCGTTTATTAAATTTTTAGTATATACGACAATAGGATCCATTCCTTGGACACTAGCATTTGTATATTTTGGATATAGTTTAGGAGAAAATTGGATATTAATAAATGGATATATATCGTATTTAAAAACACCAATAAGAATACTAATAGCAGTAATAATAGTTAGAACAATATATAAATTATTTTCAAAAAGAAAAAAACATGATATGATATGAAATCACAAGAGGTGAATATATGGGGATTTTTAATATTGAAAAATTTGAGATAGAAAATAAAAAACGAAATTTAGAAAGCAAATCAAGTGGTGTTGTATCTAGTACTAAATACTTTCCAGTATTTGAAGTAGATGGTAAAGAAATGATATTTAAACCATTATCCAAAACAAAACCATATTCAACACCATTATTTGCATACAGTGAGGTATACTGGTCATATTTATTAAAAAAGTATATTGATAAAAAAAATCCCCAATATACTCTCGCAACATGTAAAAACTTATCGCAGGAACAACCAAAATACTATGAAAAAGGAACAATTGTTGAAAATATATTACAAGATGGTGAAGAATTAGTTAATCTATTAGAACTATTTAGAAAGTATCCTGATTCTCTTGTTGATATAAACGATTACATTAATTATTGTGAAGTTCAATATGATTATGAAAATATTTTAAAAAGTACATTTTTTACAGAAAGAAAAGATTTAGGAGAACAGTTAGCAGAACAAATATTATGTTCAATATTAAGAAGAGATGATAATTATCATTATGAAAATGTTTCTTTAATAAAAAAAGATAATAAATTTGAAAGAGTAGCCCCAATTATTGATACAGAGTTCTCTGAAATGTTTATGCATATTGATGAACCTAATTATCATACAAGCAAATTCTCATCATATGATAGTGGAATGAGCCCTGTATTTAAGTATAAGGAAGGCTTATCATATGAAGAGAATTATATGAACTTCATAAATAAGGCACAAAATGGATCAATCTTTGACAAATATGGCTATTTTCATACTGGAAACATAAGAAAGAATATTAAATGTATTGTAGAACTATATCCAGACGTTGCAAGAAGATTCATAAGTAAACTTGAATTAATGAGAAAAGAAGTAGAAAAATTATCTATTGACTTTGATGATAATTATTTAGGAGAATTTTCATCAGAAGAGTGGGAAGCCAATAGCCTTCTATTAAAAGAAGGTTATTCAAAAGAAGATGAAAAATATAAATTTGCATACGAAAAAGCCAAAAAAACCATGATAAGACTTAACAAAGATCAATTTAATAAACAATTAAAAAGAGAAGTTTTATGGAGTATTGATAAATTAACGTATATTTTAAAAATATTTTTAGACATAAATGATAACAAAAAAATAGATATTAAAAATTACGAAGAAACTTCATTATACCCATCAAAAAGGGAGTTATCAGAAGAAGAATTAGAATATTTAACTAATTTTCTTGATCAGCAAAAAAATCAAAAATAACATAAAAATGTGAAAATACTAGAAAATTCTAGTATTTTTTTTTGACTTATGTTATAATGGGATGCGACGTGTAAAGAGGTGTATAGTATGGAAAAAAGAAATGTAGCAATAATAGCCCATGTTGACCATGGAAAAACTACATTAGTAGATGGTATTTTAAAAAGTTCAGGAATGTTTAGAGATAATGAAGATGTGTCAAATGTTTCAATGGATTCAAATGATTTAGAGCGTGAAAGAGGAATTACAATACTTGCAAAAACTACTGCTTTAGATTACAAGGGAGTAAGAATTAATATTCTAGATACTCCAGGTCATGCTGACTTTGGTGGAGAAGTAGAACGAATCATGAATATGGTTGACGGAGTTATTTTAGTAGTAGACGCCTATGAAGGAGCAATGCCTCAAACAAGATTTGTACTTAAGAAAGCTTTTGAAGCAGGAGTAAAACCAATAGTTGTTATTAATAAAGTAGATAAACCAAGTGCAAGATGTGCTGCGGTTGTAGATGAAGTACTGGATTTATTTATAGAATTAGGTGCAGATGATGACCAATTAGACTTTGATGTAATTTATGCATCAGCTCTAAATGGAACATGTTCACTAAGTGATGACTTGTCAACTCAAACCCCAGGATTTGAAGAAATATTAGATAAAATTATTGAAATTATTCCCGAACCTACAGGAGATTCTGAATCACCATTGCAATTCCAACCGGCATTATTAGATTATAATGAGTTTGTTGGTAGAATTGGAATAGGTAGAGTACATAATGGAAAGATAAAAACCGGAGAAATGGTTACTTGTTGCAGACTAGATGGAAGCACAAAACAATTTAGAATTCAAAAGTTATTTGGTTACTACGGATATAATAGAGTAGAAATCGAAAGCGCAGAAGCTGGAGATATTATAGCTATAGCTGGACTTGCTGATATATCTGTCGGAGAAACAATTTGTAATAATGATAATATTTTGCCACTTCCTAAACTACACATAGATGAACCAACTCTTCAAATGACATTTGGAACCAACTCATCTCCAATGGTTGGAAAAGATGGAAAAATAGTAACCGCTAGAAAGATAGAAGAAAGATTAATAAGAGAAACTCAAAAAGATGTCTCACTAAAAGTAGAACAAGCAACTAATGAGTCATTCCTAGTGAGTGGACGAGGAGAATTACATCTAGGTATTTTAATTGAAAACATGAGACGTGAAGGATTTGAACTTGAAGTATCAAAACCAACTGTAATCATAAAAGAAATAGATGGAGTTAAATGTGAACCATATGAAGAATTACAAATAGAAGTTCCAGAAGAATCAATGGGTACAGTAATAGAACAAATAGGTATCCGTGGTGGAAAAATGGAAAGCATGAATAACTTCGAAGGACAAGTAAGATTGATCTACACAATTCCATCAAGAGGGCTTATAGGATTTTCAACAGATTTCATGACACTTACAAAAGGCTATGGAATAATGAATCATACATTTAAAGAGTATCTTCCATATGAAAATGTTGTAATAGGTGAAAGAAAACTAGGTGCTTTAGTTTCTATGGAGAATGGAAATGCAACAGCATATTCTATTGGAAACTTAGAAGATAGAGGAACAATGTTTATTGAACCGGGAACAGAAGTTTACGAAGGAATGATAGTTGGAGAATGTAATAGAGATAATGATCTTGCAGTCAATGTTGTTAAGGGAAAACAATTAACAAATACTCGTGCAGCTGGATCAGATCATACTGTAGTATTAAAAAGACCAAGACCAATTACCCTAGAATATGCACTTGACTATATCAATTCGGACGAATTAGTAGAAGTTACACCTAACTTTATAAGACTTAGAAAAAGAATTTTAAATACAGAAGAAAGAAAAAAATGGGACGCAAGAAATAAAAATAACTAGAAATAGTTATTTTTTTCTTGAATATTAAACAAGTATTTAATATAATGTATTTAAGGTAAGGTGATGATATGATGCAGCAAAACAAAAATAATGATGTTAAACAACAGATGAGCGAAGAAGAATTACAAAGAACACAAGTTCTTAATTTTGAGACATTTAAAAAAATTGCTCACTTTGAAAAAGTAAATAGTAAAAAGCCAGCTGCAATCTTAGCGCTACTAGGATTATTATTAATTGTTATCGGAGGAAGCTACCCAATAGTACAATCTCAAATGGAAAAAAGAAAAGAATCAAACAATACAAATATTCAAGCAAGAAAAGAAACTCCAGAAGTAAATACAACGAAACTTGGTTGTACAAAATCCAATGTCAATAGCGATGGTACTAATGAAGTCATCAAAGTGAACTATACATTTAAAGATAATAAACTATCTTCACTTACCAAAGAATACACATTAACAATAGTTGAAGGTAATCAAAACGCCCAAGCGGCTATTCAAAGTTTTAAAACAGCACTTGTACCATATTTAAGAAAACAAAATGGGTATTCATTATCAGTAAAAGATATTGAAAATGGAGTCGTAACAACAACAGAAGTTGATTATAGTAATTTAGATGTTAGTACAATTCCAACTATTAATCAAGAAAATTATAGATTTAATGTTATATATATTAAGGATTCTACAAAAGAATCAATTTACCAAGATGTCACAACACAACATGGATTCAACTGTGAATAAAGAGTATTTACTCTTTTTTTTATGATAAAAACTGAAACACTACATTATGATAAAAACTGAAAAACAAAATTGACTATATTTTCTTATTAATATATAATAAAATTAGAATATAATATACTCATATAATACGTGGCATATAGAAAGGAATTGGTAGTATGAACAGCAATAAAAGAAAAAAACGTAAAATCTTCTTTTTATTTGTTGTAATAACTATTACTACAATTGTCCTTATTACAGAAACATATGCCTGGTTTGTAGGAACATCAACTGTTACTACAAATGAATTTACAGTAAGTGTTAATACAGATCCGGGATTAGAAATATCCCTTGATGGAAGTGCCTGGAAGAGTGGAAGTAACAAACTAACTATTTCAGAGACAGCAATAACGACAGGCCTTACAGCATACTCAACAAACACAAACAAATGGCCTGCATCCGGATTATCTCCAGTATCATCATCAGGAGTGCTTGATACAACAACAGGAAGACTTAAACTTTTTGAAAAGACCAGTTTATCTGCAACCCAAGGAGGATACAGATTAATAGCTAACGCAATTGATAACTCAACAACAGAGCAAGACGGGTACATTGTCTTTGACTTATTTATTAGAAATGGTAAAGGTGCATCGTACAATGGAGATAATTCAACATCAGCCGCTGAAAATATTTATCTAACTAAAAATTCTTCAGCAACATATAATGGAACAAATAATGGAGCAGCAAATTCAGTAAGAGTTGGATTTTTTTCGCTTGCAAATATTAAATCATCAGGAGCAAGTATTGCAAATATACAGGCATTGTCATGCTCTACGGCAAATTCCTCAACTACAAAAAAACTTTGCCCTGCGGAGGGTAGTAGCAAAGCGTTGTATTGGAATATTTGGGAGCCAAACTATAATTCGCACACACAGGCTTTAGTTAATTACTATAATAATGCCTGCAAAAAGCGAAATACATCTACTGGGGAATATTTATCTGATGCATGTACACAAATTACGACGACCACAGAAAGAAATACTTATTCTGTATATCACGCAGTAGCTTCATCAGGCAACGTAGACATTTATGATGGGCTAAACGGGTATACAGCAAATACAACAACAAATTATTCATCCACATCAACCTCACCATTACTAAGTTATACTTCATATAAAATTAGCCCATCAATGACATATACACAAAGTAACCAATTAATAAAACTAGCTGGTAACTCTATAACTAAAGTAAGAGTTTATATATGGTTAGAAGGACAAGATATAGACAACTATGATTTAATAGCTGGAAATCAAATAAAGATAAATTTTGGATTTACAAAAGATAGATATGGAATAGAAAATACATAAACTTAAAATGAGTAGAAAAAATCTACTCATTTTTATTGATAAAAAAATAAGCCACATTTTACTATGCAGCTTTTTCATTCTTTGCTAAAGTTCTAATCTCTCTTGCTGAAAGTCTAACTTTAGTACCATCTTCAAGTCTATAAACTTGTAAATTTAAATTTTGTCTCTTTTTTGTTGCATTTAAAGCATGAGATCTAATATTTTTTACATTATCTTTTCTTGTAGTAATATTTTTTGCCATTAATATCCCTCCTTCGGTATTTCCTTCACTGCTTAATAACTTTAACATAAAAAGAAAGCAAAGTCAAATAAAATCAGTAAAAAACAAACATGCTGAATAATAAAAAACTTCTCTACAAGTAAAATACAATATATGATAAAATATAACTAAAGGAGGTAATATTATGTATATACCATTATTTAATACAACAAACTACACATTACTATCATCACTATTAAAAATAGATGAATTAATAACATACGCTATAGATAATAATACTACCTCAATAGCAATTTCAGATTCTAATATGTTTGGAGTTATGGAATTTATAAAAAAGTGTGAAAAAAACAATATAAAACCAATTATTGGATTAGAAGTTATTACAGATGATTATAGTCTTGTATTATATGCAAAAAACTATTCCGGATATCAAAACTTAATGAAACTCTCAACGATTCAAAATGAAAGAAAAGTTGATACTAATGATTTACAAAAATATAATAATAATATAATTTCCGTAATAGAATTTAAAAACAAAGGTAAATTACCAGAACTTAAAAAAATATATGATGAACTGTATTTAGGATATACAAATAAGAAAGAAGAAATGGAAGCTTTATTGTTAACAAAAAATGTAGTATTTTTCAGAAGAAATTTGTACTTTCAAAAAGACAATCAAGAAATATTGTCATACTTATATAGAATACGAGATGGAAAAACAATATTGGATGATGTTAGCTATGATATACAAAATCATGAATTAAAAATAGATAACATTCTAGACCTCACAGATAATATAGGATTACTAAATACTTTAAAAATTTCAGATGAATGTAAAATTGAATTTCCAAAAGTAAAAAACTTATTACCAATATATGAATGTGATAATCCGAAAGAATATTTATTTGAATTATGTAAAGTTGGATTAAAGAAAAGACTTCAAGGAGAAATACCAGACAATTATAAGGAAAGATTAATATATGAGTTAAAAGTAATAAATGAGATGGGGTTTCCAAATTACTTTTTAATAGTTTATGATTTCATAAAGTTTGCGAAGAAAAATAAAATATTAGTCGGGCCAGGAAGAGGAAGTGCCGCTGGTAGCCTCGTTGCATATTCCCTAGGTATTACAGATATAGATCCAATTAAATATGATTTGCTCTTTGAAAGGTTTTTAAATCCAGCCAGAAAAACTATGCCAGACATAGACACGGATTTCCCTGATAATAAAAGAGCGCTTGTTATTGATTATGTTAGAGAAAAATATGGAGATAAAAGAGTAAGTGGTATTATAACTTTTGGAACAATGGCTTCAAAACAGGTTATAAGAGATGTTTCAAGAGTATTAAATATTCCCTTATATAAAGTAGACTCTCTATCAAAATTAATAGGCCAATCTAAAGAAACTTTAACAGAATTGTATAATAATAATTCATCTTTTAAAACAAGAATTGATAGTGACTCAATTCTTACAAATATGTTTAGAATTGCATCTAAATTAGAAGGTTTTCCACGCCATACATCACAACATGCAGCTGGAATTATTATGTCTCAAATAGATCTTGATGAAGTTGTTCCACTAATAAAAGTAGATGGCATGTATCTTACAAGCTATTCCATGGAATATTTAGAAGAATTAGGACTTCTAAAAATGGACTTTCTAGTATTGAAAAATTTAACATTAATAGATAACATTCTAACAGATATAAAGAAAATTCATAACGAAGAAATCGAATTTTCAAAAATACCATTAAACGATCAAGAAACTTTAAAATTATTTGAAACAGCTAATACATGCGGCATATTTCAATTTGAATCTACTGGGATGAAAAATTTCCTAAAAAGATTAAAACCAAATTCAATAGATGATATTTTTGCGGCAATAGCCTTATTCAGACCAGGAGCAGCATCAAATATAGATACATACATAAAAAGAAAACATAATGAAGAAAAAGTAGAATACCTAGACCCGTCACTAGAGAAAATAACTAAAAGTACCTACGGAATATTAATTTATCAAGAACAAATAATGCAATTGGCAAATGTATATGCAGGATACTCTCTAGGAGAGGCTGACATCTTACGACGAGCAATGTCTAAGAAAAAACTAGACTTACTAAAATCGGAAGAAGAAAAGTTTATAAGAAAAAGTATTGAAAATAATCATTCAAAAGAACAAGCAGAACAGCTATTCAAATTAGTTTTAAACTTTGCAGGTTTTGGTTTTAATAAATCACATTCAGTAGTTTATTCAATTATTGCTTATAAAATGGCGTATTTAAAAAGATATTATCCAACAATTTTCTTTGCCAACCTTCTAACTAACGTAATAGGTTCTGAAAGCAAGACTAATGAATATATCATGGAAGCTAAAGCCAATAACATTGAAATTGTAAAACCCACAATAAATAATAGTGATAATACATACAAAGTTATAGATAATAAAATAATATATCCAATATCAAATATAAAGGGAATAGGATCAGTTGTTGCAGATGAGATAAATAATGCAAAAACAAATGGTAAATTTATTGATATATATGACTGTATAAGTAGATTATGCATCTCAGGCGTAAGCAAAAAAACAATAGAAACTTTGATATATGCTGATCTTTTTAAAGAGTTTAATATTAATAGAAAAACTCTCATTGAAAATTTAGATAGCTTATATAATTATGCAGAACTTACAAAAGATATAGATCCATCATTAGTAATCAAACCAGAATTAGAAATTATAGATGAATATGATATACAAACATTATTATTGAAGGAGAAAGAAGTATTTGGTTTTTATTTATCATCCCACCCAACCACAATATATAAAAAAGATAATCCATATTGTATATCTATTAATGAAATTGATAATTTTTTTGATAAAAAAGTAGATGTATTAATTCTAGTTGAAAAAATAAAAGTTATAAATACAAAAAATGGAGATAAAATGGCGTTTGTAACAGGAAGTGATGAAACTGCATCAAAAGAGTTTATATTATTTCCAAAAGTATATAAACAATATGAATCCACTAATATAGGAGATTTATTAAAAATAAGAGGTAGAGTTGAAAAAAGGCTAGATGAGACGCAGATAATTGTTGATAAAATAAAAAGATTACAAGGAGATAATTATGAAGAATAGACAAAATATATATAAAATAGCTTCAACTTTACTAATTTTAGATCAAATTATAAAAATCATAATAAAATATAATATGAATTTATATGATGAAATAATAATAATAAAGAACTTTTTTTCAATTCTATATTTAAAAAATACAGGAGCAGCTTTTTCACTATTTAAAGATTCAACATTCATTTTGATAATAATAAGTGTAATTTTTATAATAATACTAGACAAATATATTAGAAAAGAACAAAATAGTCTTAATAAAATAGATATATTATCATTTGGATTAATAATGGGTGGAATATTTGGTAATTTAATAGATCGAATTATTCATAAAGGAGTAATTGACTATTTATCATTTAAAATAATTAATTATAGTTTTCCAGTATTCAATTTTGCAGACATTTGTATTACAATAGGAACATTGCTTATTATTTTGAATTTATTTTTTTCTAAAGAAAAAATGATAAATAAAGATAATTAAAAATAGGAGGATTTATGGATACAACAAAGATATTTAAAAATTACTATAATGAGACAAAAGAAAAGATTAATAAAAAATTAACAGAATATAATAGAAATATAATTCATCAAGATAATGATTTAATAAAATATAATTTAGAATTATTTAGTAATCTAAATTCGGAAGGTAAGTTAGTAAGAGGAACATTAGTGAATTTAGGATATCATTTATTGAAGGATGATAATGATTATTCACTAGGCTTATCAGTTGCATATGAAGTTGCCCAAACGGCAATATTAGCCCATGATGATATCATTGATAATGATGATAAGAGAAGGGGCAAAGATACAGTACACTATGCAAACTACAATAAATATAAAAAGTATTCAAAAGAAGCAAAACATTTAAGTGAGTCAATTGCAATATGCATTGGTGATTATGGATTATTTGAAGCAAATAAGATAATAGTTGATAATTATATGAATGATAATAATCTTGGAAAAGTACTAAAAAACTTTAATGAAACAATTATAACAACAATTAAAGGTGAAATACTTGATACTATTCTTCCTTTTGAAAGCAAATACAATTTATTTGATAAAGAAGGTTTAGAAGAAACAATTCTAGAGATATATAGATTAAAAACATCACATTATACAATTATTGGTCCAATGTCAGTAGGGATTATTCTCGCAGGTGGAACAGAAGATATGATTAAAGATATCGAAAAATTTGGAGAAAAAGTTGGAATAGCTTTTCAAATTCAAGATGATATTTTAGGCATTTTTCCTAATGAAATGAAAAGAAATAAAGGATCAGATATTAAAGAATTTAAACAAACAATTCTCTATTCACATGTAGTAAACACAAAGTATAAAGATGAATTTATAAAATATTATGGAAATGAAAATTTAACAGATGAAGATATCGATAAAGTAAAAGAAATCCTAATAAAATCAAAATCATATGATTATGCCAATGATATGATGAATGAACTATATAATGAAGCAATCAAATTATTAAATAAAATTTCATGGATAAAAGAAGAAAAAAAATATCTAATAGAAGGTTTTATAGAATATTTGAGAAATAGAAAAAAATAAGAGGTGATAAAATGTTATTTATAGAGTATCCAAAATGTTCTACTTGCAAAAAAGCAAAAAAATATTTAGACGATAATAACATAAAGTATGAAAACAGACATATAGTAGAAGATAATCCTACAAAAGAAGAATTAAAAAAATGGATAAAAAAATATAATCTTGATATTAAAAAATTATTTAATACAAGCGGAATGAAATATAGGGAACTAAATTTAAAAGAAAAGCTTCAATCTATAAATGATGACGAAAAGATAGAAATTCTAAGTAGTGACGGTATGCTAATAAAAAGACCACTATTAATAACAGAAGATAAAATTATAGTTGGTTATAAAGAAAATGAATATAAAGAGTTGATTTCATGAAAAAAAAACTAATTACAAATACTTACTTAAATGAAGCAGAAAAATATCAAATTAAATTATTTCTTGATGAAGATGAATTATATAATGCATATGAAACAGGAGATATTTCGAAAGAAGATTTATCGTTAGCATTAAATATTAAAGAGAAACTATTAGCTGAAATAAAAGAAAACACAAATAAGTTAATGCAGATTGATTATATGAAATATTTAAGAGATATGTAATATGAAATATTTAGGAAGTAAAAGTTTAGAAACAGAAAGATTGTTTCTACATAAAACTGAAGAAAAAGATCTAAAAATACTTTGGAGTATTCTTTTAAAAAAGGAAATATCAAATCTATATTTAACAAGCGTAATTCACGATGATTGGGAAAAAGAAAAACAGTGGCAATATAAAAAGTTGGCTAAAGCAGATAACAAAGATGTCTTTAGATGGACAATAGAAACAAAAAGACATGAAGTTATTGGACAAATCGATATAGTTGATACTGAAATAGAAGATGTTAAAGACATAGGATGGTTCATAGACAGTAAATATCAAAGAAAAGGATATTGCTTTGAAGCCACAAGAGAAATTTTAAAATATATGTTTATTGAAGTTGGTATTTCAAAAATAGAAACATGTGCATCCAAAAATAATCCTCCAAGTTATCTTTTAATGGAAAAATTGGGATTTAAAAAACAAAACAGTACAAGAAAGGTCAAATATACATTTAAAGAAAAAGAAGAAGAATGCGTCAATTATACTTTAAATAAAGAAGAATTTTTGAAGGAACTTTTCAGAAAAGAAGATTTATATATTACTGATGATATTGACAAAGATCCCTATATTAAATATATATCAGAAGAGAATATAATTAATTTAACTGGATTGCCCGGAAGTGATAAAAGTGAGTTATTTAATGCAAATTATAATAATGAATATATTGTAATAGATATAGATGATTTATCAATGAATAAAAATAGAAAATTGTATAAATATATTTATAAAGATAATAAAAAAGAACTGAACTTAAAAAATTCATTTGACTATATCTATAAAAGGTTATTACAGTACTATAAAGGATGTAACAAGGCATTAATTATAAAGAGTAATTATTTTTATTGTACAAAAGATTTATCTGTTTTGAAAGGCAATATAATTATTTCAAGAACATGCATTAACACTGCATGGCATAATCTTATTAATAACTATTCATTTGACAAAATAGTAGAATTAAAAAATGATGAAACTGAAATGAAACAAAAACAAAATTATATGAATAACTTTATTGATAAAATAGATAAAATATAAATAATACATTGTATTTTATATACATATAAAAAATAAACTATGATATAATAGTGTAGATTAGGAAGTGATAAAATGAAGCAAGAAGAACTATTTAATAATAACACAAATGAAAAGTTTGATATAAAATCAAAAAGAATAAGCATGTTAGAAAACTATGGTGAAAACTTCCAAAAAAATGATTATATTACAAACCCTGCAATAGGTCGAGATGAACAAATCAAACAGCTAATATTAATATTACTTACACCTGATAAGTCAGCAGTATTAATAGGTAAGCCAGGTGTTGGTAAAACAGCAACAGTAGAAGGCCTAGCCTATAGAATACAAAGAAATGAAGTACCAGATGTACTAAAAGGTTATCAAGTAATTAAATTAAATACAGCAGCTCTATTAGGTGTTGATCCCATAACGGGAGAATCTAAAGTCCAAACTTTAATTGATGAATTAAAAGACAAAACAAAACTTATATTATTTATTGATGAAATACATACATTGATGGGTACAAAAGGTGAAGCGCTTGACTTTGCTAATATGTTTAAACCAGCATTAGATAGAGGAGATATAAAAGTAATAGGAGCTACTACAACCGAAGAATATGAGAGATATATTTTAAGAGATAAAGCATTTGTAAGACGTTTCCAAAAAGTAGAATTATTTGAACCAACTAGAGAAGAAAATATTCAAATACTAATTGGAACACTACCAAAAATAGAAATACGAACAGGTGCAAAATTAATGTATACACCATTTATTCAAAGAAAAATAATGGAATTTATAACAGATATTACCAGTGAATTTAAAAGAATTTATGAAATAGGGTCTAGATATCCAGATGTATCTTTAACAATAGTCCAACAGGCATTTTCTAATGCGTTATTTGATAATAGAAGAGAAGTAAACATACTAGATATCAAACAAGCCATAATGAACAGCAAAAATATATATCCAGATGTTATAAAGAAATCCATGCCACAGTTTGATACAGTGTTTGCAGATCAGATTGAAGAATATAGAAAAAACATTCAAGGGGACTTTGAAAAATTATCTGAAGAAACAGTCTAAACTGTTTCTTTTTTACACAAATTTGACATAAAACAAGTAACTATTAAAAAAATAACTAACTATATAAGATATAATAATAAATAGATGGAGGGTAAACCTATGCTATGTAGAAAATGTGGAAAGAGGTTAAAAGAAGGAGAAAACTTCTGTAATGTATGTGGATATTATAATAACCCAGATATTGAAGGATTTGAAATAGAAGAACCACAAAATAATGATCTATTTGATGAAGAAAAAGAAGAAGATGATGACTACTTAGATGAGGATTATGAAGAGGAAAGAGAAGAAGATGACGTTCAACTAAATCTAATAAATAATACAAACATCGATATAAGAAATAATGATCAGGGTAAAAAATTAGGTAACTTTCAGGAAGAACGTTTCAGAGAAGCATTTATTGGAGAAGATTATAAATGGGTAATTAGAAGACCAATCAATATCTATGCATTGCTTCTAAGTTGGATCTACTTTATATATAGAAAAATGTACATAATAGGTACATTGGGATTAATTCTAACAGGAATAATAATCAGATTATTTCCAAATGATTTAATTTATTATATTCCAGCAGTCATGATTATATCAGGACTAACTTTTAATTGGATTTATAGATTATATATACATATAAGAATATCGATAATTAAAAAGAAGAACTACGGAACTGATGATTTTAATATAGAAGAAATCTGTAAAGAAAAAGGTGGAGTAAATATAATTGTTACTCTAGTGATTTTCGCACTATTCTTAATTATTATGATATTTACATATTACAGTTTCCATCTGAATTTCGAAAACAGAAAGTTTTGGCAAGAAAACAGTGAAAATAAAGCAAATTGTGAGTCAATGACAAAATATAGTAATAGACTATTATCTGAAAAAAACATTAATGGAGAATTAGACGAAGCGGTATGCCAAGTTAGAGTAACAAACACAACTAAATCATATGACGTTTACTTTAAACTTAAAGACAATAATGAATATAAATATATATACTTTAAAGATAATAAAACATCTGTAGAAATTGTTGGAGCAAATGCAAATCTAAAAGAACTACAAAATAAAAACAGAAACAATACCATCTCAAGAGAAGAAAAAGAACTATTAACACAAATAAATAAAATAAAAAGTGATTATGAAGATATAGTAGATGAAGCTGAAAAAGAAGATGTACTAATAAAAAAGAGAAAAAATAAGAGTGAAAAACTAAACTATATTATTATTAAAGATGACATACTAAGATAAAATTTGTCATCTTTTTTAATTTTATGTATAATTATTATATAACAATTATAAGAAAGGTTGTAATAATTGTTAAGCGCCAGAACTATTAAGAGTTGACGAGGTTAGTAGTTAATCGAAAATTCGGCGGATGCTACTACGGATAAGTTATTCGAAAGATATATTACAAAAAATAAAATCAATATTATAACAAAAAATATATCATTACTAAAAATAAACTGGAGGAATTATAAATATGTGTGGAATTGTTGGATATGTAGGTGATAGAAAAACAACAGAAATACTTCTAGAAGGTTTAAATAAGCTAGAGTATAGAGGATATGACTCAAGTGGTATTGCTATAAAATCTCAAGATAATATCCAAATTATAAAAAGCGAAGGTAAGATAAGTGATTTAGAAAAGAAAGTTGAGAATAGTTCTTTAATAGAGTCAAAACTGGGAATTGCACACACTAGATGGGCAACGCACGGAGAAGCAAATGAGACAAATGCTCATCCCCACCAATTTGGAAAAGTCACAATAGTTCATAATGGAATAATAGAAAATGAAAGAGAACTAAAAGAAGAATTAATCAACAAAAATCTAATCTTTAAAGGTGAGACAGATACAGAAGTAGCAGCAGCAGTAATAAACAACTGTTATCAAAAAGATCCAATAGAAGCAATAACCAAGGCAATGGAACTTCTAAATGGATCATACGCATTTGGCATTATTTTTAACGATCAAAATAAATTATATGCAGTAAGGAAAGATTCTCCGCTAATAGTAGGGATTGGAACTCATGAAAACTTCATTGCATCTGATATTGCAGCCATTATAAAATATACCGATAAATATATATTACTTGAAGATAATGAAATTGTTGAACTAAGTCAAGATGGAGTAAACGTATACAAGAATGGAAAAAAGATAAGTAAAAAAATCGAAATATCAACAATGTCTATAGAAGAAGCAAATAAGGGTAATTATAAACATTTTATGCTAAAAGAAATTATGGAAGAACCAATTGTATTGCAAAGAACCATTAATAAATATATTAATAAAATGGATGATATTTTTGATGTATCTAATTATGATGAAATTCATATAGTAGCCTGTGGCTCAGCTTTATATGCAGGAATGATTGGAAAGAACCTTCTAGAAGAAAAAGCTAATATTAAATGTATTACAGAATGTGCAAGCGAATACAGATATAAAAAAGTTATCTATGATAGAAAAACATTAGTAATTTTAGTATCACAATCTGGAGAAACTGCTGATACAATTGCTGCGATGAGAAAAGCACATGAATGTGGTATTGAGACACTGGCTATAGTTAATGTTAAAACTTCAACCATTGCAAGAGAAGCAAAATATCAGTTATTTATTGAAGCGGGACCTGAAATTGCAGTTGCAACTACAAAGGCCTATTTGCTTCAAGTTGCAATGTTCTCACTCATTGCACTTAAAGCAGCAAATAAAAAAGGACTTGAAAAGGAATATGATGATATATTACAAGAAGCAAAATTATTGCCAGAAAAACTAAAAAAAGTTTTAAATGATAAAAATATATTTAAGGTAGTTGGAAAAGAATTAATGCACAAAGATGATGCCTTCTTCATCGGTAGAGGTATAGACTATTCAATGTGTCAAGAAGGAAGTCTAAAATTAAAGGAAGTATCATATATTCACAGTGATGCCTATCAAGCCGGTGAATTAAAACATGGAACTATATCTTTAATTGAAGATGGAATGCCAGTTTTCGCAATCATCACAGATAAAAAGATAAAAGATAAAACGGAATCTAATGTTATAGAAGTAGAAGCTAGAAAGGCACAAGTTTATACAATAACTAATGATAAAACTTTAAAAACACACCATTTTAAATATGTTGTTGAAAAAATATCAGATTATTTTCAACCAATTTTAATTGTTCCACCACTACAATTAATAGGTTATTTTACGGCGGATTCTAGAGGATTAGACATAGATAAACCTCGTAACTTAGCAAAATCAGTTACCGTAGAGTAGTGTCAAGCATAAATATTCTCAATATAATATCATGAAAGGAGAATGTTTATGTGTGGATATGCATACCCATACCCAATGAATCAGAACAACGATGGATTTAATGGTTGGTGGGCAATATTTATAGTTATTATAATTATCTTTTTCCTATTCTGGGGATTTAATGGTAATAACAATAATATGAGATAGTAAAAGGTAAGCATACATGCTTACTTTTTTTATAGTAATAGGCATCTTTTAATGATAAAATATACCTAGGAGCTGAGTCTATGGAAAAATATCAAGAAATAGAAAGAAGTATTATAAAAAAGTTTAGAAAAGATATATGGTCTAAATTTGTGAAAGCTGTTCAAGAGTTTGAACTTATTAAAGAAAATGACAAAATTATGGTTTGCATCTCAGGCGGGAAAGATTCATTTCTGTTAGCTAAGTGTATTGAAGAATTAAAAAGACATGGTAAATATCCTTTTGAAGCACATTATGTTTGCATGGATCCTGGATATAATAAACAAAACAGAGAATTGATTGAAAAAAACGCAAAAATATTAAATATTAATTTAGAAATATTTGAAAGCGATATATTTGATATAGTAGATCAAGTAGATAAAAGCCCATGTTATTTATGTGCTAGAATGAGAAGAGGATGTCTATATAGTAAGGCTGAAGAACTAGGATGTAATAAAATTGCCCTTGGGCATCATTTTGATGATGTAATAGAAACTACACTACTATCTATGTTTTATGGAGCAGAAATTAAAACAATGATGCCCAAATTACATAGTGATAACTTTGAAGGACTAGAACTAATAAGACCAATGTATCTTGTAAAAGAAGAAAGCGTTATATCATGGGCAAAATACAATAGCTTAAATTTTATAAATTGTGCTTGTAAGTTTACATCGGAAACATTTTATGATGAAAATAATTCAAGTAAAAGAAAGGAAATTAAAAACTTAATTAAACAAATGAAAAAATCAAATCCTAATGTTGATTATAATATTTATAAAGCACTTGACAATGTAAATTTAAATTGTACAATAGGTACTAAAAGAAATGGAGAGTATGAAAGCTTTTTAAAATATTATGATGAAATAAAGTGAAGTGGAAAATATGAATAATTATAATAGTAAACAAATTATACTTTCACTTAAAGATAAGTTGAAGCAATTAGAAGAAAAATTAAAAGATTTAAGCTCTTTAACACAAATTGAAGAAAATAAAAATGTTAAGAGTATTAAGTATAGAATTGCAAGCTCTTTTACTAAGCCAGAGGTATTTTGTGACATTAATTATAATGATACTACTTTTTGTGGAAAAGTTAGAAGATTAAAGACTTTTTTTAATGGAAATTTGGATTCTATAGAAACTGGTAAAGTAGTTAGAGACAATAGTGATAGAATGTATATAATGAACAAAAAAATAGATATTGTCATTCCAGATAATAATCAAAACATGTTTCAAGACATTTATCATAATTTGGTAGATGATGAATTTGTAAGAAGATTTTTTATAAATAATCCACTATATTCTTATAGTGCAAATGACAATATCGATGTTTATTCAGATAGAATAATTATGGAGTTTATAGAAAGAACATCACAATCTAGTTACATAGTATATGCAGTCTACAATGTTATGGACAATACAATAACATTTTCAGCACCTAAAAGTTTTAATATAACTAATGAAACAATCGAAAATGCCTTTAATATACCTATTCCAAAAGATAATTTAAATGAGTATCAACAGAACTTTTTAAATTTATCAAATACAAAAGATAAAAAAATTATAATTCCAGAATTTGGAGTTTCACATGGAAAGATTATTTTTAAAATGGAAGAAAGCACAAAAGGATTTTATTTAACAAAAAAATAGTTTGGAGGATTTATATGGAAAAATATACAGCGAAACAAATTCTACTTTCCACAAAAGATAAATTAGAAGAATTAGAAACAAAATTACAATTGTTAAAGGGCTTAACTTGTATATAACAGGATGAGAATGTTAAAAGCATTAGATATAATATAAGTAATGATATAGAAGTAAAAAAACCTGAATTACATTGTGTAGTCACCTGGAATGATAAAAATTTAAAGGGACGAATAAAAAAGCTAAAAGTTCATTTCAATATGTATGTATGGGGAAATGAAATAGGGGTGATTGTAAGAGATAATAATGGTAGGTGTTATATTAAAAACGATGAATATGATATTTTTATACCTTCTAAAAAACAAGGCAAATTTTCAAAAATTGCTGATGAAGTTTTACAGGATGAGTTTTCATCTGAATTTTTAAGAAGAAAGATATTTTACTCATCGAAACCAGATGACGGTCTAGATTTATTTACTGACCACATTAATATAAAAAGAGTAATTGAACAAAATGGACAACGCTATTTAACTAGTTTTGAATATTATCCAATGAATCATACTGCGACTCTTAAATCGACAAAAGGCATTCAGCTTAATAGCGAAATGATACAAGAAAGTCTAAATATGGATTTATTACCAGATTATTTTAATGAATATCAGGTTCATTATATTAATAATTCTAATAATAAAGATTATAATATTATTATTCCGGAATTTATTACTCAAGAAAAGAAAGTTGATTTTTCAGTTGAAACAGGTGAAAAAGGAATTTATTTGATAAAAAAGTAGAAAAGAACAATAGTTCTTTTTTTGTAGTATTTTTTTTATAAAAAGATTATAATATAATAGAAAAAAGAGAAAGTAGCTGATACTATGTTAGAGATTAAGAATATATCTAAAGTATATAAAACTGGTGACTTAAAACAAACTGCTCTAAATAAGGTAAGCCTAAATTTTAGAGATAATGAATTTGTTTCTATTTTAGGACCATCAGGAAGTGGAAAAACAACTTTATTAAACATCATTGGGGGACTAGATCGATATGACAGTGGAGATTTAATAATTAATAATATTTCCACAAAAAAGTATAAAAGTAGAGATTGGGATTCTTATCGAAATCATACAATAGGATTTGTTTTTCAAAGTTATAATTTGATTCCACATCAAACCATTTTATCAAATGTTGAACTTGCCTTAACAATAAGTGGCATTTCTAGAAAAGAAAGAAAGAAAAGGGCGCTTAAAGCATTGAAGGAAGTAGGTTTAAAAGAACAGGCTCATAAAAAGCCAAATCAGATGAGCGGTGGACAAATGCAAAGAGTAGCTGTTGCGCGTGCACTTGTTAATAATCCAGACATTCTGCTTGCCGACGAGCCAACTGGAGCCCTTGACTCCGAAACTAGTATTCAAGTTATGAATTTATTGAAAAAGATTGCTAAAGATAAATTGGTTGTAATGGTAACACATAATCCAGAACTCGCAGAAGAGTATTCAAATAGAATTGTAAAATTAAAAGATGGAAAAATAATTGATGATTCTAATCCTTTTGAAATAACAGAAAAAATAAAAGTGCAAAAGTATAAAAATTTAGGTAAAGCGTCAATGTCACTACTAACTGCTTTTTCACTAAGTTTAAATAATCTGTTAACAAAAAAGGGAAGAACATTATTAACTGCATTTGCAGGTTCCATTGGAATAATTGGAATAGCCCTAATCTTATCACTATCAAATGGATTTCAAAAATACATTGATAAAGTTCAACAAGATACATTAACATCATATCCATTAACAATAGAAAAAAACACAACAGATATAACAAAGATTCTTTTATCCACAATGTCAAATGACAAAGAAAAAAACAAAAAAGACAAGAAAACAGTAAAAGAATCAAAAAATCTTGAAAATATGTTGTCATCAGTTGGAACAAATGATATGAAATATTTTAAAACATACATTGAAAAAGAAAATAAAAAAGTAAATAAACTTACTACGAATATTAATTATTCATATGAGGTAATTCCAAATATCTATACAAAAAATATAAATAACGAGTTAACCCAACTAAATCCCAGTGACCTATTTTCAGGACTTATGGGAGGTATGTCTGCATCTTCAGGAATGAATATGAATGTATTTCAAGAATTATCTTCAGATGAGAGTATGATGAAAAAGGACTATTCAATAATTGCAGGAAGATTTCCAAAAAAATATGATGAAGTAATCATAGTTCTTCCAGATGAAAATCACATATCTGATATATTACTTTATTCACTTGGACTTAAAGATTCTTCTAATGTAAATAGTATGATTTCAAAAATAATGGCCGGAGAAAAAATAGAGTCTACTAAAGATGAAAAAGAGATATCTTACAAAGAACTTTTAAATGTTGAATTAAAACTAATAAATCAAACCGATAAATATAAATACAATGATAAGTATAACTTGTATGAAGATATGTCAAAAGATAAAGAATATATGAATCAACTATATGATAACTCTGAAAGATTAAAAATTGTAGGCATTGTTAAGATGAAAGATTCTAATGGAATGTCATCCTTAATGTCAGGTGTTGGATATACATCAAAATTAACTGAACACATAATAAAAGAAGCAACAAATAAAGACATAGTAAAAAAACAATTAGAAGATAAAGAAATAAATGTATTTAGTGGAAAAAGGTTCGACGATAAAAGTGAATCAGCAGGGATGAATTTTGAAGAATTAATCAGCATAGATACTGATATGTTATCAAGTGCATTTAACGTAAATATTGATGAAACATATATAAGTGAAACAACAGAAGGATATATGGCGGAAATAAATTCGGCAATAACGACTGATACAAACGATGCCAAAACACTATTTCTTACGACATTTAGTGATATAACTAAAGGATTACTTAATGATTATATCGAGACACACCAAAATGCTGGCATGCCCGGGGTCGCAACTATAAATATTAATGATGTAGAATCTATTACAAATAATTACCTAAATACCGAAAATGTTAATAATAAACTACAAGAATTAGAAAATAAATATATTATTCCAAAAGAGGTTTATAAATCAACATTTGGAGAAATAATAAATGCATTTTTAAAGACATATATTAATATAAGTGGTGATTCATCAAGTGTAATTGCCAAAGATGCAGTAGATACCATGGTAGATACATTATTAAATACAAGTGGCATAACAACATCAGCAGATGAGTTTGCAAAACAAATGGTAGAAGCGACAATGAAAAAAACTGTTTTGACAAAAGTAGGGGAATTGACGACTAGATTAATGGAGACTATGTCAACAGCATTTAATGTTGATCAAAGTAAAATAGCTAATGCATTTAAATTTAATTTAACAGAAGATGATATAAAAAGAATTTTTGGAGCAATGACAAACACTACAATTACAGATGCAAATAGCAATCTAATTTCACTTGGATATCAAAATTTAGAAGAACCATCATCAATATCATTCTATTTTAAAGATTTTTCCTCTAAAGAAAAGTTCATTGATTTTTTAGAATCGTTCAATAAAAAAATGAAAAAGAAAGATAAAACAAAAGTAATAGAATATACTGATTTTGCGGGAGTAATGATATCATCAGTAAAAATAATTGTTGATAGTGTCAGTTATGTATTGATAGCATTTGTATCAATTTCATTAATTGTATCATCAATTATGATTGGAATAATAACATATATATCTGTACTAGAAAGAACAAAAGAGATAGGAATATTAAGAGCGATAGGTGCATCAAAAAGAAATATTTCAAGTATATTTAATGCTGAAACATTTATTATAGGATTTCTATCCGGAATAATAGGAGTGGGAGTATCACTATTAATGATAATACCTATAAATACTATTATTCATACACTGACAAATAATAAAGACATAACAGCAGTATTACCATTAGAAGCAAGTATAACTTTAATAATACTAAGTACAGTTCTCACACTAGTGGGAGGTTTAATTCCATCTAGAAAGGCTGCCAAACAAGATCCAGTATTAGCTCTAAGAAGTGAATAGAAAATGCAATTATTGCATTTTTTTTCACAAAAAATATTTTATTAATACTTTAAATTATAAGAAAAATATGTTATAATACAACACATGTTTTACAGGGGTGAGATGCATTGGAAAAAGAAAAGGATAAAAAGAAGGATATTATTAATACATTAACTAGTGTTGCAGTAGAATTTATTACTTTAGACAAAAAACAAAAAACAAAAAAAATAGACCTAGATAGCTTTTATCAGTATATTGTCTGTCCAACAATGACCGCTTATAATATCATTGATATTTGTAGTAATAATATAGAGTTAATTAGAGAATATACACATGCCATACAAAATAGTGGTGAATTAAGTGATTTAACAAAAGCTGAATTGCAATTTGCAATTGATAATTCTGACAAAATAAGCCCAAATAGATATCTTTTATCAGCTGCCAAACTATGTGCAACAGCAAAAAAAGGGAATCAGAAAATATATGATATTACAAAGGAATTAATTAAAAATAATCAAGCTAACATTAATGAGACACTTGATGTTATGAAAAACGCCAAACAAAGTGAAGCTGTTGATGGGAAATTACTTGATTCACTAGTAAAAGTCGGAAAAAACATACAAGGAATAATCCCAGATACTAATATCTACATAAAGACAGGAGAAATAGAATTTGCAGATTCAAATGTTCTTTTTAGGAATAAAAAAATACCTTGGAAGAAAAATAAAGATTCTTTAATAGAAATTGGTAATGCACTAGATGACTTTCAAGGACTTAATGAGCTAATAACATTGTTATCATATGATGATATCTGTGAATCATTTTTAAATGAAGAAATTGGAAAACATATTATAATTTGTATTCAAGATAGACTAAGATTAGGAGAAAGAGGCAAAAAAAATATAAGCCTTAGAAATTATGATGCAAAAAAAACAGGACTAAAAGATTTAGATTACCTAGATATTCTCTTAAGTATTGATAAAAGCATACCTATATCATCTTTTATAGAAGAGCTAACAGATCAAATATATTACTTTTCATATTATTTAGATTTTGATAAATTTATCTTGATTTGTGCAAAAAGATGCGAAGAATTATTAGAACTCAATGCAGATAGTGATCAAAAACAAGAATTATATAATAAATATTTAAAATTATTAACAGTATTGAAAAAACATCTAAAAAATCCCAAATGTGAATTTATTGATAAAGATAGTAATGATACATTTACAAATATGGATTTAGATAAACTCATAAAAAGATTGTCGTATAAAAAATATATATCAAAAAGAGAACTGAACTATATAAAAAGCGCATTGTTATCAGGTAAAATTAATGTTGATTTTATTGAAAATAATATTTTTGAAATGTTATATCTTACCAATGAAGAATTAGAAAGTATAATGAACTATAGTCTAAATAATTTTATTTATGTAGTAATAAAACTTAATTATAAACTTAACAAGGCTATAGAAAAATATCAATCTAACAATATATTTAAATTAGAAGAAGCAATCATTGAATTATATAGGTTAAAGAAAACTAACAGTACTGAAATTTTAAATTTATATAACCAAGGAAAGTTATCAATAGATTTTTTTAAACAATATAAAAGAGAGCTTACATTAGATGAAGTGTCATTATCTAATATAAACAGTTTATATTTAGATGCAAAGCATTTTTCTAATGAATCTGACAAATTGAGTAGTTTAATAACAGTATATAAAGCTATTAATTGTGAGAATAATGAAATTGATAGAAAAACTGAAGAAAATATGATCGATTATATAGAAGATGAAGAAGATTTATATTTTTACTACATAAATGGTTTGATTTCTCTTGAAACAGTTGCTGATTTAGGTGGAGAGAGTGTAATTAATAATCTCTTTACAAAAAATATAATTGATATTACAGAAATTGAAAAGTTATTTAAATACCAAAAGGTTGATAGAAATTATTTAGAAAAATGTATATTAAGTTCAACTTTAACCGATGAAGAACTTATGAATTATATAAACAAGAGATATATTTCCGATGAAAATATTATTAAAATATTTGAGAATAGAAATATATTTATAAAAGAAGCTAAACAATTATTTAGAAATGGAATTATTAAGCAAAGCACTTATAATACTATTAGAAATAGGAACCTTAAAGAATTAGAAAGAAGAGTAGGAAGAAACTTAATTGGTCTTACAACTATTGATGATGATGATATTCCAAACATTAAAAGTGATCTAAACCTACCTAATATCAAGGAAAAAAGAGAATTAAAATCTATTAATAATACAACCGGATCAAACCCATCAAACCAAAATATAGATACTGTAATTGATCCAGAGGCAAGAATTGATTTTTTAAATGCGTTACAAGCAAGGAGACCAAAAAAAGTTCTATACAGTGAATTTGGCGAAACACATCCATTTTATAACTATAACTTCTATGTAGTTCAGGAAAAGTGTTTAGGAGATGACATTAAAAAAGATGCAATAATTATTGCAGAACGGTTTTTTAAAAATAGAAAAAAGAAAAAAGGAACCGCAACAAATAATGCAACATACGTAATGAGATATGAGGATTATTTAATATTACAAGGTAAACAAAAAGAACTGGAATCAAATCACAAAAGACAAATTATTAAAGAAGTTCCAGGCGCTATATATGCAATTAATCATAGAAGTGGTAGTTGGGCAACTAACGTTGTTAAAGCCATAGCTAAAGCACGAGCTGGAAGTAATTTTGATAAGCTTACTCATAACGAACAGCTATTTCAAACTGTAGACTGGCTACACACTCTTTATAATGATAACGAGTTTGATAATATACTAGAATACTTGTATGAAATAGATGATGAAGAAATGCATACATATTATAAGGGTAGTGATGGCAAATATAGAAAATTGTTTGAAGATGATAATTATCAATATATAAAAGAACAATAATAATTAATAAATAGAAGGTGTATAAAATGGATGTTATTATTTCAAGTATTTTTATGAAAAATATTGAAAATTATAGACAGTATTTAATAAAACAGATAGAAGAAATTATAGAAGACTCTACATATTCCGAATTATCTAACTATATATCATTACTTCCAAAGAGTTATGAAGGAAAAGAAAGCCTATTTTATTGGGGTATGAGTTATATAAATGAATATTATAAAGCAATATCGATACTTGAACAAACAAATGGAGAAGAAATTGATAAATTAAAAGAAGAGATATACTATCTATATTTAAGTGAAATGTATTCTGATATAAAATTAAATTATAAAGAATTCATAACATTTAGTAAACTACTAAATATAACCTTTCCAGAGTATAATCCTAAGTTGGAAAGGACAACAGACAAGCATCCATTTGATAGGGGAACAAAAGAAGAAAATAAATTAGTTAATGAAATAATAAAGAGCGTAATGCATGCACCTCATCCAGAAGCATATGAAATTATCAAATTTAATTTAGATACACTTATAGAGTGTTTACAAAGAAAAAGACAAACACTATTAGAATCAAAAATATATAATATTGATCTAGATGATTATGCTCTAAATAGTGTTTTATCCAAAAAAAGGATACAAGAGTTAAAACAAAAATATCCACAAGATTAAAACTATTAACAAACTGTTAATAGTTTTTCTTTATTATATCGAAATCTAAAATTATAGGAAGATGATCAGAAATATCTGAATCCACCACTCTAAAGTCATTTACTTTAATCTTATTATTTACAAAAACATAATCACAAATCATATTTTCAGTTCCATATCTAGTGTTTTTAATATTATACTCTTCAATTAAATTTTTCATTCTGCGATTAACAATAGAAATACTTAAAGAATTAGGAAGAAGATTAAAATCACCTACTACAATAGATGGAATATCATCTCTAACTTTTAATAATAAGGAGTTTATCTGATTAATAGTTCTTAAATCTCCAAGCTTATTTTCATTCCATATACCATGAATATTTATAATTTGTAGTAACTCTCCATCTAAATCCAACAAGACATCAGTAAATGCTCTACCATGGTCATTAACTCTAAAGTTATCGGTATTAATAAACAATCCATAATCGTTGTGAATAAAATGATTAGTTGCACTAACAATATTATAATTTGTAATTAGTTCATTACCTTGTTCAACAAAACCTCCAAAATCTCTTGTAACAATCCCATTTTTTATAAATTTATCTGAAACATATAGTGGACCAAAAAAAGAATTTTTATATAAGATATTGTTCTTTATAATATTACTGCTATTATACATAGGAAAAACACTATCATCTAGGGCCCTCATAGATTCTTGAAAGGTCACAATATCAAATGAATTTTCATTTATATATTGTATTATTTTTTCATTATTATCAATTTTCATATAAATATTTAAATTTAATAATTTCATTTTACTTTCTCCTTATTAGAATATCTTTTAATCTCTTTAGCAGGATAAATTTCAAATAAACCATATTCATCTATCTGAATATCAAATGGAATAAAATCTCTTAATAACTTGTTTTTCATATATTCAATTTTACTTAAATCCTTATCAATGTGAATAGTTATATGAAATTGGAAAACATAGGATTATACTTTTTTGTAGGTAAAATCTTATATATTTCTTCTAGTAACTTTTTAAGATCATTATTTTCCGCGATAGAAAAATAAAGAACATAACTGTTTTCACTACCATACATAATTTTAATATCATTAATTGATATTTTCAAAGAATTAAAGCATATTCTATCAAGTAATCCTAAAACGTCTTGTTTAAGAGATATATTCCAAGCTGATAAAGTAAAATGAAATGGTAGTGTATCAGCATCTTTTCTACTAAAATTGACTTTTCCAAAAGGAACTTTACACAACTCATTACCAAAGCATTTAACATAATCTTTTATTCGTTTATTATTAATTAACCCTACAAGTGTTATTCTATTAGGCATATGCAACATCCATTGATTACATAATACCATAAAATAAACATAAATAATACATCCAATAACTATGTAGTAAATAGTTTTAATTTTTGATATAATTTAATTGGTGATTTAAATGGATAACAAAGTAATGCTTATTTATAGAAAAAAAACGCATTTAGTTGAAGCAATTTTATACATGTTTAAAACAGAAAAAATAGACTATATTGAACATGATAATCTTGAGTACTTCAATGATAGTATTAATAAAATTGTATTTATTGATGATAATAATGAAATATCAAAAGAGCTATCTGATATAAATGTGCCAATAATTATTGTATGCGACGAAAAAAGAAAAGTAGAAACATCCGCAACAATTAACTATCTATTAACAAACCTAATAGAAGATTCAAATGAATATAGTGATACCCAAAAAGAGTTCTTATTCAAAAAAGGAATATATTCTATATTAAATAAAAAAATTTTAGACTTTATAAACCATGATGATAACACAAATGGATTATGTATAGATACAACATCTTGTATTACAAAAGAAAATGATTGGATATTTAAATTTGATTCAATAGCAGAATCATATAATTGGTTAAGTGGCAAAAATAAACAAAACAGAGCCAATTTAGTAAAAGAAATAAATATATACAATGAAAAGAAAATATTTAATGATTCCTCTAAAGAAATTAACTATTTAGTTAACAAAATAATGTTATTAAAAGAAGGGGCAAAATTAATAGATATTTTTATTTGTACCACAGAAGAATTTCAAAAACTAAAAAATAACTACTTTTTTAAAACACTGTTAAATAACATTTCAAATACATACAGTATATTTTATATAAATAAAAACAAATTATTAGATGAACAAGAATTATTAAAAGAGCTTAATGACGGTATAATAATATATAAAGATTGTGTTTATCGTGATACATATAATGATGAATATTCACTAGGATATGTTGATTGTAATTTAGATTCAATAAAAACATACAATGACTATTTTGAAATACTTCTAAATAATTATGCAGAGAAAGTTAATAAAGAAGGTGAAGTAGATGGAATTTAAAGATAAAGTTGTCTTGATAACGGGCTCATCAAGAGGTTTAGGTAGAAGTATTGCCATTAGCTTTGCCAAAGAAGGTGCTAATGTAATTATTAATTATAAAAGTAGTAAAAAAGAAGCAGAAGCACTTTATGAAATAATATCTACATATGGTCAAGAATATATGTGTATTCAAGCAGATGTGTCAAAAGAAGATGAAGTTAAGAGTATGATTGAACAAATTATAGAAAAGTATGGAAGAATTGACATACTAATTAATAATGCCGGAATTGCTATTGATAATGAATTTGAAGATAGAGAAGTATCAGATTGGAAAGATACATTAGACACAAATCTAATAGGGGTTTTTCTAACATCAAAGTATGCAGGAAAATATATGAAAAACCAAGAGTATGGAAAAATAGTAAATATTTCATCGACAAATGGAATTGATACAACCTATACATATAGCATAGATTATGATGCATCAAAAGCTGCTTTGATTAATCTAACAAGAAACCTAGCCATTGAGTTTTCTCCTAATGTAAATGTTAACGCCGTAGCACCTGGATGGATAGACACAGAAATGAATAATGATTTACCAAAAGAATATTTGAAGGAAGAAAAGTCAAAAATACTTGTAAAACGTTTTGCAGAACCAGAAGAGATTGCAAATGTCGTCCTATTTTTAGCATCAGAAAAGTCAAGATATATTGTTGGAGAAACAATTAGAGTTGATGGAGGATTGAAAATAGAATAGAATGAATTGTCAACTGCATAATACTCTATATATCTAAGTAATAGATGCATAAAAATATGAAACATTTATTAGACTTTATGTTACAATGATAACTATCAAAGGGGAGATTATATGAAAACAAATACTGACGTTTATAATGAAATAGTTGAATATATCAGAGAAAATAGGAATAATATTACAGAAGCAGAATTAAGGTTTATCTTAAGATACATTAGAAGTATTCGTATAAACAATATAAATGTTGATCCAAATATTACTGAAAAATCGGTATTGGAAGATTTAAAAGCACTAAATGAAAACATGCAAAAAGGGGAATTAACACCATTAAGTTATAAAAGATTAGGAAAAGAATTTCAATTGTTTGAAAGATTATTGTCAGGCGATAGTTTGGAAGATATATCATATGAATTAGATAAATTATATGTAGATAATGATATGGATACTCGTAAAAAGAGTAGCTTAATATATAGCCTAAAAAAACATAATGCTATGGAGAAATAATAATGAATAATATAACAAAAGAAGATATTATAAGAAAAATTCAAGAAATAAGAGAGAAAAATATTTCAAAAACAATGATAAATCTTCTAAATACTATTGAAAAGTTTGTTAGTGATAATGTGGATGAAATAAATAATTATGAGACATCCACAATTAGATATTGTGATTATTTTGACCTGAATTTTCACGAACAAGAAATAATTGATTCTTTTGAAGAATCATACCAAGGCTCAAATCGAGATGATCACTTAATGAACTTTATAATATACTGCATTTTTAGAAACATGGAAGAAATATTAGAAATTTATGAATTAGGTTTAGAATATGAAGAATACGCTGATTTAGAAAAGTGCTTGAAAAATACTATATTTGATGTCACTTTTTTGATTGATTTTTATTATGAGAAAAAAAGTGATAAATTAAGAGATAAAGTAGATATGTCGTTTATAAGTGATAATAAATATGGTATATTTTTTGCCGGACTTGCAAATAAAGATATAAGAGGGCTTCAGAAACAAGAATTAAAAGCATTAATCAAAAAATTAAAGGGAGAATTATCAACAAGTGATATTGTTCGCGATGCAGAAAGAATAGAACATGTAAAAGAATCCTATGATGTTCATATGTTAAGAATTCAATTTTCTGATGATTATCGTCTTGCATTTATAAGAAATAATAAAATGACTATCATTTTAGGCGTAGATGTTAAGTCTGGAAAAGACCTTAACTATACTAGATATGATTCTGTAGCAAGAAGAATCGATGAAATATATAAAGAAGTTGAAGACTATATAAATGGTAAACTCAGTAGCGAAGCCACTCACTTTAAAGTAGTTAAATATTTAGAGGACTTTTTAAGAAAAGAAAAAAAAGTTAATAATCAATATACATAGTAAAAAAGGAACTTGAAAAAAGTTTCTTTTTTACTCCATAATTGGGCTTATTTATTCTTCTTTTCAATTTCATTATATCTACTAATATTTAAAATAATGAAAAAACAATATCTGTTCAATTAATATTTACTTGGAACCACGTCATATTCGTTTAGGAATATTTGATAAGTTGGGTAGAGCTAAACTTCTGGAAAAGAAGGAAGGAGAGAAAATGAAAGAGAAAGATATGTTAATATCTTCCTTTTATATACTAAGATTTATACCTAACACTAAATCAATATTTAATATACTAGTACAACCAAATAATACTAAATTTTACCTTCTCTTTGCAGATTGCATTTGTTTTGAAATATAATCATATTCACTCATTGATTTTTGATTTACATAAGTTGTTTTATCATCATTATATTTCCTAGGTGACCCTGTTATAATGACAGTTTGCCCAAAAGCATTTTGATTATATCCACAAATTACTCTTTTATTCTGTAAATGTTTCTTTAATAGTAATAAGTATTGTTTCTCTGACATATGAACCTCTATTAATTAGTTTCAAACTTTATCACAAATTGTATTAAGTGTCAAATTTTAACTTTTAACTAAATAATTCGCAACTAAATTTTCTTTTTAAGCGTTTTTTCTAACAAAACATTTTTTAGCAAAAAAACAACTAACCCAAATTGGATTAGTTGCTTATCCTAACTCGAAAAGTTCGAGCAAATTTCACAATGGGGCCCAAATTTAACGTGTTTACGAAAAATCGGCACAAATCTATGAATTCACGATTTTCTCAATTGCTAAATAAAATATAACACAACATTATGACATTTGCAAATGATTATGATTTGTCGTATTTATAAAAACCTTCCCCAGAGGATTTCCCTAATTTTCCTTCTTCAATATATTGGTTTAACATATTTAACATTCCTTTGTAATTATAAGGTAACATCATTTTCTTTAATAAAGGACTCATTAATCCAGGAACTTTTTGATATTGTTCAACTATATTTTTTGCAGTTGTCAATCCTACAGTATCAATAATTTCAAATGGTCCTTTTGGAGCACCTGTTCCTCTTTTCCAGGCAATATCAATACTTTGAGCATCAGATATTCCATTCGTTAATAAATCCATACCACTTAATAAAAATGGTACAAGCATAGAATTTAATAGATATCCTGATTTTTCTTTTAATACTGGAAGAGGTAGCATTCGAATACTTGTTGCAAATTCCATAATTTCATCAAAATATTTTTTGTTGGTTCCATCATGAGTCATTACTTCGGCTGTATTTTTAATCCATATTGTGTTTGCAAAATGAAGTGATAAATATTTTTCGGGTCTTCCTGTATATTTAGCAAACATAGATGGTAATAGAGTAGAAGAGTTAGTTACAATAACCGTTTTTTCTTCTAACAATGGAGCTAAAGTTTGATAAAATTTAATTTTTTCATCTTTAATCTCAGCCATAGATTCAATTACCAAATCTGCATCTTTCACTGCTTCTTTCATATCAACTTCTAATTTAATATTGTTATAGGCAAGATCAACTTTTTTTAAACACTCTTCTTTATTAAAACTATCAATATCAGATATTCCTCTTGCCCAATTATTTTCATCATGAGGATTTAAAGACTCAATGGTTTCAATATAATCTTTTTTTAATGCATCTAGCTTAGGTTGTGTTCTTGTTTTACTATCTTCACTTCTTAACCATATTGTTACATCATATCCACAATAAGCTGATTGAAAAGCAATTTGACTTCCTAAAACACCGCCACCAGCAACCACTATTTTCTTATAATTCATATGATTCTCCTTACTTTTATTAATATATACTATTATAACATTTTATTAAAAAAAAAGAATCTTTTAAAAAGAATCTTTTTATTCTAAACTGGGGCCTCAATTTAACGTGTTTACGAAAAATCGGCACAAATCTATGAATTGAGATTGACTCAATTACTTGAATAAAATATACCACAACATTTTGACAAAAGCAAATACATTTTCTAAAAGATATGATATACTAATAATAGATTTCGTATCATTCAATAGAATGATTTTTTTATTTGGAGGAATAATCATGGAAATGAACTTTAAAGATTTTTTAAACTTTTTTAAATTACCACCACATATCTTTTCAGCATTAGCTATTGGATCTGGTTTAATACTATTCGTTCCTGATAAAATAGCTCAAAAACTTTATTTGTTGAAATTTAGAAATGACTTTGGTTGGATTATAAGTATTATTTTTATAATATCTATTACTTTGCTGATAACAATAATGATTATAAAATTATGTAAATACCTTAAGGAAAGATATGATATGAAGAAACTAAGAAAAGCTCAAATAAATTATTTAAAAGAACTTAATCCTACAAAAACAAAAATGATTAAAGCTTTTCTAAAAGAAGAAGATAATACAATGTCTGTAAATTACTTGAATGGTGTTACTCAACAACTATTAAGTTTAAAAATAATAAGTTTTGCTGGTAATACAGTTCCAACAGGTATTTATGATGATGATTTGATGCCTATCGTATGTTTCCTTCAACCGTGGGTTATTAAGATGATTAATGAAGATCAAGAATTAAAAAATAAGTTTTATGGTAAGATAAAAAAATGATGTTTTTTAATCTGATAATAATATGATAAAATAAGTATGTTAGACAATTAAACAGGAGGGTATAAAATGAAGAAAGAAAATGAAACGCCATCATCAATTTATTTAATGCACAAATACTGGGGAAAAAAGCCTTCAGATGAATTAAAAGAGTATTTAGTGCTATGACAACTCCAACAAAAGCAGATGCTAATACTAATCTAATTACATTAGGATATCAAGAAAGAAATAATCCAAGTACAATTTCATTCTATTTTAAGGATTTTGCATAAAAAGAAGATTTTATTAAATTCTTAGATAACTATAACAAGAAGATGAAAAAAATAGATAAAGAAAAAGTAATAGAATATACAGATATAACTGGTGTAATGATTTCATCAGTAAAAATAATTGTTGATAGTGTAAGTTATGTTTTAATAGCATTTGTCTCAATATCATTAATAGTTTCATCAATTATGATTGGAATTATTACATATATTTCTGTATTAGAAAGAACAAAAGAAATAGGTATTTTAAGAGCAATAGGAGCATCAAAAAAGAAATATTTCAAATATCTTTAATGCAGAAACATTTATAATTGGACTTTTATCAGGATTAATTGGAGTAGGAGTATCATTGTTATTATTAATACCAATTAATAAAGTAATTCATACTGTTACAAATAATCAAAACATAACAGCAGTACTTCCATTTATGGCAGGAATTATTTTAATAGTATTGAGTACAATTTTAACATTAATAGGTGGAATTATTCCATCAAGAAAAGCAGCAAAACAAGATCCAGTACTAGCATTAAGAAGCGAATAAAAACTATTCATTTGAATAGTTTTTTGCATCTTTTATTATTATTAAAAATATTATATAATTAACTAGTAATGTTTTAATAATAACAAAAGGAAGATGATTAAATGAAAAAATTAACAATACCAAAATATACTCTTGGAGAAGAAGTAACTAATTCTATAACACATGGATTAGGAGTTTTCTTTGGAATAGTTATTCTTGTTTTAACAATTGTTATGTCTGCTCATAACCATAATACAGTTGGAGTTGTTGCATCATGTATATATGGTACTTCAATGATAATTATGTTTTTAATAAGTTGTCTATACCATGCAATGAGTCCAAGAATAGGAGCAAAAAAAGTATTTAGAGTTCTTGATCATTGTGATATATATGTATTTATTGCAGGAAGTTATACACCATTTTGTATCAGTTTAATAGGTGGTAAAGTAGGATGGACATTATTTGGAATCATCTGGGGATGTGCATTACTAGGAGTATTACTTAACTCAATAGATTTAGAAAAGTTTAAAATAATGTCATTTGTTTTATATTTAATAATGGGATGGATGATTGTAATATCATTCAATTCATTAAATGCAGTTTTACCATCAAAAGGATTGTTTTATTTACTAACAGGGGGAGTTGTTTTTACCATAGGAGCAGCATTATATGGAATAGGGCATAAAGTAAGATATATGCATTCTGTATTTCATTTATTTGTTCTTGCAGGATGTATTCTCCAATCATTTAGTATATTATTTTATGCAATATAAAAAAAGAGATTAAAGTGAAGTGAACCCCAAATAGTTCATTATTAAAAAAAGAGAACTCAAGATTATTTTCTTGAGTTTTTTGATTTAATTCTAACATTATCTTGATAACAGTATGAATCATAAATAGATTTAATCATTGATTTTTGTTCATCTGTGGTATTGATAAGTGTTTCATTATTAAA
>CACWWC010000008.1 GCA_902764545.1 uncultured Erysipelotrichaceae bacterium | reverse complement strand
TGCATATCAGCATCCATTATCGCAACATAGTCCCCTGTAACATTTTTTAGCCCAGCATACATTCCAGCCTCTTTTCCGAAGTTTCTTGAAAAAGATATATACCTCACTCTTTTATCTTCTTTTGATAAATCTCTCAATAACTCTAATGTCTTATCTTTTGAACCATCATTAATAAACATGAATTCAAATTCTACTGTCTCCATCTCGTTTGAAATTTTATTAATCTCTTTATAGAATAATGGTAATGATTCTTGTTCATTGTAACATGGTACAACTACAGATATTTTTTCTTTTTTTACCATCTTTTACCTCCAATTATTACTTTAATTATAAAATAATCTAATATATTTCACAATTTATATTAATTGATTATTTTTGCTGTTATTTTAGGACTAATCTGATACATAATTTTTTTTATTTTTCTAGATAAGGTACTGGTTAATAATTTATCAAATACTTTGTCCTCTTTTAGTTTTTTCTTATATTCTCTATATTCAGGATTTTTTAATGTGCATATTTCTAAAATCACACTATTTGCGCAATAACTTTTGAAAACTTCTTGCTTAATATTAGTTTGTTCAATTTCATTAATTAAAAACAAATAGTGACAGTAAAAATCTTTTACTTTAGTTTTTGTCCATTCATAATCTGGAGTATTCATAATACTTCCTTTTCTTCTAAAGTAGTTATAACCAATATATTTTATTGAATTTACTTTTTTGGCTTTAATTATAATTAATGGTGTCAGACCAAAATCCTCGTGAACCATTCCCTTTTTAAACTGAAATTTTTCTTTTATATAGTATTCTCTTTTTATGGCATATGCCCAAACACATTCTACAAAGTGATATGTAACAATGCGTTCAAAAGCTTTTTCTCCGGTCATATCTTGAAATTCCTCTTCATTATAATTAGTTACCACTCCATCATCAGTAACTGTTCTAACTTGAAATCTAACTAAATCGGGGGTGTTTTTTAGTGATTTAGTAATTTCTTCTAATAATTTATTATCCCAAAAGTCATCACTATCTAAAAACATTAGATATTCACCTGTTGCATGTTTTACTCCAATATTTCTTGCTTCACTTACACTTACGTGTTTAGTATTAATTACTTTAACATTATATTCTTTTGCAATCTCCATACTTTTATCTGTTGATCCATCATTAACAACAATTACTTCATAATCTTTATATGTTTGATTTTTAATACTTTCTAGACATTTCCCAATATATTTTTCAACATTATAAACTGGTACGATTATACTGAATTTAGGCATTTTATCACCTCATTAATTTTATTATATCACGTTTTTATTCTGATAATAGTTTTAAAGTGTTCTTAGTAAAGAGAATTATTACTGCAAGATATGCTAGTGTTAGATACTGCATATTCATATTATATTCATTAAAAAGAAATGATGAATATGTGATAGTTGATGCAGTTAAGATAAATGCTGTCAATGATAGATTTTTCTTATAAGCTATATAGCATATGATTGATAGTACTTCTCCGACATACATATATCTTTCATGCATTCCTGGTAAAAGAAATGTTGTAATTACTATGAACCAAAGTGCTAAATTTAAGATTTTTTCATTATTCCACTTTACTTTCTTATATATTACAAATCCAAGCATTAATACACATGCAGCTATTGTTAATAGGAGGCCTACTCTATAAAAGACTGTTGGTGTTCCTTGTATTATTGTATATATATTTGGAAAGTTAAGTGACAAGTCATTTTTATATGTTTGTGTTTGATTAAAATAAACCGTTAAAATATCCTTTATTGGTTTTCCAAATAACATTGCTGGTATACATAGTATAAAGTTGACTAATGGTATTATTAGGAAGTAAAGTATTGAGAATTTGTTCTTTGAGATATAGATTACTATAAATATGGGTAATACAAACATAAATTGTAATTTTAAGGCAAATGCCACTCCTAATAAGATAAAAGACTTTATATATTTTTCTTTTAGTAAGTATAGTAGTGAGAGAATAATAAATGTGGCATACCCGGCATCACATTGAGACCATAGCGCACTATTCATAAAAACTGTTGGTAGTAACAAAATTGATGAATATGTTAATAAACTATATTCTTTTTTATTTTTTGGTACTATATAACCTACTAGGTATGCCGCTGATAATGCGAGTGTAAAATCAAATATTACTGAAACTGTTTTAATAAGATATAGTTTTTTTATAGGAAGATATGTTAGTAATGCTATTATAGTTACATATGGTGCATTATAGTCTCCTGGATAATTTGATAGTGCTTTTAGTCCTCCGTTGTTTTTTAGATAATCAAACCATGGCGATAAGAATCTTGTAAAGTCTCTTGATTCAAAGTCAAGCTCATAATATCTTATACCTAAGACCAATAATGTTATAATTAATAGTCCAATTGTAATATAATTATCTTTAAAAAATTTAATAATCTTTTTTTCAAAATCGAATATTCTTTTCATTTACTTGTACTCCTCTTTAATTCAATTATTTTTTCAATTCCTATTCCTAATAGTAATAAAATAAATATGTGAAGAATATATGCATACCTAGGAGATATTTCTATTAGTCCATATATTCCATAATATAAGCCAACTATTATTTTCAATAGTAATATTTTTTTGTTTTTTATATTTTTATAAGGATAAATACTAACTATAAATAATAATATTATTATGTTTAAATATCCTTGATTAAGCCATAATATATATTTATAAATATCTTTATTAATAATATTTGTTATTCTCAGATCATAATTTGTTTGTGTCCATAAAATAACTTCTTTTTTTAAAATTAAAATAGGTAGTTTTACATTTTCTTCTTTTACTCTATTGATAAGCAAATTTCTTTTATTATTTGAGGAAAAGAATATACTTTGATCTTCTTCATTATATCTTCCATTATATTTATAGTTTAATCCACAATAGAATTTCCAAAGAGGTTCTTTGTTGTCTAGCTTTGTATGAAGTGGTGATATAAGTATTATGTTTGATATAAATATATTAAAAAGAAAATATGTAAATAATAATACTGATATAGATATTATATTTCTTTTATAATTATCTTTTTGGATATTTATTAAATAATATATAGATATTCCTAGAATAATTATTATACTTTCTGTTCTTAAAAAGTTAGATATTCCTAAAATAATAGCAACTACTATAGATAGTTTTATACTTTTTTCTTTTGATAACACTAAATATATTACAACTAGTGATAGTAGTGCTGGTATATGTTGATTTGTTAGTACAGAATTTAAATATATTGGATATAAATATAATAAATATATTAATGATATTATTTTAGCAGTGGTTTCTTTAAATAACTTTTTGGATATTAAATAAACAAATACAACTATTAATGAAGTAATAATACTATTTATCATTTTTAAGAAAATGACTTTGTTAATTATTTTTAATAGTATTGCTTGGTATAGGACATGCCCTAATTGATATGAAAATGTTTTAAAGTAAAATGAATTTAAGAATAAAAGATCATTTTTTATGAGACTTGTGCTAGCGTCATACATTGTTTTATAATCATCTGTTATTTCAACTTTTAATATTATTATGGATATTATTCTAATAATTAATGATACGATAAATATAAATAATGCATAGTTTTTTATTTTTATATTCTTTGCGAAATAATATATTAATACAAATACTGGTATAGCTATAAGTAGTGTTATTTTATTACTAAGAAATGGAGTTAGTATAACGAAAGCTACAAATAATAATATTTCACATATATTAATACTTTTTTTCATAAGTTCACATCTTTCTTAATAAGAGAATACCATATCAATAATTTATTTTCAATTCTTTGTATGTTATAATTTCATTGGTGATACTATGAAAAAAATAATTACAAAAGATAATAAATTTTTATTTTTACTAACTATTTTTATTTTATTTGTTGTTCATCTTCCTTTATTTTATAAAAATATTATTAGCGCTGATATTTTATTAAATAATTATTTATATAAGGGGTATTCATGGGAGATATCTTTGGGGAGATTTGGATTATATATAGTTGGTCTTATTAAGTCATATTTAAATATACCCTGTATTGATTTAGTTATTAGTTTTGTTATTATATCTATATCTTCTATTCTACTAATTGATTTATTTGATATTAAGAGTAAATTAAATAAAACTTTATTTATATTATTTATATGTGTTAGCCCTGTTGTTTCCGCAACGTTACTTTTTAATTATTGTTCTATTGGATATTTAATTTCTTTTTTATGTGGCATATTATCTGTTTATATTTTTTATAAAGTAAATAATAAGTTTAGTAAGTATTTAATTCCAATTATTTTAATTGTTGTTAGTTTATCTATGTATCAAGCATATTTATCTTTGATAATTACTTTTTTTGTTATCTATAATATCAAATTGCTTTTAGATAATAATTTTAAATATATGGAGTTTTTTAAATATTTAATATGTTTGGTTATTGGTGTAATTTTATATTTTATTACTATGAAATTATCTCTTTATGTTTTTCATATAAGTATTTCTAATTATAGTAATGCTGATAAAATTGGAATAAATACTTTAATTAATATTCCAGATAAAATAATCGATTCATATAAGTTTTTTTATAATTATTATTTTACTGATAGTATTATGAAAAATACCTATATGCATAATAATTATTTAAACTTATTAGTTTTTATACTTTTAGTTATTAACTTATTTATATATTTTTATAAGTCAAGTACTGATAGAAAGAATATAGTAATTATTATACTTTTATTATTACTATTACCTATATTTTTAAACAGTATAATATTTGTTATTAATGATAGTAAATTACAATTACTTATGTCGATGTCATATATTATGGTTATAGTATTATTACTTAGTATTAATAATTTTAAAATTAAATATATTTCACTAATTATTTTAATTTTCTTACTTCGCAATTATTTAATACAAGATCAAGCAACTTATTTATCTTTAGAACATACTTTTAATACATATTATAATGTTATTGATATTGCATTAAAAAATGATGTTGATAATATAAATAAAAAATATATTATTATTGGTGAAGTTAAAAATAATTCTGATATTAATAAAAGAAATTATGGTTTTATCTCTGATGACTCTATATTCTGGGATGAATATAATTTAAGAAAAATTGCTTTTGAAAAGTTTACTGATGAGTATTTTGGCATTAAATTAGAGTTTGGTAGTGAATATCTTTATAATAAGCTCTTAAAGAATTCTAGTAATGATTTAATATATAACTATGATAATAATATCGTTATTAATTTAAATAATTACAAAAAGAACAGTTAATTATTAACTGTTTTTTTATGAATTAAATAATTTTTCAAATTCTTTTATTCTTTGTTTTTGTATCTTTTCAAGATCAATTAACTTTTGTTTTTTATTTTTATTTAATATTACTTTTACTTCACTAACCATTTTCTTTTCATCTTTGGAAACTATATAAGCATAATCTTTCATATCTAATTGATCATCACTTGTATTTATGGTTGTGATTATCGGTTTATTTAAGGCAATTGCCTCTTGATATACTACAGGGAATCCTTCATAGTCTGAAGTTAAGATTATATAGTCTGCTTCTTTCATATATGGGTATGGATTTTGCTGTCTTCCATAAAAAGATACTTTATCTTGAAGTTTATTATCTTTGACATATTCATAATACATATCTCTATCAGGACCATCACCTATTACCCATAAATTGATATTTAATTCTTTGCATAAATTAATTGCTCTTTTTAATTTTTTTGAAGAATCATCAAGCCTTCCTACAAATACAAATAGGCACTTACTTTTATTCTTAATATCTATTTTGTCTTTTGACTTTTCTTTTATTTCTTTTATATTTATAAAGTTATTTAGTACATGTGTTTTTTTATTTAAGTATGGATAGTACTCTATGAATGATTTTTTTGATTCATTTGATACAAAAATAATATATTTATATTCCTCTACTTTTCTGGAATCAAAGAATTCTCTAAATTCTTTATTAGTATGATATACATTCTTATAATCACTATGCACGTAGAATGCATTATTTATTGATGAAATTTTTGCTAAAATATTTGAGCTATAACTATAAGTTGTGTAGCAGCAACTAAAATCATATTTATGATAATTATATATCTTATAGATTAATTTTCTTATATAATTGGTTATCTTTCTTATAAATATGTTTTTATTATTACTTACCTTTAATTCTTTGATTATAACATTCTTGTTAACTTTATTTAATAGTTCACCTTTTTTTTCTTCTAATATAAGTGTTACATTGTATTTATTGTAATTTATATTATTTAGTAAGTTTATTTGAGCAGTTTCTATTCCACCTATTGTCATACTTTTATCTGTAAATAGTAAATCTCTTTTTACTCTTTTACTTAATGATAATATTAATATAATACATACCATACTTACTGATGGTGAAATAATAATATGACCTGTAAAAAATGCTAGGAAAAGTATTAAGAAAAGAGATGTATGTTCCATTATATTTTCATAATTTAATTCTTTTCTTTTTTGAATTATTTTAATTAATATATAAATTGAGATTATAAAAAATATTAAAAATCCAATAAATCCATGACTATAAAAAATATCAAAATAGTCCATTTCAATCATTTTAGTTCGCTTATTATTATTAATATAACCTATTCCAAATAATTTTTGATACATATTTGATTTATTATAAATATTTGATTTTTTACTTAAGAATTTTAATCTTGAACTAAATATAAAATGATCAACTAGCTTTTCATCTTTAAATACTTCTGTTATATGGTTTAAATGTAGATAATTAAGATGAGTTTTAATATTTTTATAAAAGTTTGTTTTAGGAGTTATTAATACTAATCCAATAGTAAATATTGTTACTAATATTAAAGATAATATAATTGATTTATATTTTTTATTTTTAAATAATTTTATCCATAAATATATTAAAGATATAAATAGTGTTAAACATAATGATATTAAAGGGGTTTTTGTACCTATCATTAATATTACTAATAAATATATAAGTGATGTTAAAAATATAGGAATTATTTTTTTTGACTCTGATAAAACAATAAATATTATTGGGGTTAATATTGATAATATTCCGCTTATTTCATTTGCTGAATTAAAAAAACCTATAGTGCCAACTTTAGTTATTTCATATGTTTTATAGCCTACATTAAACAATGTTGGTATAAAAATTAATACTAGGTATGTTATTATTACTGTATATAAAGTCATATTACTTATTCTCACATGATCTTTTATAAAATATAGAGATATAAATAAAATAGGAAAATAAAATACTTTTATTAAATTCTGAATTTCAAAAAAATAGTTTGTCTCTTTATATATTAGTGTACCTATAATATACATAATACAATATATAAAGATTAATGAATACGGAAGAAGCACTTGTTTCTTTTTAAAGATAAACAATACTGTTATACAAATAAATACTAAAAACATTAATCTTAGTATGATTCCTAATGTAAAGTTAATGTTTAATGTATGGATACAAATTCCTGTTAATAAGTCTATAAATGGTTGCATTAATAAAAATGTTGCGATAATTGAACTTATGTTATTTTTTATATATTTACTCATATAATCATCCTCTTTAGGAAATTATATCATGATAATTAGTGTTTAGTAAAATTTTTAATATCTGCATTTGATAAATTAACATTTAAAAAATCTTCATTTTTTGATACATCTTCTATTACGCCAATAAATGGTGGAATGATTACTTGTTCATCTTCTGATATATTTATTTCTAATAGGCCATAGTCATCTATAATATCTAGGGTATAATACTTATCTTTATATGGAAAATAGTATCTATCTTTATTTATTGTATTTTTTTTCTGATCTCTAAATTCAAATAATTCATTAAATGTTCTTTCTGAAATACTGTTATCTGATATTTTAATTCTTTTATCATTTACTATTTTATGAATAGTATATGAATAAGTTGTTGCACCACACATAGTAATCTTTCTAAGTCTTTTTTCAACATTATCTTCGGATTCTAGATATGTTTGTTCTATGTTGGCAACTCTCGATATTTTTTTTACATAATCCATATCTGTTAAATTTAAATCAACATAGTATTTAGCTTGTCTTTTTACTTGTTCCTCTTGTAATACATCATTTATGTAATTTAATACGTCTTTTATTTTATCGTTTATATCATCTTTTGGTGAAACTATTTTCAAATTTTTGTGTCCTGTCCATACTTTTAATGTTTTTTCTCCTAAAGATAAGGCATCATCTACTGTTTCACTTCTAGCTGGATTATTGTCTGTTGTATAGAAATCTTTTCTTGATACTAAATTTAAAACTAAATCATATCTATCAAAAAAATCTTGTATTGTTTCTTTTGTTTTGACTCTTTCTATAACTTCTTTAAATTCTTCTTCAGATATATATGCCGCATTATCCATTATTCCTCTATCATATATTATTAAGATATCTTCATCAGGTAGAAATTCAAGGGATTTATCAATAACTTCTTCTTTCGAAAGTTGTGTTTTTAAGACTAATTCTTGAAAATCTATAAGCGGAATTGAATTTTCTCCAAATGGACGTATTCCCATATTAATTAAATATGATGCTGTTTCATCTACAATAATAACTTTGTATTTACCTCCATAATTTTTTTTGATACTTTCAATAACTGTTGTTTTTCCACTTCCTGGTCCTCCAGTTAATACCACTTTTCTTATCATTTGATTCTCCTTATTACTTTTTTATTTAAATCTAGTTCATGAATTGACAAGTGATCTACATCAAATCTTTTTTTATCCATGTCTAGTGGAGTATTAGTAAGAATATAATAAATCATATTAATTACTCCTCTGTGGGTTACAATTAATGAATTGTCTTCATATTTTTTCATTTCAGATAAATAATTTTTTATTCTTATATAAACGTTTTCTAAGCTTTCACCATTTGGAAAGACTGTATCTATTTGTTGGTTTTCTAGTAGTTCTTTCTCCTCTGGGGATAGCGTTTCTTTTAATCGTCCTGTTAGAGTTCCTTTATTTTGTTCTCTTAAATTTTTATCCAGTAATACTTTTTTGTTTAACTCCTTAGCAACTATTTCAGCAGTCTGTTGTGCTCTCTTAATATCGCTTGAATATATATTAGTTATTTTTAAATTGTCTTTTATGTATTTTGCCTGAAGTTTTACTTTTTCCTCTTCACTTTTTAAAATTGATACATCACTCCATGAACCAACGTATTTTTCATCATCTAGTGCATGTCTTAGTAAATATAACATTTCTTCCCTTCTTTCTTTTACAATACAGTTATTTTTTCTATATCATTTTTAAATTTATATATCTTTGCAGGTTTATTTCCTTCAAATTTTCCATATTGATTTGTATCTTCTAACAAGTTTAAAGATAATATTTTTTTTCTGAAGTTTCTTCTATCAAATTTTTTATTAAGAATTGCTTCATATGTTTTTTGTAATTCTGGAATGGTTATTCCATCTGGAAATAAGCTTTTTAAGATATTAGAATTTACAATATCTTTTTTCAATTCTTCAATTGCTTCACTTAGTATTTCGTTATGATCATATCCTAAATGTGGTATTTTATCAATTGGTACCCAGTCGGCACCAGATGTATTTCGTGATTTTCTTATTATATTTACTCTTTTAGAGTCAATGATTCCAATATAGGCTATGGCCACCATTCTCATGACGGGTGATCTATCTACTCTTCCAAATGCTTTAAATTGTTTGATTGGAATATTTTCAATTCCTGTTTTTTCTTTTAATTCTCTATATGCACCTTCTTCTAGAGACTCATTATTATAAAGAGCTCCACCAGTTAGTACCCAATCTCCAAAAAAAGGTTCGTTTTTTCTTTTTATTAGTAATACTTTTACTACTCCTTGTTCTACTGTAAATAGTGATGTAATGACATGGATTCCTTGGTTTTTATACAATTCATATCCTACTCTCATATCTTACTCCATTGAAAAATCACTTTTTGGATTTTTTTTCACATCTTGATAATGTCCTCTTAAATAATCAAATCTATCTTGGACAGATTTAGGACAGTACCTTTTTATATATTGTTTGTTACCTTCTATAAAAGCATCTCTAATCTTTGTTGAAGATAATCCTTCAAATAATTCACTTCTTTCAAAATTCCGATATGTTATAAAATCTCTTACTTCAGTGTCATTAAACCAACTATCTAATATTTTAGGATCGTCTGAATAGTAAAGCGAAAATCTCTTTTGACCTATTCTTGAAACGACATTGTAATAGAAATATCTTCCCCAAATCTTGTCATTATCTATGTCTGACTCCATTGACCAATCCGGTAATGTGACTATTTCTAATTTCTCATTTTCCTCATCACTTAAGCATTCCCTTAACATTAATTCTCTTAGTTTTATATCATATGGATTTCTTAACATATCAACCTTATTTTCACTACCTAGTACAATTAGTACTTTATCATTTTCTTCTAATGCTTTTTCTACTAAAAACAAATGAGCATTATGTACTGGTTGCATTCGTGCTAAGAAAACTCCTACTTTTTGTTGCATTGTTATCACCTCTAACTATATTCTATGTGTATTTTTTACGCTTGTCAAGTAAATATAGATAAAATGTCAACTTTATTGCTAGAAATAGACTTTTCTTTTCTATTCTAGTAAAATATATATAAAGATAGGAGGTTGGAATATGGCCAAGAACATAAATAGTGATGATAAAATGGAAAAGAAAAACACGATTAAAAAAGAAGACACGGATAGGATTATTTCTAAAGATAAAGTTTTAGATAAAAAGACTACTAAAAATAATAATTGTAATAAATCTATTCTTAATATTATTTTTAGTTGCATTGTACTAATCTTTGCTGGTATTTATTTTTATTTAAATATTGTTGATAATTCTTCTTCAATTAATTCTATTATTAATTGTTCTATTCTTATTATATTTACTTTTATTTTTGTTATTGTTGGTCTTACTACTAATAATAAAAATAAAATATCTAGTTTGTTTTTAATGATACTTTTATTGGCATATTATTCTTATGATATTAATAATAATCTTAATATTTTTAACTCACCTATTAATACTGTTGAGGATCTTAGGGGTAAGTCTTTAACAGAGGCTATTAAATGGGCAAATAAGAATAATATTAATTTAGATACTGATTTTGAATATAGTGATATGGTTGAAGAGTATAAAATAATCAGTCAAGATAAAGATTTTGATTCTAGTCTTAAAAATGTTAATAGTATTAAGGTTTCTGTTAGTGATGGTCCAAGTCCATACAAAGAGATAATTATTCCTAGTATGCTAACTTGGGATAGTGAAAGAGTTATTAATTATGTTAAAAAGAATTATTTAAATAACGTAGTTATAGATTTTATTGAATCTGATAAGTTAAAAGATACCGTTATTGAGCAAAGCAAAAGTGGCAATTTAAAAAGAGATGAAGAATTAAAATTAACTTTTTCTTATGGTGATGAGGGTAACTCTAATGATGTTAAACTAATTGATTTTACCAATAAAAGTAAATTTGAGATTGAATTTTATATGAAACAGCATCATTTACGATACAAATTCGAATATGACTTTTCTAATAAAATAAAAAAAGGATTTGCTTGTAGTCAAAGTATTCCAGCTGGAGAGGTTGTTCAAGTTGATGATAAGGAAATTGTTGTTACCATAAGCAAAGGTCCTAAAGTTAAAATTCCTAGCCTTAAAAATATGTCTATTACTAAACTTACTGAATGGGCTGTTAAAAACAGATTAAAGCTAGAATTTATAGATAAATATGATGATAGTGTTAAGTCTGGTAATGTTATTAATGTTGATAGAGAAAAAGGTGAGATTGTTGAACAAGGGACAGTTATTAAAGTTACACTATCTCGTGGGAAATTAAAAATGCCTAGCTTTAAGACAATTGATGATTTTTATAACTGGGCTGATAAGTATGAAATTAAATATGAAGTGAGACATGAGTTTAGTCAGTCTGTTAAGGCTGGGGAGGTTATTAGTTATTCTATTAAAAAAGGACAAACTATAAAAAATGATGAAGCAATTGTTGTTACAATAAGTGATGGTGAGAATTGTAAGGTACCTGATTTAAAAGGCTTAAGTAAGGCTGATGCGATATCTAAATTAAAAAAAGCAAATTTGGAATATAGTTTTGTTTATGTATCTAGTGATAAAGCAAAAGATAAAGTTGTTAATCAATCTATCAGTTCAGGAAGTGAGGTTAGTTGTACTACTACTATTACTGTTAATTTAAGTAATGGTAAGAGTGATGAAAGTACAGTTAATAAAAGAAAGAATAGTAATAATTCTGAAAGTGCTAACAATAATAAAGATAGCGGTTCTAAAAGCAATAATTCCAACACCAATAATAGTAATGGTAGTAGTTCCAATAACTCTTCAAATAATAGTAGTTCTAAAACACCAGAGCCTGCTGCTCCTGTAAAAACTTGTGAACAATACACAATATTAAAGTCACGTATCTCTTCGGCTACAGATGGTTTTAATAGTTGTAGTGATGCTGCAGCTAATGTTAAAAAACAACTTGAATCTAGTTATCCTGGATTAACAGTTAATGTTTCATGTAGAAAGGCAGATGGATTTAATACAAATGATTTTATAGACGGTTTTAGAAGTGGTACTACTACTTCTTGTAGTACAATTTCAATTGTTTTAGCAGAATAAAAAAAGATGAAATTTTTCATCTTTTTTATTTGCTTCCATACTTTTCCCAATATGTTGTTTGAGCATTATCTCCTCTATTTTCTCCTTCACTGTATTTATCTTCAGGGATTTCAAAATCAGTTGTCCATTTATATGCTGCTTGATATGCTCCTTCTGCTGTATTTGGTACATTTTGTAATGTCTCATATACATCAGGATAACTATTTTTTAATTCACTTACTAAATATTGAGCTTGTCCTTCAAGAGAATCTGAATCAAGATTATTTTCACTGCAATAATCTTTCAGACTATCCCATCTTCCTTCGTGCCATTGACATATTCCATATGATGTTCCACCATCTCCAAGTGCGGTAGTGCTAAATCCAGATTCACTCTCAATATTAGCTAGAATACCACATATTGCTGCATTATTGAAACCTTGAGATGATAAATAACTATATAGTTTATCTTGATTAGTATCTCCACTAAAGTTTGCACTTGAAGTTGATGTACCTAATTCTCCATTTGCTCCGGTAGATAATACTTTTAGTTGTGCTTTACTATCTCCAGATTGATAATTTGTTGAGGTTTCTACTAAATAACTTTTTATAGTACTGCAGTTGGTTGATAATGAGTCAGCTCTTAATGATGCAGTTGTACATCCTTCAACAGCCTGCTCGCTTATAGGACCCATGAATATTGATTCGTTGCCTAATTGTTGTGAGCAAGTACTTATTTCATCTTTTACAGTGCTTAAAACCTTGCTTAATCCGTCTACAGTCCCTACTGCGTTATTAAATATACCATAATCAGAAACATTATATTCGTTCATAAAATCACTCCCTATGATAATCTAATTCTATCATATTTAAGATTAATATACAATAATTTGATTATTCTGGATGTCGAATTATTGTCCTTTCCTAATCTACTAAATAACCAAATGGATCCCCATCGTTTGGAGCAAACCCAACAAAGACATATTTTGCTCCCCATTGATTTTCCAGTACTGTTTCTTCTGGTACATAACAACTCTTATCATATACATCTCCCGTACTGCAAGATACGATGTCTCCTAAATAATCATGTTCAACAACATTGGAATTTAGATAACGATTACCATTTACAAGTACGTCTTTTGTAACATCTATATACTCATCTCCTGGGTAGTTATATTCGCTTCCGTAGGAACTTCCAAACCATCCACTGTTTTCTACATAATCTCTTACACTGCTATAATGATCCTTATTTTCCTCATATAGATTTGCCATAAGAGATAGCTCTAGTTTTGCTCCATCAACACTACCTTGTTCTGATGAGGCAACGTATCCTAGAAAAGCTAGATCATCATCTGACAAATTGTATTTCGCTCCTGTCGTCACTGGTTTTGTTGTGTCAATTACATTTCCATCTAAAATCATTTTGCCATCAGTTGAAGTAGATAGTATTTCTTGTTCTGCCTTATTATCTCCCAATTGATAATTTGTAGATGTTTGTTGTAAATAATTCTTTATAATTCCCGAATTATTATTTAATACTTCTGCCTTTGACAGGGCCTTTTCACAACCTTCTGTTGCCTGATCACTTACTGGGCCAAAAAATATTGATTCATTTTTTAATTGAGTTGAGCAACTTTCAATTTCACTTTTTGCAGTAGTTAACGTTTTACTTAAGCTATCAGCTGTTTCAGTAGCATTATTAAAAATATCATAGTTTGAAACACTGTATTCATTCATAGTTTTTTTCTCCAATTATTTTATTTATCTATTCTAAAAAAAGACTATTCTCATAGTCTTTAAGATTCAATATTATATACTTGAAATTGTTTGACTTGCAGCTGCATCTGCTTCTTCATTAGCAGCTGTAACATTATATATATGAGTTTTCATTGCAACAACTTTTTCATAAAAAACTTCATAATTTTTACGAATTTGATTATATCTATCTCTGGCACTATCTGCACCTGTACTTTGCCAATTTGCTCCGTATAAGTTATTCATAACACCATCAATATCATTGAAAATACCCATGATATTATCTGCATTTGTTTTTACTGCATCTGCATAACTTCTTGCTCCTGCATAATCTTTCTCTTCAAATTCATTCATGATTTAATAAACCTCCTTAAAATAAGTTTGCTCCAGCTTGGGCATTCTCTTCTTCAGTTTGATTAAGAATACTTGCACTTTTGCTGATATTTTCACCTAATTCATTTAATAATTGTTGAAAGGCTTGTAAATTTTGAGCCTGTTCTTCATAAGATTTATTAAATTCATTAGCTGATAATCCTCTCCAAATAGTCATTAGTCCATCGACATTATTTCTTAAATTTGCTAATTCGTTTGAAAAATATTCAGCATTTGCTACAGTATCCTTACCATTTGTATTCATTGCGCTTGTATCAGCATGTAATCCTGACATAATCTATTCCTCCTATCTAAATTCATTATAAAACATATTTTTCATTAACACAATATAATTGGCAGTATCTTTACACCTAAATTTGTAATCCTGCTAATTCATCTTCTAGAGATTGGATGCTTTCAGCAGCATTTTTTACAAATTCACCTAGAGCATTTATATATGTCGCATCTGTTTTTGCTGTTGTAACATAAGTCGCATTTGAGCTGTTAAATGATTCTTTAGCTGTTCCCGTCCATGTTGATAAATCACTTTCAATTGATGATGAGTAGCTTTGTACTCCATTACTAATATCTGATGCTGTTTGGCATAATTTTTCACCAATAGATTTGACTGTATCTGTATCACATACATATTTTGCCATATTCATTTTCTCCTTACATATTCATATTTTTATTATTAGTTAATAAGATAACCGAATGGGTCTCCACCGTTTGGAGCAAATCCTACAAAGACATATTTTGCTCCCCATTGATTTTCTAGCACTGTTTCTCCCGGAACATAGCTGTCTGTATCATATACATCACCTGTACTACAATATACAATATCGCCTAAGTAATCATGTTCAACAACATTTGAGTTTAAATAACGATTTCCATTAACAAGTATATCTTTTGCTACAGCGATATACTCATCGCCTGGGTAACTATATTCGCTTCCATAGGAACTTCCAAACCATCCACTATTTTCTACATAATCTCTTACACTACTAAAATTATTTTTATTTTCTTCATATAGATTTGCCATAAGGGATAGTTCTAATTTTGCACCATCAACACTACCTTGTTCTGATGATGCTACATATCCTAGGAATGCTAGATCGTCATCTGACAATTCATACTTTTCCCCTGTTGTTACAGGATTAGTAGTATCAAGTACATTACCATTTAAGACATATGTACCTGTAGTTTTTGCTGTACTTGTTCCTAAACCATTACTCATAACTCCAGTTGTACTGGTATCAGACTTTTTCTCATCAGTTATATTTCCAATATTTTCAATTTTATTATTGTTCGTAAGTATATTTTTGCAGATATCTTTTTCTTTAATATTGTCCTTATCTTTGACTATGAAGTGTAGAATTCCTTTTGAAGCTGCTCCTACTGTTGTTGCTCCAATAACACATTCTACAACTGTTCCGTCATTTTGAGTGAAGCGTAAAATATCTCCAATTTTTCCAAGGGATGAATCACATTTTACTACATATCTTTCTCCAAGCATTGCGTAATTTTCAATATACTCAAATTCTTCATTATTTAATACCGCTTTTTGTTCTTCATTCATATCATCTTTTTCTACAACGTCATAGTCAACTTTTTCTGGCTTTTCTGTGATTAATGTTGGTGTTTCGTCTGTAGTTGTAGTAGTTGTCGTGGTGGTTGTTGTGGTTATACTTGATGGAGACTCTCCTGAATAATATCCTCCTGAGTAGCCTCCACCGCTTGAATATCCACTACCTCCGGAATATCCACCACTTGATGAACTGCCTCCGGAATAGCTACTTTGTGAACTCGTACTTTTTGTACTACTATTCTTCTTTGCAGCTTCTGCAGGATCTTCAAACTTTAGGCTGTTTTGTAATTCTGTATGTGACTGTGAAACTGCGTTTAGAATGCTTGCTGTATTTTGAACCTTTGTAACACATGCTTCTAGATTTGATGCAATAATATTTTTTGCTGATGCAAAATCAAACCCATCATCACAACTTGTATCATATCCGCTGACGCTGCTTGCTAGGTTAGATACTTGTGATGCAATTTGACCAATAGAAGATGATGCTGAATCTAAAATTCCAGTTTCTATCATAAATAAGCTCATTTACATATCTCCTTCTTACTTATTTTTTTACTGGGGTTGCGTAGCCATATACAATACTTCTTTGTCTATCAGTATGTATTGCAACGCAGCTTCCACCAGCTTCTCCACTTGTATTACCTTCAAGTGTGGTTATGGTTCCGTCTCCATTATCTTTTACAACAAAACCAACATGATCGTTTAATCCATCTTGTTCAAAATCAAATATAACTACATCTCCCGGTTGTGGTATGTAACTTGGATCATATTCAGAAGATTCTTGTAATCCTTTGGCCTGTGCGCCTAAATCAAGATGTACTGTGGCGCCACTATCTCTAAGACATCCAAATATTTCTCCATCTCCATCGCCAGCTACTGATGACCAGTCTACATCATATCCATTCTTTTGTAATGTATGAGAAACAAAATCTGCACACCAGTTTCCATCATTAAATCCTAATCCTGAATAATCACTGATAGTGTTACCTACTTCGTCCATTGTTGATTCAATTAACACGCTATTTTCTCCCGTAATACTTGATTTTAATATGTTCTCAATTATTTCAATCTTTTTATTATTTTTTAATATACTTTCAGATATCTTCTTTGTTTCCTCCGTAAATTCTTTATCAGGTGAAAGAACAAAGTTTATTTTATCTGCATATTTGTTATCTGTTGTTGTTAACCCTACAATTGCTTCTATTTCTGTTCCGTCTTCTTGTGTAAATTTAAGAACATCTCCTTCTTTAGCAATTGAGGAGTCAACCATTACAACATACCTGTTGCCAATTTTTGCATAACCATTTTCATCATATTCAAATTCTTCATTTTCAAACACTTTTTTAGCTTCATCATTTATTTTATCTTTGTCTATATATACATATCCAACTTCTTTAAATGAGTTTGTTATTTCTACAACTTCATCTTGTTTTGTTTCTTTTGTTGTTGATACTTTTTGTAGTGCAGCTGCTGCAGTTGGAACTGCTGATGATGAGTATCCACCAGAATAAGAACCTCCATCTGATGAACCTCCTCCAGAGTATCCACCACTTGAAGTATTTCCTCTAGAATTACTATTTTCTGAATTTGTGCCTTCTGAACTACTGCTTTTCTTTGTTGTTTCTGCTGGATCTTCAAACTTCAAACTACTTTGTAATTCGGTGTGGGATTGTGATACTGTATTTAATATTGTCGCTGTATTCTGAACTTTAGTAATGCATGCTTCGATGTTAGATTCAATTAACCCTTTTACTGATGCAAAATCAAACCCATCATCACAACTTGTATCATATCCGCCTACACTGCTTGCTAAATCAGACATTTGTGATGCAATTTTCCCGATAGAAGAAGATGCTGAATCTAGATTACTGGTTTCTATCATAAATACGCTCACTAGAATACCTCCCGCACTATTAATTGCTCTTCTTTACTGGGGTTGCATATCCAAATACTTCGTCTCGATCTCTATCTTTTATTTCTACACAACTGTCCCCGGCATCACCGGTAGTATTTCCTTCGATGGTTCTAATTGTACCATCGCCATTATCTTGAACAACAATTCCAACGTGATCAGTTACACCCATTCCATTATAACCAAAATCAAATAGTACTACGTCACCTGGTTGTGGAGAATAGTTTGGATCATATTCTGAATTACCTTCTCCTCCACCATCATGGTATTGAGATGCAAGATCTAAGTGAACAGTAGCTCCTGCACTTCTTAATGATTTAAATATTGAGCCATCATCAATATATCCTGCAATTGCAGATGGCTGTATATCATATCCATTTCTATTTAACATTTCTGATACAAATTGAGCACACCATTCTCCATAAAATCCTGGGTAATCATCAATTGTCTTTCCTTTTTCAGATAGTATTGATTCAACAAAAGCTTTATTTTGTGCCGCAATATCTGAATTTCCTGAACTTGATGAAGATTTTGAGGATGTCGCAGTAGCTAAAGCTGATACTGCTGTTGCCGTCAGGCTTGGTGATGATGCTTCTGAGAGATAGGTTTGAATACTAGTTTTTAATGTTTGTAGGTCACTATTCATTGCTGATAATGGCTCATCATAAGTAGACTTATATTGATCGGCTGCATTTGCTCTATCTGCTTCTGTCTGAGCAATTTCATTTTTTAACTTTATATATTTTTCATATGCAGCACATGCATTTGCAAAACTATTCATCTGAGTTACTATTGCTTTATATTCTGATACAAAGGACTCAGCTTGCGAATTAATACTATCAAATGATGTTCCTTTCCAAGAACCACTCAATTCACTTATATATGATTGATAACTTGTTAAGTATCCATTTAATGTTGTTGCATCACTATTAACTGTTCCACTGCTTACCATATAATCACCATACTTTCATTTTATTTTTACTAAATTAATTATAACATTTTTTAAAAGGAAATACAAAATATATGTAAATATTTTACCTATATGATGAGATATTATGTAAAAAAGCCAACAAATATTTGTTGGCTTTTTATGAAACTTCTATTTCTATTCTGTTTCCTCTGCTACTATTATAGTATAGTCTATATTTTTTATTGTTAATAGTCATTGTTTCATTGATACTTCTGAACATATCAGTTATTTCATCATAGTTTGTAGCGTTGCTAGTCTTTGTGTAAATATATAAACTATATTTACCTTTATCTAAATTAGATAATTCTATTTCTTTTTCATACCATGCATATGTTTTATCTTTGTTATCCAATGTTTGTATTGTAAATGGACCTTTTTTGCAACCTAATTCATAAACTTCATTTTTATAGGTTGTTTGATTTTCTAGTAATAATTTTCTTGTTACTGATAGTTCATTATTATAAATGCCTTCATAATCATATGAATATCCATATAAATATAGTTTATTGTCTTTAAATGTTATATCTTCATATCCATTGACCATATTTCTATCGGTTGGAGCTTCACTAATTGTATATAATTCATCTCTTATTGATAATGAAATTTCTTTATTTTTTGATTTTTGATTGACTTTAAAATTATAACCGTGTTGTGTATCTTCTCCTCGTCTATCTATACTTTGATTAAAATAATTTTCTACTGGTTGAATTGTAAAACTATCTTCTGTTGCACCTATCATGTATAGATCATAGTCTCCATTTTGTATGTCTGAGAAGTCAATATCACCCCTAAACCATATATCACTATAGTCATGTCCATCAACTGTTCCTAAATTATATGGAACATCTTTTGTCCATTTATCTATTTCGATTAAATGGATGTCTTCATCATCACTTTTATTAACTAGTATTAGACCATATTCTTTATCAACGTTATTAACTTCATTAATAATTAAGTATCCACTAATTGAAAATTTCTTTGTTGTATTATTGAACTCTATGCTTTCTAAGTTAAACTCTCCTTCTTCTTGCATTTCAAGTAGTTCTTCTAAGTTATAGTTTTCTTTCTTCTCTTCAAGTTCATCTTCTTTAGATGGTTGATTATCTTCTTCTTCTGGTTTAATTTTAACTACAACTTTTATTTCTTTCATTGTACTTTTTTCTTTAGAGTCACTTACTTCATAAATAACCTTATATGTTCCTTCTTTTCCTTCATTCACTGTGTTTTCTTTGATTTTAATTTTTGCTGTTAGATCTCCATCTTCGTTATCATATGCCTTAATGTTTTTTAATTCATCAAATTTTTCACCTACATATATTTCTGTGTCTTCTGCAATTATTTCTGGTGCTTTGTTTTCTTTTACAGTTACTTTTATGGTTTTTGTTGTTATTTCATTAGTTGAATCTACTACTTTATATATAACATCATATGTACCGATTGTGTTTATATCTACTTTGTTTGATATAACTTCTATTTTGTTAGTTAAATCACCATCTTCGTTGTCATATGCTTTTATGTCTTTTTTAGAATCAAACTTTTCTCCTTCATATATTGTTTTATCCACAGCTTCTATTACTGGAGGATTTTTTTCCACAATTGGTGTGGATAAATCTATTCTTATATAGTTACTATATTTAGCTAGTGTATAACCATATACATTATCATTTGAAGATAGAGATACTGGTACTTTATACCATGTATCATTTCCTACTACTTGGCTTGATAAAACTGGAACATAACTGTAGGTATATAGTCCTCCAATTTTTGAGTATGCTTCATCTACTGTATTATAGTTAACCCATGTATATTGATTATCATTCGTATCCACTGTAACTTTTCCATATGGTGTATCAGTAAGCTTAATTGCATCTGCTGATACCCAGTGTTTTTGATCATAGAAATAATCACTTGTAACCAAATATGACACTGGTCTATTATTTAGCTTTGCAACTGCATAAACTATTATATATCTGTCTTTCAATAGTGTTTGATTTTTTCTAGATTGTAATGATGAATCATAATAATAATCTGTATCTTTTGTACTTATTCCTACTCTAGGATTGTATGTGTTATTTGAGTCATACAAATCATATTCATAGTTTTTATTTGTATATTCAATCACTTCTGTTGGACTGACATAACCATTCTTTCCTGTATTTATCTTTTTAATATCACTTGCTTTGACATATACATAGTTCCAATTGTATGCTCCTGAGGTTACTTCATTATAATTAGAGTCAATATTTAAATCACTTACTACTTTATACCATTTTTCATTATTAACTGTTGTTTCTCCTACGATTACAACGGCATCTTCTGCTTCTGGATATTGATATATAAATTTAGATGATGTCGATGCATTCTGATATGCATTAGCTGGATTTTTTAACACTCCTAATTGATAATAGTTATAATCCTGTAATCCTAGTGCTTTATCCATACTATAGTAATTTGCTGCCATCTTCTCTGACCAATATGTATCTGATGCGTATTTTACATTCATTCCAATCCATTTGTCACCAAATTGTGGTCCAAAGTATCTCCAGTCTCTTGGATGTGCGTAACCATATGTAATCCATTTATTTGCATATCCTAAAATACTACTTTGGAATGTTGAATACCAATTTGCTGCTTGTGTTGGATTTGAATCAACTGCATTTAGACCAAATCCATTGTTTTTGTTAATTGCAAGATTACTTCTTCCATTTCCAGTTTCATTTCTACTTAAACTTAAGGCTAAAAGTGCATTTACACCATATTTTTCTTGAGCGTAATAGAAGAATGTTCCCGAACCATATAATCGTGATGTTCCGCTACTTGCTGTGTGGCCATATACATTCTTGCTATATCCTAAATTATTTCTTATATATTCATCTATGTTTATACTAGAGTATGCTGTTTTGGTATGATTAGATAAATACATATAATAATTATAATATGGCTTATCTTTGTTTATAGAACTGTTAAATGTATTATTTTTATAATCTTTAATTAATTTTTCAATTGATGTATAAAAATAATGACCATCAAAACTGTAATATGTTCCTTGTGGGAGCATATCTGGTTTAGGTCCTATAGTTGAACCTCCTGATGATTTATATTCATTTTGTATTTTTGTAACATAATTATGTCTAATATAATCTGCTGTTACTGTATAACTACTGTATGACTTTAACCATGTTATTGGAACCATCTCATATGCTTCTTGTGATATCCATCCTGTAAAATTTCCAGTTCTAACTTTTGCAGTAAATACTCCTTTTGAGTTAGAGTAGCTTGTATCAAGCAATCCTCCATCCACCCCTCCATATAGGGAACCAGTATCCATATATGTATATTGTCTGCTTGTTAATTCACTATTTTCGTAGAAGTATGTTAGTGTTGTTGGGTTGACACTTAAATCTAGTAATGCCTGATTAGCATCAACTATTTTAGTTTGACCATTAACCTTTGTCATAACAGCTAAATCGGCTGCCCCATTATTCTTCATATAACTTTTAGCTTCATTAAAACTTGAAAAACAGGCAACTTTATCTATATATCCATCTGTGTGAAATCCCGCAACTTCATAATTTCCACATAAATTTCTATCTTTATAGTTATTTACATCATAGGCATATACTTGTTTTAGTGTAATTAGACTTGATAATAAAAATGTCATAATTAATAACTTATTTTTTTTCATGTATATACCTCCTTATACTTTTCTATACTTATTATATCAGTTATATATTTGTAAAGAAAGAAATTAGAAAAAAATACTAACTTGTTTACATTTTTTTACTGTAAAATTATAAATCTATTTCTATGTGATTGAAATATAGTTTTATCAAACTTGATAAAAATCGTTTTTTTAGATATAATTTTATAATAAGATGTGATATGGAGGGAATGTATGGCAAGAGATAGCTCAGACAGTAAACAAAAAGGAATTAATTTACTACTTATTTTGTTTTTAATAATTTCATTAATATGTAGTGGATTATTAATATATGGAATATTTTTATATGATGGTGTTGAAACACTGATCCGATACATTATTATTGGTCTTTTGGTGATTAATGATATAAGGTTGATATTTAAATGTAGAAAGTATATAAAGGGCAAGACTAAGAAAAAGCCTAAGAAAAAATTGTTTATATTTGACTTATTACTATACTCAATTATTTGTGGTGTTGTTGGTTATTCACTACTTAGTGTATATGGTAAGATAAGTGGGGTTAATAAGACTAATGTTACTTATACATCTTATTTAATTGCGATGAAGGATAGTAAATATAGTAATATTAGTGATGTTTCAGATTTAAAGATTGGTTTGTTAAATGATAAGAAGAGTCCTGATGGTTATATTATTCCACAGTTAATCATTAAAGAGAATAATTTGCAAGATGATAATGAAATTATTAATTATGATGATTATACTTCTATGCTGGTTGACTTATATGCTGGAGATGTTGATGCTATTTTTATAACTAGTAACTATACGTCTATGTTTAGTGGAATTTCTGGATATGAAAATATTGAGAGTGATACTAAAGTAATTACTAAAAAAAGTAAAACTATGAAAAAGACTGATACTTCTAAAGTTGAGGCTGCATCTACTGGAAAGAGTATTACAGAACCTTTTACAATACTTTTAATGGGTATTGACTCTACAGACGAAGTTTTAACTAAGAATGCTATCGCTAATGGTGATACTTTAATTCTTATCACATTTAACCCTAAAACGTTAAATGCAACAATGCTATCTATACCAAGAGATAGTTATGTTCCTATTTCTTGTTGGAGTGGAAAACCTGAGAATAAAATTACGCATGCTGCTGCATATGGTAATGACTGTATGATAAATACAATAGAGGATTATTTTGATACCAATATTGATTATTATGCTAAGATTAATTTTAAGGGACTTGTAAAACTTGTTGATGCTGTTGGTGGCGTTGAGGTTGATGTTCCAAAAGAATTATGTACTGATGATTCATCTCGTGGTGGAGAGGTATGTATTCAACCAGGAAGAAGAGTTCTAAATGGTGAAGAGGCTTTAGTATTTGCCAGAAATAGAAAATCTTTAGCCAATGGTGACTTTGGTCGTGCACAACATCAGCAAGAAATAATAATGGCACTTGTAAATAAAATGAAGGAGATTAAGGATATAAAAACTTTTATGAGTATTCTTGATACGGTTTCTAATAGTTTGGATACAAATTTAACTACTAAGCAAATATTATCTTTCTATGATATTGGAAAAGATATTATTAAAAGAAGTTTAAGTAGTGATGATGCTGATCTTGTAAATATACAGCAGTTATTTTTACAGGGTTCTGGACAAATGATTTATGATGAAAGAGCGAGAATGGTGTTATGGGATTATGTTCCGAATAAGTCAAGCAGAAAAGATATTATTAATGCCATGAAGGTTAACTTAGAACTTGTTCAGCATGAGGATATTAAGGAGTTCCATTTCTCTATCAACGAACCATACGAAAAAGAAATAATTGGTGAGGGTCCTTATTCAAGCACTGGAACGTATACTCTTTTGCCTGATTTTACTGGTGATACTGAAGCTCAAGCAAGAGCAACTGCATCAAGACTTGGAATATCAGTTACATTTGAAGGTACAAGTGGTACAGTGGTTTCACAAAGTGAACCTGCAAATAGACGTACGGATTTAATAAGAGGAAGTGTAAAATTAACATTATCTGGCAATAAGAAAACGGATGAAAAGACTACTGATGATAAAAATGATAAAAATAAAAAGACAGCTAAGGATGATGATGAAGATGATGATGATGTAAAACCTGTTTCCTCTCCTTCTACTGATGATGAGGAAAAATCTCCATTAAATGATGAAGAGAAAGATGATGAAAAAAGTTAAAAAAACATATATGTCTGTATTTTGACATATATGTTTTTTTTAAGTTATTTTAATAGTGACTTAATTTTATTCCTTTCAATATCAGACTTATTAAGTAATTCTAATATTTCTCTTTTTTCTATTTCACTATATAAAGTAGGCCTAAAATTATTTTCACTTAAAATATCTGTTATATCTAATTCGTCTTTACATAAATAGTGAACATTTTCATATGAATTAATAGGCATATTTTTATTTATAATATAACCGCTTTTTACTATTCTTCCATTACATATTTGTAAGTTATTGTATAACCTACTATGTTTTATTAAACTTTCCATATATTCATCATCATCTATGTGTGATGGTAAATCAAAATCATTTAATTCAAACATGTAATCACAAAGTGTTGGAGAATTATATTCCATATATAATCGCTCTTTATGAAAAATAGTCTTAAATACTTTTATAAGTTCTTTTAGTTTTGTTTTTTCATCAATAATTGAACTATCAAGTATACTATTACCAAACTTGTCTATACTTATAAAAGTCTCTACTAGTTTCTGGTCTCCATCTTCTCCATAAATCCCATACCCAATATTGCTTAAAACAATATCAACTGGAACGTCATACACTAAAAGAGAGAAGGTGCATCCTCTTTTTTGACCAAATGAATTTATAATGTCATGTGAATGTATAATGGCGTCCTCAGGAAATAAAAAGAAATATTTTCCACTTCCACTTGTATTTAATGTATTTATTGTGCTATTCCAATTTTTATTTTTACAATTTTTTTCTTTGATGAAAGATGTATATCCCAAGTTATAATAAATATCTTCCGCCCCAACAAATGCTCTATCTGTTAATGCAATATTTGATGTAACATGACTTACTGCACTATTAGGAACAACTCTATAAATGTACATATTATCCCCCTCAAATTTAGCAGTTATTATATCATATTATTATTTCTTTTTCAAATATTATAATCTGGATAGTCTGATTCTAGTTATATATGCCTACTCTTTTGGTATTTTTTCCTTTATACTTATTTTTTCACCATTAATAATGTAATTATTAGCACCTGTCAATGTTCTGAACGATTCTTCTCTTAAAGTTCTTATCTTGTCGTCTTTTCTATTATTAATTTTTAGGGTATTTTTTGTTTCTAACTCATAAGCATGTCTTGCATGTTTGTTTCTATATTTATTGCTTTTTGTGCAAAAATAAATTGGACCTACTATTAATAATAAATATAAGAACATTATTTCTTTACTACTTGAATTATATGATAAGGCAAATATTATGGCAAATATTATTAAGTCTATAATTATTGATATTATTCCTAGTTTTGTTTTATTTAATGGGATACTTCCCATGGTTTCTCCTGTTCTTGCGTTAACAACTACGTAATGTAGAATGTTTTTTTCGTCCTGGTATGAATATAGCCATACTGGAAAATAAGCCGAAATCCACTGTTTTCCTTTTATTTCGAGTCTTTCGTCTTGCCAGTCCACTCCACTATCATAATATTTTAAATCATCATTTAAGGAATATCTAGTAATATCCTTTATTTGAGCATCAACTTTTTCTTCTATGTCACCTATGTTAATATCTCTTTTTTCTGATGTATAACCAACAAGGTAATTTGCTTCGTATTTAATACAATTTTCTGTGTCGAATGGCATTATAGCATTAATTACATTTGTTGTTTTATCTTTATTTGTTTTATTTAGTTTGTCTTTATTAGATTCTATAGACAAATTATTTATAGTTATGTCAAAATTTCTTTCTATTTGATATAGATCAATGTCATATACTGTTTCTTTTTTCTCTTTACCATCTGAATCTTTTCCAGTCACTATTTCATATTCTCTGGCTACATGTCCGGCTCTTCCGGTATACTCTCCATGACAATTTGCATCGACTAACATATATGGAAAGTATACTCCCATAACATTTTCTGATTTAAATTCTTTTTTAAATTTATTATTTGAATAAAATCTTCTTTTTTTTACAAATGCCTCTATTTTTTCTTCTGCTTGTTTTTTTTCTAGTTTGAAAGGAAGAACAACGTCCGGTACAGCTCCATTATCTATTTGTGAATTAATTGATAATATACTCCTACACCAATGACATCTTGCATTAACAGCTTCTTTTGTATTTATTACTACTTCTGCCCCGCAGCCACTACATTTTAGTGTAACTATATCATTATCACTAGTAATATCCTTAGTGCCTGTTGTTCTTGTTTCTCCTTTTAAATTGTTAATGTTTTTTTCTATTCCTGCTACTTCATGGCTATCAAATTCGGTAAAACAATAATTACATATTAATTTCCCTTTTTTAATATTATATGTAATATCACTTGCCCCACATTGTGGACATCTGTTTGATCCATGCTTTTCTTTATTATTGGTATCAATTATTTTTATTTTTTTATTATCCATAACTTTTCTCCTACTGTTTTAGTATAACACAAACTAATTGTAATAAAAAAGAGTTAGCATTAATCTAACTCAACTAAACATAATTTTATATCATCATGAATAAATATCAAGGTTGCTGTTGTTTGATAATCTGAATAACTCTCATCTGAATATGACCACTCTACTTCTACGTAATATGCTTTCTCATCTGTCTTGTCGTTATATGTAAATGTTTTTTGTTCTATTGATTTAACTTCAATATTAGATACTACCGGTAATTTCTGTTTTCTGTTTTCATAAATATTACTTTCTACATATTTATAGTATGTATTTTGAGCATTTTCTAAGAAGTTTTCTAGAGTTTCCGAGTATACAAAGTCAACTCCTCCAATATCTGTTTTTGCTGCTTTGTCATTTAATGAATAAAAATCATATATAAACATTTTAGATATTTGTTTGGCATAAGCTTCTTCATCTACTTTATCTTGATTTAAAATCTCTTTTAGTTCAGCAAACATTTTTTTATATTTTTCAGGTTTTGTTTCTTTTAGGGTATAACCATATTTTTTTATGTTGTCCACAACTTTTACTTCTTTTGTATCATTCTTATTGTATAAATATTTATATGCTAAAAAACCACCTACTGCTACTAATAACAACATTATCAATATTATTAGTCTTCTTTTTACTTTCTTTTTTAGTTTCATTTAAACTCCTTTCTATTTATTTAATGTTAAATTTTTTTCTGGATTAAATAAATCAAATGTAATTATATTATTTGAAACATCCAATAGCTTATTAGCATATTCTGTATTATTAGATATTTCTTCTTCTGTTATTGGCTCTTCTACTAAAGATAAGTATGCCGATTTTTGACTATTATAATACATTTTATTATTAACCCAATTACCATTAGGAAAGACTACAATATTATTTTCTCTTGTATTGAAAATATCATGTCCTAGTGCGTATTTATTATAAAATCCTAACATATTCCCCAATGTAGGCATTACATCATACATTCCCATAGTATCTTCTATCTTCATATTTAATTTTGTTCCAGCCATGTCTTTTGTCCAAATTAGGAATGGTACTTTTCTGCCTAACTCATATTGGTAAGAATCATATTCTTTATAATTTTCATGAGTTTCATCTAAAATTGTGTCATTTTCTTTATCATAATTATATAGTCTATTATAATCCTTTCTTGGTAATCTTGCATCATGGTCTCCATATAATACTACAATACTATTATCTAATAATCCTGCTTCGTTTAATTCATCTATAAATTCACCTAAAGCACTATCTGCGTAGTGTAGTGATTTAAAATAATTACCAAGTTTTGTTCCTTCCATATATGGATAAACAACTTCTTTTTCTGTTCCGTCTTCTTCTACTATCGTCTCTTTTATATCAGTTGGAAATTCGCCATATTTTTCAACATCAGAAAATGGGGTGTGATTTGATAGCATAATAAACAATCCATACCATTTATCATGTTCCTTATTAATTTTCTCTAATTTTTCGACTGATTGTGCAAAGAATTCCTTATCGGATAGTCCTAGACCGATTATGTTTTCTTTATCAATTTTATAGTCTACTTTACTATAGAATCTATCATATCCTATACTTTCATACATTTTTCTTCTATTCCAGAAATCTGCGTTATTGGCGTGCATACTAAATGTATAATATCCTTTTTCCTTTAATAATTTTGGTATAGAAATATATGTTCTATTTGAATATGATACAAATGCTGTTCCTGATTTTGTTGGTAAAAGAGATGTTGTTGATGTTAATTCTGAATCACTACTTGTTCCAACACTTACCTGTGAGTAAAAGTTTGAAAAAAACATTCCCTCACTAGCTAGTTTATTTAAATTTGGTGTAACTTCTTGATTATTAAATGATAATCTCATAGCATTTTCCATCATGCTTTCTGCATGAATAACTATAACATTCTTATCTTTAAATAAATCTGTATATTCATTTGTTTCTGGCTCATTTGATATATTTGCAAAATAATCATTGAATTCCTTATTTGCCTTATCATAACCAAACATTGAACTTATCTTTGGTTGAAGTGATGTTACTACATCGTTTGCCTGATATACATAAATTCCAAATCTCATTACTATATATTCTTTATTCCATTGTTTCATAAATCGAGATACATCTAATGAATTCATTGTTACTAAATAAATCAATAATAATATCCCTGTAAATCCTAAACTTTTTAGTGTTTTTCTCTTTCTCTCAGATTTAATATCAATTTTTCTATGATTCTTTTTCTTTAGACGTAAGTAAACTATTATAAGAGCAATTGGTCCGATTATATAGATCATATCTTTTAATTGAATAACGTTTTCTACAACAGCGTCTCCTACGTCACTTATGTACTGCGTTAGTGATAACATTGATACTGAGGCAAAGGATGTATAAAATGTATAGTAAACTGAATTAATAATACATATTAGTGTTAAAAATATATTAAAAGATAATAAATATGTAAAACGATTTTTTGGTTTAAAAAGAAATGAAAATGATCCAATAAAAGTGGTAACAATTAAGTCGGCTAATATCGCTTTTATTGATAAATAATTTTCTATAGAGTTCATACAAAAGAATCGTAATATTGTTGAATTTATTACACTCGTTATTATGAATGTTAGTAATAAAAGATTATTTTGACAAAATTGGCTTATTATATGTTCTTCTTTTATTATCTTAAGCTGTTTTTTAATCTTTTTTACTTGCTTCTGAAACGTATTTTTTATTATTTTCATTTTTATACCTCACTTGTTAGATTATATCATTTTATGTACATATTTTCAACCAGTGTAGTGATTGGTAATTATATTTGACTTGGTACTTTTCTTCTTAAGATGATTCTATGACCACAAAAAAAGAACTATTGAGTTAGTTCTTCATTATTATCTCCTTTATATGAACTTGCATTTATTATCATTCCTAGTACAAATATATATGACAATAGATAAACCCATAATAGTAATACTAAAATATTAGAAATACTTCCATAAAATATATCATATGATGCAAATTTCCCAATATAAAACGCAAATATTTCTGTAGATAATACCCAGAGAACTGTCGTAAAAACGGCTCCTTTATTCGTTGTTTTTGATGGGATTACTTCATCTGGAGCTATAATGTACATTAATTTAATATTTATAAATAATACAATTATTATTAATGGATACTTTAAAATTGATAATATCTTACCTACTAATAATACTGCTTTAGTATCTCCCGTCGCTTGAATAATAATATCTGAAATTGTTGTTCCAAAAACTGGTACTACTATTAAGAATAAAAATAAGCACATCAATATAAAAATCATAACTATGGCTTTTATTCTTCTACTAAGAATGTTTCTTGGTTTTACTTTGTAAATCTCGTTTGATGTATTGATCATAGAAAATGTACCATTACTTGCTAGTAAAAATGCGGAAAAATAGAAAATTACAATATTAAAGTTAATTCCTCCTCGTTGTACAATTCCATTTAATAATTCAGCAATTTCTTTTGGAATTGATTGACTTATAGCTATTCTAATAGAATCTGTTGATATTGATAGTGCCGCAGCCATTGTAGCAATCATTGCTAATAATGGTATCATTGACATTACTAAAAAAAAGGCAAGTTGTCCTGGTAGTATTCGCATTTCTGGTTTCATTAAATATTTCATTATTTTTAATAATACTTTTCTTGCCTTTTCCATATTTCACCTATTTTTTATACTCCTCTTTATTCGTCAACATTTCCAATGTTGCTTCATTTATTGCATCATCTAAGGTTTTTATTTCATCCATTATCATACTATACCCTATTGCTGCGCCAAATTGATGTGGCAGATTTTTCATCTCTTTAGAAAGTTTCTTAGTGTATGTATTTAATTGTCTATTACTATACCCTACTAGGTATATTAAGAATTCATTTCCGTCAGTTCTAATTATTTCACTATTTTCTAGTTGAGTATTTACAAGTATACCTGCAGCTTTAATGATTAGTTGGTCTCCCTCTTCGTGTCCATAATTATCATTAACATATTTTATATTATTTAAATCTACCATTACTATTGCCTGTGGGAATACTTCACAATCTTCCCATTCTGGCATTTTAAGATTAAGATAATTTCTATTCTTTAGAGAAGTTAACATGTCTGTATATTTATGTCTATCTGTTATTTTTACTTTCTTTTTTTGTTTCTTTTTCTTTATAAATAGATAGAAGATTCCAATTAGTATCAATGGTGTAAATATAATTATTAACACTATTATATATACCTGTTCTAATGTTGAGTCTTCTACTATTGATGCATGTAAATTTGCAATACCTGAGTTTCTATAATTATAATATGAATTTGTATTTATTATGTAATTAAATAAATCATAGAATGCTTGGTTATTATTTTTAATCATGAATTTATAATCATTCATCATATTATCTTTATACAATAATTTTAATTTGGCAAATTTATTATTTTGATAGTGAGAATATATTTCACTGTCAACTACAATTAATCTTTCTTTGGCTTTTTTTACCAGCTCATCTAGATTATTGTATGTTTTAATGTTTGCTCTTGAATTGTTTTTAAAATAATTATATAGTGAGTCATTTGCTAGCATGGCAATCTTTTTTCCTTTTAAACTCTCAAATGAAGTTATAATATGATTATCTTTTTGTCTGCCTAATACTGAATAATCTTCAATAAAAGTTGATACGGTTGCTAAATAATTATCACTAGAATAATTATAATAATCAAAATATAAATCAATCTCACCTTTATCAATTGCCTTTTCAAATTCTTTTATGTTGCTATATTTTTTATACTTAAAATTAATATCTGTAAGTCTTGAAATTCTGTTAATATATTCTCCTGCTATACCTACAACTTTTCCATTAACCTTTTTTTCATAAGGTTCATTTTCTATATATCCATATACATAATTCTTTGATATTAGTCGTGCTTTTTGCTTTGCGCTTAAAGTATTATTTTCCAAATAATAATTCAAATATTCATTATTGTACTCTTCTATGTATTTAGTTAGTTTCCATTTATTATAATATTTCTCAACAATTTTATTTAACTCCTTATCTCCATCACTTAATGTTAAGACTATTTGTTTGTTAATTTCTGTAAAATAATAATTTATAAAATATGTGTCTTTTTTTATTGTATAGTCTAAATACATTATGTTTGGAACAATAATCATATTTACTTCGGAATTATCTAAAGCGCTATATAGTTTTGTAATATCCTCATATGTCGTAAATGATATATTAGTGCCACTCTTTAGGTAGAAACTTACTTCTTGTTCATCTTCTGTTAAAACTCCAAATTTAATATTTTTCATATCTTTGATGTGATTAATTCTTTCATGTGTTTTACCTATTGCGACATAATTATCATTAAATAAAAATAAGTCTTTTGATGTTAGTCTTTCATCATTATTTAATATTCTTATTCTATAACTTGTTGATGTAGAGTCTTGTGTTTTAAGATATGATATTTTGTTAAATTCAATACCTATATTTTTTTCAAAGTCATCAATAAAGTCAAAAATTACTCCTGTTCCATTTAATCCATACAATGGATAGTCATTAACTACTTCAAAATCAAATTCTTTGTCTTTATTATCCTCTACCCATCTTTTTTCTGTTACTGTTAATGTCGTGGTTTTATCTTCTTTATTATAATATTTATAAACAAAGATAAAAGCAACTATTGCGATAATTATTGGTAATGATATTAATAATCTTCTTTTCATGTCTAATTCCCCGCTCTATCCTTTGTCCATGTTATTCCATCTCGTGTATGTTGTTTATATCCTATTATTGGGAATTGTTCTTCATTACCTTTATTTTGAATAAAAATTTGTATATCATAATATTTTTTTTGTTCTTCAGTAAATGCTTCTAATGATTTATTTCCCAATTCTTTTGCGGTATCAATAGATACATCTTCATTGGTTGTTATATTTATTTGAATAGTTTTTCCAGCGACTCTTACACTTACTTTTTTTGTCGAATCGCGAAGCTTTTCTTGAACGTCCTTTTTTTGATTATCCATAACTTTAACTTTGTCTATTCCTTCTAGTCTGGTTCCATATATTGCTTGAGATTCATCAAACATAAATAAGTTTTTTATTAATAATAATGCAACTATAACTAGAACAAAAACTGATATTCCTATAACTGCACTTGAATTTTTCTTTGCATATTTAATAAACTTCATAATTATATCCTCACATCCTAATATAATTTATTATACACTATATGTTGTCTATTTTCAACTTTGATTATTTTAATTCACTTACCAATATTTCGTTTGCAATTCGAGGATTAGCTTTTCCTTTTGTCTCTTTCATTACTTGTCCCATTAAATATTTTATTGCTCTATCATGCCCTGCTTTATAGTCCTCTACACTCTCCTTGTTTTCTTCAATTATCCTTTTTATTAGTTGCCTTATTTCTTTATCATCGCTAATATTTTCTATACCTTGTTCCTTAATTATTTCTTTTATGGATTTATCACTTTCTAAAACTATTTCTAAGATATCTTTTAGATTTTTACTAGTTATAATATTATCCTCATATGACTTTACTAATTCGATAAATCTTTCTTGTGTTAGTGTTGTCTCTGAAATCGTTTTCTCATATTTATTCAAATAAGCGGAAATATCACCTAATAGCATATTGCTTGCAATTTTAAAATTAATTGATTCTTCTAATAATGTATTAAAATAATCACTTAGCGATCTGTTTTGAATCAATTTTTTTGCGTTTAACTCTGATACTCCTTTTTCAACATAGATTTTTTTCCTTTCATCTGGTAACATTGGTATTTTTTTTCTTGCTTCTTCAATTATCTCATCTGTTAATATGACATATGGAATATCAGGTTCTGGAAAATATCTATAGTCGTTGCCTGTTTCTTTTATTCGCATTAATACAGTATCTTGTAATTTATCATCAAATCTTCTTGTTTGTGGCTTAAAAGTTTCGTTGTTATCATATAATTTTGCCTGTCTTTCGATTTCTTTCTCAATTGCTTTTCCAACATTTGAAATCGATCCAATATTTTTTATTTCTGCTTTTGTACCAAAAGGATCACTTTCATTCTTTCTTATTGAAACATTTGTATCTGCTCTCATTGATCCTTCTTCGATTTTACAATCACTTATATCACAGTAGTACATAATTTCCTTTAGTTTTTCTAAATATGCTTTTGCTTCTTCGCCACTTTTCATACAAGGTTTTGTTACTATTTCAATTAGTGGAACACCTGCTCTATTAAAGTCAAGAAGTGTTTTTGTTCCTCTATGTGCACTTTTACATGTATCTTCCTCTATATGCATTTCTTCAATAAATACTTTTTTCTTTTCTCCACCTACTTCTATTTCTACATATCCGTCATATCCAATTGGGGTTCTTGCTTGGGTAATTTGATAATTCTTTGGGATATCGGGATAAAAGTAATTTTTCCTATCAAAGTGCATAGTTTTTCTTATTTTACAATTTAATACCGTAGCTGCTCTAATTGCTAAATTAATTACTTCTTCATTTAAAGTTGGTAATGTCCCTGGGTAACCCAAATCAATAACGTTAGTTAGTGAATTTGCCATTTCACCATAACCATTTATTGAGTCTGAAAATATTTTGGTATTTGTTTTTAACTCCAAATGTACTTCTACACCTATTGTAGGTATATATTCTGACATTATTCTTCACCCCCATTTGGATTAAGATTTAATTTTAATTCTTTTTCAATTAAACTTGCTAATTGATAAATTTTTGCTTCCTCAAATGAATTTGCAATTATTTGCATTCCTATTGGCATAGATTCTGAATCAAATCCAACTGGCATGCTTAATCCTGGTAAACCCGCCATATTTACAGGGATTACTAGTACATCATCCATAAAACTTTTTCTTGGATCATCCATAGGATCTGATAGATTATAGGCTGTAGTAGTTGTTGTTGGTCCTATAATAAAGTCGTATTTCTTAAAGATTTTTTTAAACTCTTTTCTCATATCATCTCTTATTGATAGAGCTTTATTATAGTATATCTTGGCATTTTCGCCACTTAATAAATATGAGCCAACCATGATTCTTCTTTTTACTTCTTCTCCAAATCCTTTTGCTCTTGTGGATAAATATAAATCCTCTATATCTTTTGGGTTTTCTTCAGATGTTCCATATCTTATTCCATCGTATCTAGCAAGATTTGAACTTGCTTCTCCCATGGCTATTATTTGATATAGTGTTACTGCATTTTCTATATATTTAATATCAATATAATCTACTATAGCACCATTCTTTTCTAATATTTTTATTGTAGCTTTAATACTTTCTTTTATTTCATTATTAACAATATCACTCATGAAATAATTCGGTACAGCTATTTTAACTCCGTTTATTTCTTTGCCAATTAGCCTTGTAAAGTCTTCTTCTTCTACTCGAGCAGATGTTAGATCTTTTTCATCCTTTCCAACTATAGCATTAAGTAATATGGCATTATCTTCTACTTTTTTTGTCATTGGACCTATTTGATCTAGACTAGAGGCAAATGCTACTAACCCAAATCGTGATACTCTACCATATGTTGGTTTCATTCCTACTATTCCTGTGTAGCTAGCTGGTTGTCTTATTGATCCTCCTGTGTCACTTCCTAATGCAAATAGAACATCTCCTGCAGATATTGTTGTTGCCGAACCTCCAGATGAACCTCCTGATATTTTTTCTTTGTTCCATGGATTACGTGGTGGACCAAAATATGATGTTCTTGAAGACGATCCCATAGCAAATTCATCCATATTAGTTTTTCCAATAATTATCATATTTTTTTCTTTTATTTTTTTTATTACAAAAGCATCATATATTGGAATAAAATTTTCTAATATATGTGATGCACAGGTTGTTCTTAATCCTGATGTAACAATATTATCCTTTATGGCAATTGGTAGTCCAAATAAAATATTGTCTACTTCTTGATTTTCTAATTCTTTTGCTTTTTTTATTGCTTCTTCTTTGTTAAGAGTAATATATGCATTTAAATCGTTATTATTTTCTATATTTTCAAATGCTTCATTAACTAAATCTATTGGCTTTATTCTTTGTTGTTTTAATAACTCGTTTATTTCCTTAATACTTTTATTTAAATACTTCATTTTAAGCACCTTCTCCACCACTAATTACTACTGGTACTGAAATATAATTCCCACTATGTCTTGGAGCATTTTCTAATACTTCTTTCGGTTCTAACATTTGTCCTGGTTTATCTTTTCTTAATTCTGTATTTTCTTCCCAGCATGCAATAAGAATATCATCGTCAAAGTTTTCCACTTCATTAATTTTTTCAACATCGTTTAATAATTCTTTTAATTCAATCTGATATTTTTCTATCTCTTCTTTCGATAATTTAATACGAGCTAATTTTGCAACATGTAATACCTCTTCTTCTGTTAATTTTTCTTTCATATTAAGGCCTCCTTAACTAATCTATTATACCAAAACAAAAGATCTGAAACAAGTTCAAATCCATCATTATATATATTTACTTCATTATCATTTCAAAGATATTGTCCGCCATATTCTGACAGTGAGTTTTTATTAACTTTCTTAGTCTATCGATTTTATTTTGCTCCCTCAATAACTTATAATAATATAGTGCTTTTTTTGGGCTTTTATAGTCATCATTCCATGGCTTTTGATTTTCAGAATAATGAACTAATCTAACATCATTCATATAGTCTTTCACTACACTATTAATTTGATAATTATATATATTACTTACAATTTTTATTTTTTTATGAAAAACTTTATTTATCACATCCTGATCTTGAAATATTAGTGCTTCATAATTATCTTTTATAAACTTAATAATTAGTTCTTGGGTTGTTACTTCTACGTATTTATTTACATTTATAAGTAATACTCCTGCATTTATGTATTTGTAATCATCTTTTACACGAAGTCTTCTATTATTTACTATACCCCATAATTTGAGTTCTTCTTTTAACATGTTTTCACATGCAATAAAAATATTATCTTCAAAATCTGTGTTGTATAAATCAACAATATTACCATTACATAAAATATCACAGTCTAAATATAATATTTTATCAACTTTGTCCTTCAAGTAAAAAGGAGCAAATAATCTTAAATAAGTTACTTTAGAAATATATTCAAACTTTTGTGGAAAAATCTCATCATTTATATTACAGTATATACAATGTAATTCTCCGTAATTATTATCCGTCATATATTTTGATAAGTCGTCTATATGCTTTTTGTTGATGTTGTTATAAATTAAGTATAAGGCAATATATACATCGTTATACTTCTTTATTGTATATATTAAGTCTTTTGCTCTATCAATATAGTTTTCGTCAATGTTAATTAAAATATTTAATGATTCTTGCATTCTATCACCAATATCATTTTAACACATTTTTTCTAAAAGAAAAAAATAGACATTGCCTATTCTTTTATTGTTCAGCAAAACAATTAGTTAAATATATTGTTGCTGGGCTCGTATTTTCTTTATAATTATTGACTGTTCCAATAACAACAATTTCATTTCCTATATTTAGACTATTAAGTTCTTTTTTTAATGTTTCCATATTGCACTTTATGTTTATTGAATATTTTAATCCATCATCTTCATATGACATTGTTATTGTATTTTCATTCTTATTAACACTCTTTAGGTTTCCTGTTACTCTTACAAATTTCTTATAATACTTTTTATATGCGCTATTTGCATCTGTCTTAAATTCTATTGCCAAATCTATTATGTCTATATCAATTGGATTAGTATTGTATTTAAGTTTATATCCTCCAATTTCTTTGTCTCTTCTTCCTTGTATTTGTTTATATTTTATTACTTTGTATCCAATTCCATAATACTCTTTTGTTCCACCATCATTATATTTTTTTACTGGAATTGCAAAAAAAGGCCCTATATTATATTTTGATACACATATGATATCTGTGCTAACCATTATTATTAACATGATTACTATCACAAATACTATATTTATAATTTTCTTTGTTCTCTTATACTTTGTTGAGGTATTATTCGTCTTGGCAACTATTTCAAACTCATCATTTTCATCATTTGTATTATCATTGTTTATATAATATTCATCATATTCTAAATCATCATCTGAGACTAGTTCGAATTCTTCTATTACTTCAGACTTATCATCAGATATCTTTATAATATCATTATTATATAAATTAATTATTTCTTGTTCTTTATTAGATAAGTTTATTTCTTCAGTCACTTTTTTATTCTTCGCCTTTTTCATATACTGTCACCTCATTCGGCACATATTATACATCTTTTGAGAGTATTTGTAAAGAAAGACTATCATTTTATGTAATCATTTTATTGTCTTCTATTTATACCAAATTTTTGATATGTTTTTCTTTTGTCGTTTGAGAGATTATTATCTGCTATGTAATATAACTCTTCTATACTTTCCCCATCTCTTCTGTGAGCAATACCATAATTAATTCCTTTAATAAATGTGTCACTGCCTTTAAATTCTAATTTTTCAACTTCAGCTGTAACAAATTTTAATAATGCTTCTACTAATGCGCTTGATTTATTTTCTGATATTATGATAAATTCATCTCCACCAGTTCTATAAATATTATCCCCTGTACTTTGTTTAATATTATCACCGCACTCATTTGTTGCATAAATATAATCTGGAAAATATTTATTTAGTATTTCTGCTGTTTTTCTTATGTAATAATCTCCCATTAAATGGCTTAAATTATCGTTTATATATTTTAATCTGAATAAATCTAATACTGATAATGTTACCGGGATATGTTTATTTTGATTCAAATAGTAAATTTTTTCTTGAAATGATGTTCTATTTTTTAGCCCAGTAAGTCCATCTGACTCACTCTTCTTTTTTATTTGATGATATAATTCCATTCTCTTTAATATAATCTCCATCGATTTCTTTAATATGGAATATATCTGTTTTTTATTATTTTTGCCATTAATTTCACTATTAATTATTAGTAATAAAAAAGATTGATTGTTATTTATGTTTATGATAGTCATTTTTTTTAGCTTAGTTCCATTTACATCTATATCCATGTAATTAGAATCTATTTTCTTTTCATAATAATGATTAATAAAGTTATCTATGAATGATTTTTTAAATTTAACATAACTTGATTTTTTAAAAAGATGATATAACTCATCTTTTTCTCTTCTATATAAATATATATCATCCGATTCTAGTGTTTGTTTTATTGTATCAAGTATATCCGTCAAGACATCATAAATACTATCACTTTCTAAAGCTTGTATCATCAATTTATATCCCATTTGATATATATCGTTATTTTCTAAATTTTGCATTTTATCACTTCCACTTATCTGTCTATTTTATCTTTAAATTCACTTTCTGTCCATATGGTAATGCCTAATTCTTGTGCTTTTGTATACTTACTTCCTGGATTTGCGCCTACTATGACTGCGTAAGTTTTTTTAGAAACAGATGATGATGTTTTGCCACCTAATTGCTCTATTCTTTCTTCTGCTTCGTCTCTTGTAAATAATTCTAAACTTCCTGTTAAAACGAAAGTTTTTCCTTGAAATTCTTCGTTAGATTCTATTTCTTCTCCTAAATATTTGGTATTTACTCCGACTTCTTTTAGTTCTTCAATAATCGCATTATTATGACTATCCCTAAAAAAGTCAGTAATACTTTTGGCAATGATTTCTCCAATATCTGGAATTGAGATTAGTTTTTCTATAGTACTATTTTTCAAATTATCAATGTCTTTAAAATTAATTGCAAGTATCTTGGCTGTTTTAGAGCCTACATGTGGAATCCCTAATCCAAATATAAGTCTTTCTAATGAGTTTTCTTTACTTGCTTCAATAGCTTGAAGTAGATTGGCTATTGACTTTTCTCCATAACCTTCTAGTCTTTTTAGTTCATTCTGGTGATTTTTTAATGAATAAATATCTACAATAGAACCAATGTAGTGAAAGTTGTAGAAATCTTCCATTATTCTATCGCCTAGTCCATCAATATTCATTGCATCTCTTGATACAAAATGAATAAGACTTTCAATATGTCTAGCAGGGCATTTGGTGTTTGGGCAATAATAGTCAACTTGTCCATCTTTTTTGATAAGTTTTGTATGGCACATTGGACATTTATCTATCATTACAAAATCTTTTTCTGCACCTGTTCTTCTTTCCTTTTTGACTTCCACAACTTCTGGTATTACATCTCCTGCTTTTCTTATAGAAACAATGTCTCCTATTTTTAGTTCTTTTTCTTTAACATAGTCTTCATTGTGCAATGTTGCTCTTGAGATGGTTGAACCTGCGACTATAACTGGATCCAATACCGCATTTGGAGTAATTTGTCCAGTTCTACCTACTGTAAATATTATATCCTTTAATTTAGTTAGAACTTCTTCAGCAGGAAATTTATATGCAGTTGCCCACTTTGGATATTTTGCAGTATATCCTAATTTTTTTTGTTGTTTTATATCATTAACTTTTATTACTACTCCATCAATATCATAGGGAAGTTCTTTTCGTATTTTTCCCTTTTCTTCAATAAAATCTATAACCTCTTCTATTGAGTTAACTAATCTATTGTTTGGATTTATTTTAAATCCTAGTCTTTTCATGTAATTAATTGCTTCTTCATGGGTGTTTAGGCCGTAGTCTAAAGGATTTGGAAGATGATAAATAAAATTATCTAGTTTTCTTTCTGCTGCTATTTTTGAATCTAGCTGTCTTATTGAGCCTGCTGCGGCATTTCTGCAATTCTGAAGAAGTGGCTCATTTTTTAATGCTCTTTTTTTATTTAGCTCTTCTAGTGTTTTTTTATTCATGAATATCTCTCCACGTACCTCAATATCTACTTCTTCTTTAAGACGTAAGGGAATAACTTTGATAGTTTTAACATTATGAGTAATATCTTCACCTGTTGTTCCATCTCCTCTAGTTGCTGCCCTTACTAGTTTTCCCTTTTCATATAGGAGAGAAACAGATAATCCATCAATCTTTAATTCACACATATATTTTGGAATTATCTTTTCTTTCTTTATCCTCTCATCAAATGAAATTAACTCACTCTCTGAGAACACATCACTCAATGACATCATTGGTATTGTATGTGTAACCTTATTAAATCCTTCAATAACTTTTCCTCCCGCATGTTGTGTAGGAGAGTCTTCTCTTATCCATTCAGGATGCTTTTCTTCTATTTCAAATAATTCTCTTAAGAGGTTGTCATATTCTTGATCAGTTATTGTTGGGTTATCCAGTGTGTGATAATTATAGTCCGCTTCGTTAATTATATCAATTAATTCATTCATTCTATCTTGCATAAACATCATCCTTTTCTTATATAAATATAATAACATGATTTTATATTCAAAAAAAAGAGAAATAAATTATTTCTCCCATAAATGTAGTGGATAATCTTTATTATCACTATCCTTATTTTTTACTAGCTTTTTGATAGATTCTTTTACAGCTGGCGTGTCTTCTTTGTATGTTACGCCATACCACGTAGCATCAGTTGAAATTACATTACACATTGAATAACCATTATTTATTGAATCAAATAATACATCTGGTATTAAATATTCACATTTATCTAAATTATTTTCATTTTTATTCTTTTCTAAGAATGCTTCGAAATGCTCTTCAATATATTTGAATATACTTTTATCAAACAATAACATGTTCATGGAAACAGTATCATCTTCTGCTACTTCAAAGGCTTCTAATGTTTTATCTAGTGGAGTGGCTATAATATTTCCTGATTTAACTCTGCCTACTGAGCATTCTATTAAGCTTATTAGTGTTCCATCTTCTTTGACTTTACATACTCCTCTTTTAACTGCACCATTTTCTGTAATTGTGTTTTTTACTAAATATCCCACCAATCCATATTTATGTGGTATTTCTTCAATATTTGTGTTTCTTAGAAATTCTGCACCCTTTTTAAACGCATCTCTGCCATAAAAGTCATCTGCATTGATTATCATAAATGGTTCTGCTACCTTTTCTTTACAGCAAAGTATTGCGTGGGCTGTTCCTAAAGGTTTTTGTCTATCTTTTAATTCATCATAGTAAAGAGGAACATTATCCATTTTTTGAAATGCATATTCTACATGAATATGCGGCTCAACTCTTGAACCAATTGTCTCTTTGAATATCTCATAGTTTTCTTCTTTTATTAAAAAAACTACTTTTGTAAATCCAGCATTAATGGCATCGTAGATAGAGTAATCAATTAATAATTCTCCATTAGGTCCCATCGGTTCAAGTTGCTTTAACCCACCAAATCTACTTCCCATTCCAGCTGCTAATATAACAAGCGTTATGTCTTTATTCATCTTATTTCTCCTCTGTTTGTTTTCTTTATTATAACATTTTTATATTAAAGTTTCCAATATAATATAAAAGAAACTATACTTTTGATAGTTTCTTGTGGTTTTTCATTAATTTTTTTATTCCATGAGGATGTTTAAATGCTACACTAACTAATGTATTTGTGACTTCAACAACTTTTCCAGTACCAAATGTTTCGTGATATACAAAGTCTCCTACTTGGTATTCTACTTCTTCCTCTCTAAACATTTCTCCTACTTTTATTTTTTCTTGTTTTTTAGGTAGCTCGTCTTCTTTAACATTTGTTTCTATTAACTCTTTATTTATTTCTCCAATGAATCTACTTACTGGATTTATTTGTTCATTACCAAATAAAGTTCTTCTTCTTGCATTTACTAAATGAAGCTCTTCTTTTGCTCTCGTTATTGCAACATAACATAGTCTTCTTTCTTCTTCTACTTCTGAATTTTCCATCAAAGAATTCATATGTGGAAATATGCCTTCTTCCATTCCTACTACAAAAACATGGTCAAATTCAAGACCTTTTACAGAATGAACAGTCATTAAACTTATTCTATTTGGGTCATCCTTATATTCTTCAACATCACTGATGAGGCTGATTTCTAATAAAAAGTCTTCTAGTGATATCAGTCCTTCTCTTTCTTCAAATGATTTTGTAATAGACTTAAATTCTTCTAGGTTTTCTAATCTTACTTCTGCTTCTAATGATTTTTCACTTTCTAAATCTTGTCTTATTCCTGAGGCATCAAGTACTTTGTCAATTAACTCTGTTAGGGTTAAATTTTCGGATACTTCTTTAAGTCTTTCTATTAGATTTTTAAATTCTAATTCTTTTCCTGAAGAAATCGCTTCATATATACTTATGCCTTCTAGATCAGCTTTTGTTGTTAAGTTTTCAATTGTTTTTAATCCTATTCCTCTTTTAGGAGTGTTGATTACTCTTAGTAATGAAACATTGTCTTTTGAATTGTGTATTAATCTTAAATATGCAATTAAATCTTTTATCTCTTTTCTCGAATAGAAATAGAATGAACCGATTACTCTATATGGCATATTTTCTTTTAACATTTCTTCTTCAAGTACGCGTGATTGGGCGTTTGTTCTATACAAAATAGCTATATCTTTATATTCAATATTTCTATTTATTAGTTCTTTTATTTTTCTAATAACGTATTGTGCTTCGTCTCTTTCATTATAAGCTCTATAATATTTTATTTTTTCTCCTATTCCTCGTGATGTCCATAGATTCTTATCTTTTCTCATTTTATTATTTTTTATTACTTGGTTTGCAGCATCAAGAATAGTACTTGTGGAACGATAGTTTTGCTCTAAAAGGATAGTTTTTGCATCCTTGTAATCTTTTTCAAAATTTAAAATATTTTTATAATTTGCTCCTCTAAAGCTATATATACTTTGTGAATCATCACCAACACATGTAATAAGCCTATTTTTTTCACTAAGTAATTTTGTTAATATATATTGTGCCTCATTAGTATCTTGATATTCATCAATTAATATATACTTATATAAGTCTTGATATTTAGCTAATATGTCAGGATTCTTTTTAAAAAGTTCTATTGGTAATAATAGTAAGTCATCAAAGTCCACGGAATTATTTCGTTGTAATTTAGTATTATATTTTTCATAAACCTCTTTTACTACTTTTTCATAATCACTTACCGCAAGTCTTTCATAGTCTTTTGGAGACATCATTTCATTTTTACAACTACTTATTTTATTTCTTATAGCTCTTGGATTATATATTTTAGGGTCATATCCCATATCTTTAATAATCTTTTTTACTACAGTTAATGAATCATCACTGTCCATAATTACAAAGTTTTTATCGTATCCTAGTATGTTATAGTTTTCGCGTAACAATTTTAAACCAAAACTGTGAAATGTTGATACTTGAAGTTTTTTAGCAACATTACCTATTTGCATAAAAATTCTGTCTTTCATTTCTTTGGCAGCTTTGTTTGTAAATGTAATTGCTAAAATGTTATATGGGCTTACCTCTTTTTCTTCGATTAAAAATGCTATCTTGGTAGTTAATGTTTTCGTTTTTCCTGCTCCAGCTCCGGCAATAATTAATAATGGTCCTTCATTATATAGCACTGCTTCTCTTTGCTTATCATTTAACTCATCTAAATTCATATTTTTACACTTCCTGTCTTTTTACATTATACATTATTTTAGATATCAATAAAAGAAAAATATCACTTCTAATTGAAATGATATTTGCTATCTTATAATTATGGCTCTTCTGTAGTTGTTGTAGGAGATGGTGTTGCGTTAACATCTTCTTCATATATATCTTTAGTGAATCCCATATTAATAAGTAAGTTTTGTGTTTCTCCAACATAGTCTAGGTTATCAAGATCTTGTCCTTCTAACCATACATAAACTCTAATTTTTGTAATACTATTTGGCTCTAGCTTAATTAATGATGACCTATCTGTTGCATATAGATCTGATGTATTTATTACATTTTGTGATTCTCTTAATGTTGTAACTGCGTTAAGGAATTTATCAGTTCCTACTGTTGTCATATATGTATTGATTCCATCATACATATTAACTTTATCTGAATTTCCAATTGCTGCTCTTACTCCATATGTAGTTACATATTGATTATTAGCAAATAAATTTGTTCCATCTGCTTTACATTTTGTTGATAAATCATCTGCAACAGGTGCAGTATATGTATCCGCTCCTGTTCTCAATCTACATAGACGATTAAAGTTACTTATTGCTTTATCAGCATGAGTCATATCATTTGGTTCCCAGATATTCCATGCGGAACCTCTATTACCTGTTGTTCCAGATGTTGTACATGTTCCTACAATACTATCAGCTGCAACTGATGTACAGTTCATTGTTCTAAGTTTAGCTTCAGTAGTCCCCAATGGAGCATACGCAACCTGATAAAATCCAACTCTTAAAGAATTTTCTAACCCGTCGTCATCATTTTTACCTTCTTCTGCATGAAGTGTAACTGATGAGTTCGTAGTTAAATATACTGCTTCTGTTTCGTCTGGCGTATACGCTGATGCATTTGGTAATGTTCCCTGAGTGTTAGTAGTATTTTTTAAATATAAGTCAAAAGTTATATATTGCCCTTTTTCTGGTGATGTTGTTGTTCCATCAAATCCTTGAGCTTGTTCAGATGCTTCATTTAATATTTTTTCGGTTCTTATTCTATATCCACCTGTGATAGCGTTGATACTTGCATTAGAAAATAATTTTAAATGCCCTGTTGTTGAAAATTCTCCTGCACTAGATATTGGTACTAGTCCTTTATATCCCTCTGTTGTATCACTTGGGTTTTTATAATCTAACCAATGGTTATTAACACTTCTATTTGTTGCATTATATGCATTATCAGATGTTGTATCTCCAGTTATTGATACACTATCACTCCAAGATGATGCGTCAAATGAAATTTGTAATCCTTTAAATGTCTCTACATTAACCTGAAATGCATTTACTTTAACTGTTGTTATACCTATAAACCATGCATATGTTGCGACTATAAGTACGACTAACGTAAGTCCTGAAACTGTAATCATCTTAAATACTCTTCTATTTTTTCTTTTAATATCTTCTTCAGTATATTCCACTTCTACTATATCTTCATCATTATTATTATACATATTAATCACTTCCTACCTTCTTTATGATATGATTTAAAATCGTAATGTACTTTTAATTCCCCACCTAAAATATTATTAGTACATTCAAGATCATTTCCTTCAACCCACATTACTACTGTATATCTATGTATTTCACCTGGAGCAAAATTTGTTACTTTCTGCCTTAAAACAGTATTTTCATCTTTAAAGGCAATTGTTCCTTTTTCTGGGGTACCATCAATGCTTTTTTTTGCATATAATTTATCCTTCCCATCATAGTATACCTTAAAACGTATCGCTTCGTCTACATTTTTTACAACATCATCGATAATTAATTCATCATAATAGTCAACAACATCATCTCCCATATTCTCAATAAAGAACGTGTATGCAAGATAACTTTCCCCATTATGACTACCTCCTGCATTATCTAAACTATCAGGCAGCCACTTTTCTGATATATTATCAAAAAAGTCTAATGACTCAACCTGCATAACACTTCTATATACCTTGTATTTTGGATCATCATATATAACAACTTTATTCTTAAGATATAAATTTTTGTCTAATGTTATAGAAAAATAGTATCCATTATATATAAAACTAACTGCTGCATATACTGCAACTATTAATATAATAAGTATAACTAGTAAGACACAGGCTATTTTAAAGTTTCTTTTCCTTTTCCGTAACTTCGCCGCAGTCGTTTTTATATCACCATTCATATTATACACATCCTATTTACGTAGTTGAAATACCATATTTATCTTTTGTAAAGCCAAATTTAATTGCCACATTTGCATCATTGACAATTAAATCATAGTTATCAACGTCTTGCCCTTCTAACCATATGTATACTCTAATTTTTGTTACACTATTTCCAGCAATTTTTAATAGTTGTTTTTTATCACTTGCATAATTTGCAGCGTCATTTGTTTTATATGTATTCATTTCTGTGAGTTTTGCTGAAGTGTACCCATTATTTCCATCATAAACATCTACTTGATCTGTTGAAGTAATTGGTTGATTTATTGCATAGGTTAAATTACTACTTGTAGCTGTCAGAGTATCACAAGAGGTTTCTAGGTAGGCTCCCGTTGCACTTCTTTTCTTACATATTCTATTGAAAAGTTGAACTAAATTACTTTCGTGTGTTGAATCATTTGGCTCCCATATGTTCCATGTTTTGGCCCTTCTTTCGTCTAAATTTGTACTATTGGTACAAGTTGTTGTAATATGTTCCCCTCCACTACATGTTATTCCAGTTAATATTGATGAACTATATCCGCTTGATTTTATTCGTCCTATCTGGAAAAAACCTATCCTTATTGAGTTAGCAATTCCATAAGCTTCTTCACTACTACCACTTGGTGTACTGTTAGCATATGAGTTGCTTGTCAAATAAATATCTTCATCTGCATTTGGATCATACGTTTCATTGTATGATGAACCTTTTCCATTTTTAAGAAACAAGTCAAATGCGACATATCCGTCTGCTTCGTCTGTTCCAGTGTTATCTAGTCTGTTTGATATTATTCCATAGCCTCCTGGTGATGGTGGCAATCCGGTCTTTTCATATAGTATTAATCTACTGTTTGTCGCATCCATTAATCCATTGGTTGATAACGGTACTAACCCATCACTTGGCCATATATTTTTATGCCCTGAATATGCATGATCATCCGTTGTGGATGTTGTATTAATGATTGTACTTGAATTGATATGTAAAGGCTCACCTTCTATCTTCCAATTTTCACCATCTAGAGATATTTCTAACCCATCAACTCCTGTTATGGTAACGCTAAATTCTGAAACATCTACTGTTCTTAATCCAATAAACCATGCATATGTTCCAACTAACAATATAGATAAAGTGAGTAGAATCATTATGAATAAAATCATTAATCTTCGCATTCTTTTTTTTCCTTTTTTATTCATGAAATAATCCCTCTCTGTTTCATATGATTTTGATTATTTTTGGAATATCATCATCCTCTTCTTCATTTTTTGTTTCCTTCAATCTGCTATAAACCTCATTATTATTATCAATTTCTACTTTACTTAAAATAGTTGTCATTGATTCATCATTTTTCTGAGGAATTGGTATGTCCTTAATTCTATTATTTATATTTTTATCTCTTTTTTTAAATAAAGATTTAAATCTATTTATATATGATTCATTTTTATTATTTTTATCATCAATTATTAAACAAATAATAAATATTGTAATAATAAATGGAATCAATACTTCACTATTTAAAAGTACACTTTTTATTATACCAAATTTTGGTAATACCTTGATTACTTTGCCAACAACCTGCGTATTAGTTATAGGTTTATCTATAGTATTATTGGAATCCCCCTTCGTAGTAATGTTTCCTTGATATTTTTGTATAACTCTATGTGTTATAAAATTACCATTTTGTTCATATGTTATGATATCATTTAGGTCAACATCTTTGGTATTTTTTACTAATATCCAGTCTCCTATTTTAATCGTTTTGCTCATGCTTCCTGTTTTTATTTCAAAAAGAGAATATCCAAAAAATGATTTATATGTTTTTTTTAATACTGTCGTTTGAATATCTAAAAAGATGGTAACAAATAAAATTATTGAAGCGCAAACAATTGAAATGTTCAATATCAGATTAACTATTTTCTTTGCCATCAAACCACCTTCTTATTATTTATAGTATTATTTACCAGCTAAATTGATTATTCTATTGATTATTTTGTGAATCAAGTGTTTGGGCTGATGTCTGAATAATTTGTGGCTGTTCTGAATTTGAATTAGCAATATTTGTATTCTGTGATGTTTGCACCTGTGCATTTATATTATCTACTCCTCCAACTTGGGGCTGCATTTGTGCATTTATATTATTTACTCCTCCAACTTGGGGCTGCGCTTGTGCATTTATATTATTCACTCCTGCTGCTTGGGGTTGCACCTGTGCATTTATATTATTTACTCCTGCTGCTTGTGGTTGCACCTGTGCATTTATATTATTTACTCCTGCTGCTTGTGGTTGTACTTGTGCATTCGCACTATTAATTCCTATAGTTTGTGGTTGCATTGATTGCTGAGTTAAGTTTTGATTCATAATAGGCTGGGCATTTTGATTTAGCTGAGATTTCAAATTAGTTATTTCACTCATCAATACAGAAATATCATCCACCTTATCTTTTTGATCACCACTGATAACATTAGGATTTTCTAGTATTGCTTCATCACCATCGAATTTTATGACAATAATTACAGAATAAATCTCATATAATAAGATAAAAAAGCAAGGAATAATAAATATTACAAAGAATATCCATTTAGACTCAACAAATGTTAGTATGCCCCCTATAGATTCATACATTTTTGTGCTTTGTCCAGCAATATAATCCTGTCCCCAGGCTGTATTATCTACATCTAATGTTATATATGGGGTAGTTTCTTCCTTATTAATTTCTTTTATAGTTGAAGAAACCACTTTTACTGTTTTTTCTTGTTGGTTTGTCTCATATACAAAGACTTCATCGCCCGCTTTCAAGTTATCAATAATCTTTTTTTCAACTATTACTAGTTGTCCTTTTAAATAATTTCCTGTATTTTCTTTAATATCTATTAATGCTTTATTTCCAAACTCTGTATATCCATAATCATTACGATTTAAAACCAAAGTACTTACGCAAATGATTATTGAGAGATACACAACAAAAATAACGCCAAAAATAATATTTCGAATGATTCGTAATACCTTCTTCATAGTTATACCTCTATCCTTTTTATCAATTATCATTATAGCACACTCGAAATCAAATTGTAAATAGCTGGTATTTATAATTTATAATGATAGTTTTAATATCAGTTTAAGTCATGACATATAAAAAGTTAAACACCTTTGGTGTCTAACTTTTAGCTTTAATTATGTGATTCTAAAAGCAGGAGCAAACCAAACATTTGGTTCATTTGCCGCTCTTGGAGAATAAATTGAACTACTATATACCGCATCAAACAATTGTGTACCATTTACCGAACGAAACCAATATGTTTTTGGGTTGTTTAATGAATCGAGCTTTTTCATTTTTAAGTAGGCATGTCCAACAAGGCTTCCACTATTATATATTGGTGTAGATGACATACCAACATACCAATCAATCTGCCTAGTGGAGTTTGCTGCGGTATCTTGTGCACTTACTCCATAATATTCTTTTTTGGAAAACAAATATAATTTATCATAAGTTACATAATTTGTTGTTTCATTTGAGTTATGCCCAGAAACAACACGTGTTGTTGCTACTACTTTTCTCAGTTCATATGGTAATTTGGTTGAGAAAAAGTCACCGTGCAAATACTCATATAATTCACTATTTGGCCATCCTCCGTTAGTTGTATTTGAAGAATTCATCTTTTTTTCTTCAATAACATTTTCAAATTCTAAAACAAAGCCACATGCTGTTTGTGAAAATGAATCCCCATTACATGATGTTGGTGCTGATTTATTTACAATTTTTACTTTAAGGTTTTTGTTTCCCACTCTTACATTTTTTGTGGCTCCAACACTATATTTGCTTGTATCTCCTTTTTCTACTGCCAGTTGAATAGTGTCCCAAGAGTCAGTCGCAAATGAGTTTGTCTCATCAATATATTGACTTACTACAATTTCGATTTTCAATTCTAGGCCTTTTCTTATTTCATATGATGGGTTATTTGCTTTTATCTGTTGTTCTTGAGCATAAAACTCTGATGCCATATTTCCATATAAAGTATCTGCTGCATCATCACCGGAGTCCAATGGCCATTCACATGAAATGCTAAATGTTGCTGTATCATTAATTCCTAAATATCTTGTATCATAATCTAGTGATATTTTAAATGGGTAGTCTCTTTGCAATTCATAAAATGTTAAATTATTTGTTGGTATTTCTTGATCAAATAATCTGAAATATGAAATATTATAATCTATCTTGGCTGCTAAATCACCGTTATTTCTTATTGTAAATGAGTCACTATAATCATCCATTCCTGGATAAAATGAGTCAACATTAATATCATACTCATTGGTTATTTCAGTGTTTCCAGTTGTTATATTGATATCCCATCTTTTAATATCAACATCCAAATTGGTTGCAATAGTATTACTGTATGCTAACCATGCGAAAGTGATAGAAATTACGGAAACAGCAAAAAATGCAACTGATGTAAAGTTGACTTTTCTTAACTTAGACTTCATTCTTTCAGTCAGTTTCATACTATCACTTCCTTTTACCACCAAAGTTTATAATCCCTGTAAATGATTATCTCTATTTTATTTACTACTGTCTATTTCTGCTTGGGGTTGCTCTTGTGCACTTATATTATTTACTCCTACTGCTTGGGGTTGCACCTGTGCATTTATATTATATACTCCTACAGTTTGAGGTTGCATTTGTGCATTTATACCATTTACTCCTACAGTTTGAGGTTGCACTTGTGCACTTATATTATTTACTCCTACTGCTTGAGGCTGTGCTATTTACTCCTACTGCTTGAGGCTGTGCTTGCACATTCATATTATTTACTCCTACAGTTTGAGGTTGCATTTGTGCATTATTTGCTATCCTCGCTTCATATTGTTCATTTTGAACATCTACCATTTGTTGTAGCGATTCTAATTCTTGTTTTAATTGCTCTGTTGTATAATTGTTTTGTTGGCTGTTTTGTTGTATTTCATTATGTTTTTCATGCTGTTCTTCATGTTTTTCAAGCATCGTTTGTACTACTTCGGTTCCAACTAATAACATTATAGGTATTATTACACATAGGAAAAAACCAATGCTAGTACTAGAATAACTGTGAAATGCTGATAAAATTAATAATTTTCTTGATACCTTACCATATATCTGACTTGCTTCTATAGGTGGATCGATATTGTTAGTTGCAACTCCCTGTGTGTAAAATATCTTTTTTCCATCTTTTTCTGTGATGTTTTTTAATCTATGTGTAATGACTTTATCTTTAAAAGTGCCTTCTTTACCTAAATATGTAACATCATCTCCAACTTTTAATTTATTAGTATCAACTTCCTTACATAGTATAACATCGCCAACACTATATACTGGTTCCATTGAACCTGTTACAACTGCAAACATTCTATATCCAAATATGGATGTGTTATTGTTGGAAAAACGTTGTAGTAATACAAATGATGCGAATAAAACAATTATTATAATTAATGCTATTTTTAATATTTTCATTATTATTTTTAAAATATTTTTAATCATTTTCTTCATCTCCTGAGTTGCTTGATGTTTTATCAATATCATCAACTATGATTTTCTCTTCTTTATTATCTTCTTCTTCGTCGAGTGTCATATTAAGTGTTGCTCCATCTCCACCTATTTGGAAGAAACTTGAATCCATTTTATCCATAAATTTCTTTGAGCTACTGTTAATTTTATTTGCAACCATTGAATAATCTACTACTTTTTCTTTTTTAACGATATCATATTCTGATGTTACTAAATTTACAAGATCTTCTTTTGTTAACGCATCATCTCCATTAGCAAGTGATCTTATATTCTCTTTTATATCTTTCAAAAATAGTTTATTTAATTCTTTGTTATATATATCTTTTTGATAATTATTCTTTGCACATGTATATTTCATAATGTAGTAAAAACATAAAAAAGTATTATTAACTTTATCATTGAAAACTGTTGGTAATTGATTGTATACATCTCTATTGTTTTCTATGGTATGTGCATCTATACTAAAGTTGTGAATAAAGTCCCATAAATTAGCTGCCATTTGAAAGTTTGGATTTTTTAAAATTACATTAGTTCTTTTAATTGGATCTGATACTGCAGGTGCTTTTTCTTTTTTTAGAGTTTTATATAGTAAACTGTCTCTCCAAGACTTAACATTATTCATTACAATTTCTGATTTTGCCTCAAATTCTTCAAGGCCTGACGACCTGTCTGTTTTTGCATCTAGCATAAAATTGAATGAAATCTCCTCACCATCTGCTTTGGTTTTACTATTAAACGTAAATGAATCTTCATTATGTGTATCATGTGCTGTTAATTGATTCTTTATATCTTCCAAAAATATTGCCAGCTCATCAACAAGAGTACAAATAAAACGATTTTCATAGGTATTGAATGTATCTTCCTTATACGTGTTTAGAAGTTTAGATGGTGTTATTTTATTTTTTTCTTCATCATATTCTTGAATAAAGTTTGTATGTTTAGCTAGATGTTTGAACGTTGGCGGTCCAACTTTACGAACCTTTTCTATTTTAAGTATTTCTTCTTCTTCCTTTAGGAATGATTTTAAATCATTAAATATATTGTTTACATATGGTATAGTTCCAAAGATTAAATCAAACCAATCAAAGCTAACTATTAATCCTGTATAATCTGATGATAGAAGTTCTCTTTGATTTATATTTTTAAAGAACTTATCATTAAACAAATCAGATTGATTTTCATATTTTAATGAATAGTTTTCCATATTATTTACCTATTTTAACCTTTCTTTAACATACTAACGTATTCAATACATTCTTTCATTTTGTCTTTTCCAAATAATCTATTCAATTCTTCTATGAATGGATCAATTGCGTCACGAATATATGCTATATTCTGTTGTTCCAGTTTACGTAATATTTTTTTTGCAACGAAATAGTCAATTCCTCCAACTTCATCTCCTCCACATGCAACATATACCGGTACAAATATGTTTAATTGTTTCATGATACGATTACCAAAAGATATTTTAAAGTTGGTTATCATAAAACTATCGACTGTACTTAAGCTTTTAAGACTTTTTTCAGATATTGGAAAATCTTCACATGCCTTGTGAAATAATGATTCAAGATAAACCGAATTTAAATCTAGGGCCTCTTGGTTTCTACAATCAAATGGATCGATTTTGGTATTAATATCAATAGGCATTGCTCTATCATAAACTTTATCAGTAACTGCAAATGTTGAATCATCGTTATTGATTGTTCCTATGTACCATACATTTCCATTTAATCGTATTTTACCATTATTTAGTTTAACTGGATCATTTTCAACAGTGTTAGTTACAAGGCTAACAATCCATTCTGCTCTATTTGGCATTTCAAGTATTGATAGTACTTCTGCGAAATAGTACTCAACACGTGCCAGATTCATTTCATCTAGTACAATTGTGTGACATCTATCATCGTATAATGCACTATATAATTCAACTAAAGCCCCTGTTTCATTAAATCTTTTCGTAAATTCGTTCATGTAGCCAAAGAAATCGGTTCTATCACGCCATGAAGGTTGCACTGATGCTATACATGGGTCCGATTTATTAAATTTGCTCCATGCATATGCAAGGGATGTTTTTCCTGTACCAGAAATACCTTGGAATATTAACATTTTACCACATGCTAGTCCACCGAAGAATACACGAATCATTTCTACATTATAGTATAGATGTAATTGACTTGCAGAAAAGCATCTAAAGTCGTCTACCAATTCTGGCAACGTTTGTGTATTGTTGTAGTTTACTATTTTTGTCTTTTTATTTAATTTATCAATTCTATACAATTGTGGGAATCTTATGTTTTCATCTGCAACCTCTTCTTCTTGTTCTACTTCTTCTCCTTCAACTTGTGGCTCATTTGGATTTATAGGATTAACATTAGCGCCTCCTATCTTTCCATTATTAGAATTTGGTGTAATTCCAGAATATATTTCTGCTATTTTTTCATTTTCTTTAACTAGTCCTTCAACCTGATCATTTAATGTATTTATTTCTTCAAGCAGTGACTCTTGGTTTACCAATTTCTTTTTCAATATTATATACTTTCTTAATAAGTAATATAATATATAAGCAATTAAACCTACTATCAAAATTAATACCACAATTAAGATTGTTACTAGTATCCATTCGCTTATATTTAATTCTTTTGAATAGAAATCAATGATTTTCTTATAGTCTCCAAAAGAAAAAATTGTTTTTATTCCATTAAATAATCCTTTAAATATGTATATTACACCTTGAAAGAGTACAGATAATATTTCATATAGAAACCTAAAAATTGTCATGCTTTAATCACCTCACTGTCAATGGCCTCATTAATACAATATACCTTTGGAATCATACTTACGGGTATTAATGTCTTTTTTTCTCCTTCGGTTAAATTACCAATAATTATTATGTATTCTGCTATGTTTAGAATTTTTCTGTCAAATTCAACATTCATAAGATCCTTCTTTGGTAGCTGAATGACAAAATTAAATCCTTGATTTTTTAATTTATCCAAAATATTTTTATTCTTTTTTATATTATCAGCATTAATTAATATTAATATTTTTTTCTGAGAAAAAGGATCATTGAAATTATCTATAAAATTGTTAATTTTTCTTTCCTTCTTATATAGTGTTTCATTAAAGTGAATAATGTACTGTTTTTCATAATCACCATTAAATAATTCCTTTATAAGCATAGATCCTACCAATTTCAAAAGAACTTCTTCTAAATTTTCTAGTACAACTGATTGGCTATACGATTTATCAATAACATATTCACTAAATATTTTACTAAATTTAATATTTGACTTTAACTGTGTATTATAGACTTTTTTTATTATCGTGTCACTTACGATAAGTTGAAACATTTTTGATGCTGAAATTCTTTCTGTAAACGCTTTTCTTAATTTTATGTAGCTTTTACCTTTTTCTGTTATACAGTCTACAATTATTTTTTTATCATCTTCTGATTCAAATGTAATAAATGATGTAATTTCTTTATTTAAGTTACTATAATCCTCTTTTAGTTTATTATAGAATAATAACGTTTCTGTGAGCTCTTTTTTTTGAGTTGAATCGAGATTTCTTTTTTTAGATGCATATTTTTCTATTTTTTCTATAAGAATTTTATTTTTATTTTTAAAATCTTCTTCATTATAATCAATTGGCTGAATATATTTATCCATTACATATGTTGAAATAATATTTTTTAATACCGATTGTGGAAACGTTTGATTTTTCGCATTATTAATAATTGATAAAATATCAAATATTTCATACTTTTTTAATTCTAGTATTTTTAAAATAAAATTTTTAATACCTTTTCCTATAACTATTGGCTCATTTTCTGTTTTTATGTTATTACTAGATTCATCTGAATTCACTTCTTGACTATCTTCATTATCAGTTTTATTATTATTAGTTTTTTCTTCTGGTTCACTTTCATTTTCTTTATTTAATTCATCACTAATTGTAATAGTACTTAGCTCATCTTCAATGTTTTCATCTGTTATATAGTCACCTTTTTCTTTTATATTGGGGATAATAATAATTGGTTCGTCCATGATATTATCACCAATATTGTTTTCTTTTTCACTTATTAACTTTTGAGACTCAATATTAAACCGTTGGTTAATAGGTTGAGTGTTATTATTTAGTATTTTGTTTTCTTGTTGATTGATTTCTTTTTTTTCATCTTCCTTTTCTATACTAATATTGTTTTTTTTAAGTTTTTTTAATTCATTAAATAGAGTGTAGATTTCATATATAAAAATGATTACTGCAGGGATAAAAAATAATATAAAAAATACCCAACTTGATGTTAGAGCCGTCATTACGTATCCCATTTTAGGGTATATATTTCTTGATATCCCAACAATATACTTTTCTTCCCAGCGGTAGTTGTCATTTTTTAATATTACATAACTGTTTGGATATTCAGCATGTACTTGTTGTACCTGGGAATTGATTATATCTATTTTTTTTTCATTTTCTTGCATTTTATAGATATAAACATTATCACCATCATGCAGTTCACTAATGTTCTTTTTTTCTATTTCAATTAGATCTCCTTCTTTATATCCATATAGCTTATTATTAGATGATGCACTTATAAAAAATCTATTTCCAAATTGTGTTACACCATAGTTATTTTTGCTAATAACTAGTATTGAAAAAAAACATATCATCATTAGGTAAATAGTCATAGATATAATAATACTTTGTTTTGAAAATAGTATTTTTTTCATATTAATCCCTTCCTATCTTACCTTAATCCAATCATAAAAATTATATCACATATTCATGTCAAAATACAACAAACGTATTATTCATTTTTACCAACTATGAAGAAATTTGTCTGAATTGAAGTGTCACACTTATATTATAGTTAATTGTTTGATTATTTGCAGATTTCAAACCAATTGATGTGTCATTTATATCAGTATTTAAATTATTGTAATTATCAATCCATTGAAAAAAGATTCTTACATAAAATGTGGAAAATGTTCCACTTGTTGGCAATGTTTTATTAACTGATATTGTGTTTGTATCTGGGTATGTATGATTAGTTGTATTTTTATATGATACTGATGGCGTTGTAGATGTATTATTTGGAGAATAACCAATGACCTTTAAATTTGAAATTTCGCCGGTTTTATTAATGCTAATCTGATAGTTAAATGAAGTTTCAACATTAGAACAGTCAATCATAAGATCAAAATATCCTATAGATCCTGGTGCTAGTGTACCGTTTCTTACATTACTATTTGAAATAATAGTAGGTGTTATAATCATATTTGTAACTGTACTGTTTGTGATATCAGTGTTATTTACAAGTACTTTCCAGGTACTAAAATCAATGTCTGCCGTTCCTGTTGATTCTGATAAATATCTTGCGTAACTTGAGTTGATATTTGACAATAAGACAAATATAGATATTATTAATGCAAATATTTTTAACTCTATCCTCTCCATCTTATCACCCTATCATAATTATACATCAAAAAAAAGACCAATTCAATAATTATAATAGATGGTTTATTAATGTACTCATATATCAAAATATGTAATTTGGTATAAAATAAAAATGTATCGAGAATATATTGTATAATTTCTTCCGATACATTTTTTATAGTTTACATAGTTGGGTTAGATATATATCTTTGAAGTAATAATTTATCGTAATCATTTACTGCTCCATCATTATTAAGATCTGCATTTATAAAGCCTACTCCAGTTAAAAGCTCATTACCTGAAATATGTTTATCTATTCTGTTTACATCCAATGTATCGGTTCTGCCATCGTTGTTGGCATCACCAAAAAGGTAGTTTGTTCCTGTATATTGGTATATAGCTTTTGAACATGGGATATATTTGCTTTTATTAACTTTTACTTTCCACCTATCATATTTGTTCATATATCTTGTTACTTCAGTCAAGTTATTTGATTGAAAAAGTACGCTACTTTCTATTCCTTTTAGAGTAACACTGGGGTAAGTCGCTCCACCATAATTTGTAACTATGTATTCGCATTGATAGTCACTGCTAGATATATTTGCAATGTTTATTCCCTGCTCATCCTCATTGTATTTTAACATTAAATTTCCTTTTAAAACTTTTTTGTATGGATATGTGACTGTTAAGATTATATTTACGATTAATGTATCTGAATTTGATGATGAAGCTCTTTGTATTGAGATATCATGAGTATTAATTTGTTTATTGTATGTAAGGGTTGCATTTTGATTGTTTTTACATTCTTCTTCAGTTAATCCACTTACGGAACAAGTGTATGCTTTATTTAGACTTATATTTCCTTTACTACTTGGTGAACCATCTATAAAACATGTATGAGCTTCTTCACCTTGTATTTCGCATGAGATATTATATTTAATATTTTCTTTGCTTATTTGGGTATCAGATTGATAATTATAGACTTTAAAGCTTAATGCATTAGTATCAAAGTTTAGATATGTAATATATGTATAATCCAAATTATTATTACTGTTATATACGTCATAATTGGTATCTTGTAGAAAGTTACTTGATATATAAAATCCTGATGTATCATAGTTATAGTCCCATGTATCAGACTTCCGGTATTTTGCCTGACTATATTTAAAGATTGTTAAAATTATCGCTATAATTATCAGGAAAAAAATAGATATAAATATAATATAGCTTCCTTTCTTCATTTCTATCACATCCTTTAGCTAATAATCTGCCATGAATCAATTGTTAATGTTACAATATCAATATTATTTGCATATGTGTAGTCAAATGCCTCTTCATTTGTATTTGCTTCTGGCAGTGTAACTTTTAGTGTGAAGTTTTTAATTGTATTGTCATTATAATTCATGATTAGCTCACTACTTTCACATGAAATATCTACTTCTCCAGAACATGTTAGTAAATTGTTAGTATTTTGGTCTTGAGTCAAAATATATGTTAGTGGCAAACTATATGAGTGTATATTGATTTTATATTTTATAGAAACATCTGAATGAGTGGTATTAATGGTATTTGATACACTGAAATTAAAAGTTTTTGTGTCTCCCGGAGATAAATCGCTTATTTCGAAATTAATGCTATCCGACAATTGATTATTTACAATAAATTTTGCTATTATTTCTTGAGAATTATTTTCGTCTTTTATTTTGCCATTAGCTATGCTGTTGTATAAGGCATAACTTCCTTTAATAGTATAAAATAAAAGTAAAACAATTAATAGGAGTAGTGCATATTTTATTTTGTTTTTCATTTTTACTCCTTTCATTATTTGACTAAAATGTTAAAGTTTTCACTTGTTTGTATTTTTCCATTATTCTGAAAAAATATCTCAACGTCATAAACTCCGCTAGGAGTGTCACTTTTAATATTTAAAACATTATCAAGATTGTGATGATTTATTTGAAGTAAATAGTAGTTATCTAAAACCGGAAAATTATATGTAGAATTAAAAATTGTTGATGGATTAACCTCGGTTTTTACTACTTCATCATCTACTTCTTCTATTTTATATGTTTTAACAAGTAAGGAGGAACTGGTTGGATTATTAAGTGAAAGTGTATAGTTAAATCCCATATAGTTATTGCCCGCTGCTGTTTCTCCTGCCTCTATTATTCTATCATTTTTATCTGTAATAGCGAAGTTATAACTTGCATTATTTATTTGTATGGCTTTACTTACTGTCAAAGGAGTTTGTGCTGTTGCTATAGTTGTACCACTTAAGTCTTGAAGATATACATTTAGTTGATATGTTCCATTTGCAATATCAATATATCTATTGTTTAGAACTTTTATTTTAAATGATACCATGCCTCGGTATCCAAACATATTATACCAGCTATAGCTCCGAGCTGGAATGTTTACTTTCATATAAGCATTGTTATCAGTTTTATTATTGAATGATGCACCATTTTTTATTTGGTAAGAAATATTATTACCGGAAGTACTTTTTATAACGTTATTATTTTCATCAACTACTTTAAGAACAATAGTATAGTCTGCATTAAAAAATGAAGGATCATATATAAAAGTATCTTCATGTGTATATGTTGAATTTTGGGTATTCATTAACTGTTTTGTTAGTACTAAGTCCATGCTAATTGTATTTGATATATTATCAATCGCATTTGTAGAATCAGGAATTATTTCTAATGAATATTCTGCCTCTTGATCAGTCATTAATTCAAATTCAAAAATTGAACTTCTATATGACATTACTACAGTTTGATTTGTTGTTGAATACGATCTTATATATCCTTTTAATACATATGAATTTGGGAAGGAGCATTTTGAAAAGTCAAATGATATTTCAAAATCTTCATCTATTTTCTTTTTTACTGAGTCGTAATGCCCATATACAGTATTATCATAAGCGATACTGCTATCATAAATTGACTTAAATACTGATAAATCTAACCTATAAAGTGAAACTCCTGAATAATTGTATGAAAAGTCACTGGTATTGTTGACAGTATATTTATATATTTTGTTCTTGGTATAATCATATAATGTCATTACTGTTCCAGTTGGTGGAATATAATAAAAATACATATATTCTTTATTGTCTGCGTTATAAATATAGGAGTCAGTATTAACTGAGTGTTTTCCTCTTATGTTTATTTCTGAATTTTTTGTAAAATATTTAAAAATTGTATTACTTTTTATTCCTAACGAATTGTGATTTATTCCTTCACTAAAATCTAGTACATAAGCATCATAAAATATCATATCAGAAAAGGCGTAACTACTGTTTCCATAAATATCTGTTGCCTTTATATATATTGTTTGACAAGTATTGGGTTCTACGGTAAATGTCGTATCATCTGTGTACAACTTTAAATCAAGGTTTTCTATATTTTCTGTTGTAGTATCATATTTATTTTTGATGTAATATTCTATCTTTGCTATATCACTATCGTCACTTACTGATACACTTATATTTCCTGTGGAGTTAGCAGTAATTATTGAGATTGTCCTACTGTTATTGCTTGGTGTCCATGTATTGGTATTGTAGTTTATTGTGACATCTGGTTTTGTTACATCATCAAAATACAAATATGGAGATTGATAAAGTCTATATTTCCATATATAACCACTAGATACTTGATTTTCATCATATTGTAAATATCCCATGGATGAAAGGTTATTTGTAGCAAATAAATTCATGTAGTGTTTATATTCAATTCCTGAAACTGCTGTACTATAATTTCCTACGGCTTTAGTATTCGCATTAGTGTAGTAATTATTGCTTGCATGTATTGTAGCACTAATTGGAATATATCCAATAAAATTATCTGCATTACTTGAAAATGAGTTTGTAAAATTTATGCTATTAGCAACTGATGTTGATGTTAGATATCCTAAAACTCCTCCAGAGTATTCTCCCAAAATGTTTCCCGTATTAAAGACGTTTGTTAAATTTAAATAGTTTGTATTTTCACTTTTTCCAATAATTCCGCCAGCTACATTATCAGATATAACTTCTGCAGTGTTATAACTATTGCTGATATTTAATATACTACTTAAACCTGAATTTGGTGTTACATATCTTCCAACTATGCCTCCTATATTTCCATATCCTTCAACTCTACCGTGCATAGCAATATTTGAAATATTGCCTTTATTAACAACAGTACCTATAATGCCTGCATTACCTACAGCATAATTTTTTATTGTTCCATTAAAAACAATATTTTTTGTTGTGCCTGATTCATAGATATCACCTATCAATGAACTATTTTTCTTTGATATAATTATTGAATTAAAAAACTTAACATTTTGAATTACACCATAATTATGACTTATAAAATGATTGCTATCTGCATTAGAGTCGTTAAAAAACATGCCTATTATGGCATGTCCATTGCCATCAAATGTCCCATAGAATGGGTCATATTTTCTATTTTTTAATACGTGTATGTTTTGACCATTTGTTTCACTATTTAGATCATCTTTTGTTGTGTAATATTTGTCTTTTGCGATATAGTAAGTTTTATTATTTAGATGATACTTAAAATTGCCATCATCAATATAGTCGAAATATCCTTCATTCAAGTATATATCATTATCAAGTACGTAATATCTATCGTTCCAGTTACTATTTGTACAATTTTTATAGAAAAAGGCTAAATCTGCTCCATTACTTATAACGTATGGGTCTGATGATGTTCCAGAGCCTGATAAAGTCGTGGATACTGTTTCTCCATCCCAAGTGCTATAATATTCATTGGCTAGGTTTCTTGCATATGATGGGTTAAAAAGCATAACAATGCCTAATACACTGATTATGCTTATAATAATTATATTAAAAATCGTTAACCTTTTAATATTTTTACTCATCATATGTAATTCCTTTATTATACTTTTTCTTCTTCGTCCTTTAGTTTCTTTATATTTATTAAAAATTCTATTTCATCAAGACTACGTTGGAATTTTGAAATTTTTAGCTTATTTTTGAGTTTTATATAATTTGTAATCGCAAGTGTTTGATTATCTTCTTCAAAAGTAGTTTCATTAATATTAAGATTGTCAAATCTATAGGAGTCCATCAATCGTCTTTCAAAATTCTCCTTTGAAAAAATAGATTTCATATCTATCAATTTTCTATGCCTGTTGTACTGTAAATCAAATATTTCATTATATTTATCAGTAACTTCTTCATTATTTTCTAATTCAAAAACACTTTTTATAATTGATCTAGAGAAAAACGGATACGACACTATGAGCTCAACAATACTGGATATAAAAGAGTTCTCATGTATATTTTGTTTTAGAATTAAATTAAAATACATTTTGTCGTAATTTGAATATTCAATATATATTTCATTTAGCATTTTTTGTTGTTCAATACATTTATTGAATTCGTCTTTGTTTAGTATTTGGTCTATATTTTCTCCGTTAATTATTTTATTTATAAACTGTTTTTTTGCCTTTGCCTGAAGTTTATTAATTTTATTTAGTTGTGCTTTATAGTCTTTTTTCATTTGTTTTTCTTGTAGGTTAAATATATTTTTATTATATGTATTTTTAAGATTTTCAAATAATACTTCATTAGTGGAATATTTTTGATACTCCATAATGTTTTGATAAAAGTTATCTATAATTATTAGAGTTTGTGCAAGTAAATCTTGATTGCTTACATCTATTGGATTAATTAGAAAGTAATCTAATTCGCCATATAGATTATTCATAGTATTTTGATAAATACTAAAGTCTAATTCACCACTTATAAAATCAGATACTATATCAGCTTCATCTTGTTCTTCTAATTGTTCTTTATTTATTTCTTCATTATATAAGGCTTGAATTAATTCATTTCTACTTTTATAGTTATATTGACTTAATATTTTTGATTCAAATATTTTTAAATAACTTTCAAATCTTTTTTGATTTTTTATTATTAAGATTCTAAAACTAATAATTATATTTTCATATACATTTGGGCATTTCCAAAAGATTTTCTTTAGAGTTTCAGTATTAATTAATTCTCCTCTTATGCTTTTAAATATATAAATCATATAATTATATGAAAAAATATTAAGTTTAAAGTCTTCAGCAGATATTTTCACTGATGCTAATTCGAATTTGGAAATAATTTTGACAATTATATCATTATTTTCATGAAGTGTGTAATTATAATAATGTTCTAGTTCAAATATTAGCATATCAAAGCCAAGTCTTTCATAGTAACTTGTATTTGGATTTGTTGAAATCAAATTTTCTTTATAGACAGTTATTTTACTTTTTATTTGTTCTATTTGCTGAGTTCTATCTATTTTTGTTGGATAAAGTTTGTTATACTTATAATCTATATATTTTTTTGTACTTTCAATTGATGGCTGATAAACTCTTATAATGTTATCAATAGTATCCTTATATTTTTTTACTCTTGCTTCTGTATTCATCGGAAGAAGTTCTAATAAATTTTTTTTGTCTTCAATATCTTTATCTATATATTCCTTAAAATTCATGAATTAAGACCCCTCTTTTTCTTCTTTTACAACTTCCGCTGTGTCTCTTGTCTTTGTTAAAAAAGATACAAACTCAATCATTTCTTTATATACTTCATATAATTCTAAATATGTAAGATCTTTTAATTCAAATTTATATGTTACTTTCCCCTTATTATCCATTTATATTCACATCCTTAATTATATCCTGCTGTGTCTTTTTCAAAGTCAATTCCAAATATTAATCTATATCCTGGAGACTCTGTTTTTATAACATCAATATCTGAGCCTTCAACCCAAAGATATATTCTATATTTTGAAATGCCAGATGGAAGTTCAAATATTGGTTGTTCTAAGTTTGTTATAGTATTTTGATATGCGAAAATATTTTCATCAAATTGAACTCTTGAATTATGTACTCCTGACCATAGATTAATTTTATCTCCTTCATGGTATACAGCATATGTTGGTACTTCCATATCGTTTGTAATTTCTATTTTTCTTGTTTTTAATAATTCAACTGTTCCATCTGTATGAGTAGTACTTGGTTCATAGATAAATTGCTTGCATCCATTTGAAAGACAGTCCATATTTTGTATTTCATTCAGTGGTGCATTTTTACCTACTGTTCCTACGTAAACCATTCCAAATCGTAATGAGTTTAATATAAATAAATCATCTTCGCTTTCTGGAACAAAGAGTTTTTTTTCGTTTCTAATGTATAGATTGTCACTATACGGTGAATTTGTATTATTTCTTATAAAAATATCAAATGCAAAATACGTTGAATTTAATTCTGGTTTGTTTTCTTCAGTTAATTTAGGATATATATAATTATTATTTGCCAGTCCTCCCTTTTTTGTTAAAGGTCTTTTGTTTTCAAACATTGAAAATTTATATCCTTGATCTAACAAACCTATTGAAGATACTGTAGACATATATTCTGACCATCGATTTGTGTGATTTGGATATACTTTGCTTAGTTCATTAACCAATGTATTTTGTGTAATGTTAATACTTTGTTGCCAATCAGATCCGTCGAGTGATATTGCCAAATCTGAGTCGTGATCTACTCTTACATTAAATCCGTATATTTGAACATTTAGTGAAGAAGAAAACCAAGCATAAGTAGAATATACAAGTATTACTCCTGTAATAAGGATAAGAAACAATATAAAGTAGAATTTTACACTGTTTCTTTCTTTTTTCTTTTTATTTTTCTTTGTCATCTAAATTATAATGTTCCTCTTACTCTCCTGTTGTAGGGGTTGGTGTTTCTTCTTCAGCTGCTTCATATCTATCCTTAGTAAATCCAAATTCAAATCTCAATGTTTGATAAACCGTTGCCAAATCAAAATTGTCTACATCTTGTCCTTCTAAATAAATATATACTCTAATTTTTGTAATACTAGATGGTGCGATATATAAAAGAGGGTTTCTAGTATCTTCAGCGCTATTTTCAGTATCAGTCAAAGTTTGAATATATGACATTTTTGGATTTGTATATCCATTTAGTCCATCATATATATTAGCTGGTGGGTTTGCAGATGCTGAAATTGTATCATTTATTGTAAACGTTTTAATATAGGTGTTATCTGAAAGCTGTTGTGCACTTGCACCTTCTCCTATAGGTTTACACTTATTGTCATCCCCAGTTAGTTGATATTCTCCTGTTGAACTTCTTTTTATACATGCATTGTTGAATCTAGTTATCGCTTTATCTGTATGAGCAGTATCATTTGGCTCCCAGATATTCCAGTTGTATCCTCTTGGTACTGCTGTTTGTGATCCTGCTTCACCTTCTTGAAGATTACATAGACTTGTGACTCCTGTTGATGCTGAACAACTAATTCCTTGTATTGTGGCATCAGTTGTTCCAGTTGCAGCAACTCTGCCTAAAGAATAAAAACCTACACGTACTGAATTTTGAATACCATCTCCTGCACTTGATCCTGATGTATTATATGTAACGTTTGAACCACCTGTTAAAAATAATGCTTCATCATTGTCTTTATTGTAGGCCGCTTCATATGCAGATCCTGTTGCATTTCTAATGAATATGTCAAAAGCAATATAACCTGTTGCAGTTGGTGATGTTATATCACCTGCAGCCAACTTATATCCGCCTCTTTCAGCTGTCATTGTACTTTTTGAATAGAATTTAGCTTGTGATGAAGTTGAATCTAACTGTCCTGATGAGGAAACTGGCTCAAGTCCTGTATGTGATGAATCATCACCTGCAGTTGCCCAATGGTCATTGTTTCCATTTGCAACTGGATATTCACCATAATCACCGTCTGTACCATCAGCTTTTAGATGTTTATTTGCTGAAGTTGACCCATTAATTACCATTGGGTCTGTTCCTTCAATAATTCCCTTTGTAACATTTAAAACTGTTTCCCAGTGCTTACCATCTAACGAAATTGACAAACCTTCTGTTGTAACTATATTAACTTCAAATTGATTAACATTTACTGTTGTTATACCAATGAACCATGCATATGTTGCAACAACAAGTACTATTGCTGTTAGCCCCATTGCTATTACAACTTTTTTACTTTTTTTAATTGCTCTTTTTCGTTTCTTTCTATTATACCTTTTTTTAGTTACTTCCTTCTTTTCCATTTTTACACCACCTTAATAATAATATTGTGCTATATATTTCAACTGCCAATTTCATATTTATCTTTTGTAAATCCAAATTTAATATTTATTTTTTTCCCCTTTGTAATTAAATCATAATTATCAACGTCTTGTCCCTCTAGGTATATATATACTCTTACTTTTGTAACACTATTTGCTGCTAATTTGAAAAATTCTGGCCTTGCATCTCCCGTAGCATTTTTGTCTGTATCTGTAAATGTATCTGTTGCTTTTAGAAATTTGTTATCACCTATTGATGAGGTATATCCATTCAAGCCATCATATATATCAACATTATTTGTTGCTGCTATTGTAGTACGAACTGTGTTAGTTTGAACAAAAACGGAGTTGCTTACCGTACCATTATTTACTGTTCCAATTGTTGTACATGCACCACTTCCATAGCTCGTAGCACCTGTTTTGTTTTTACATGCTGTATTATAATAATTTATGAGTTTTGCTTTATGAGCTGTGTCATTTGGTTCCCATATCGTCGTTCCAACGTTTGTGCATAAACTTGTCACACCACTTGATGTTCCAGGGTTACATACAATGCCTTGTGCTGTTGTTGCCGTAGCACCATTTGCTGCAATTCTTCCAATTTGAGCAAATGCAACTCTAACTGAATTTTCCAAACCGTAATCCGGGCTTCCTGCTCCACTTGTTCCTGACGGAGTTATTACTACCTTAGAATTTCTGCTTAAATATATTGCTTCATCGTCATTTGCGTTATAATCTGTAATGTAGGCAGCTTTATTACCATTTCTAATAAATAAATCAAAGGCAATATAACCATCTAATTCCGAGATTGTCGAGCTGCTGACATTTGGAAGTTCTGATGATATTAATTTATAACCTCCCATAGTTGATGCTAATGAGCCTTTTCCAAATAGTTTTAATGCACCTGGGTTTTTTATTTCTCCACTTGTAGATATTGGATCTAATGTTGTGGTTGTCTCCCATTTATTTTTATTGTTTGTATATGCGCTTTTTACCCCACTTTGTGTCACAGCCAGTGTTCCACTTGTCCAAGAACTTGCATTTAGTGAGAACTCTAATCCTTCTCCTCCTGATACGCTCACTGTGAACTGATCAACATTTACGGTTGTAATTCCAACAAACCATGCATATGTTTCTGTAATCAATACAACAGTAGTGATGACTATAATTACAATTAATAAACATATTTTGCGAATTCTTCTTTTTTCTGCTTGTTCATTCTGAGAAGAATTATCCACCTCATCTCACCACCATTCAGCTCCACCTAGCCTTTCGCATCTTGTGACTATACATTGTATCATTAAAAGTATAGCAATTATTTCTTGTCTTTTCAAGAGGTTATTAGAAATTTAGTTAAATTATAAATATAAATTTTTATCAAAAAAAAATCAAATAATTAAATTTGATTTATTAGTGTAATTCATATAATTCTAGTAATTCTTTATATTTTTTTAATTCTTTTTCTTCTTGCTCTTTCTTTCTTTTTGTTTTTTTATGTTCATTTAATATTTTTATTAGTGTTTTATAATCTTCTAATGTAAGCATATTTTCTAGTTGTTTTTTCATTTGAATATCATTCAAATATAAATTACTATTACTTTTTTTGTATACCATCTTCGGAATTTCTATTGATTCGTAATTATCAGGGAGCTTTTTTACGCTTTTTTTAATAACCACTTTTTTTATTTTTTCTTTATAATCTTTTTTTAAATATATTAATAAAATTTTATATATTATTAAAAATACTATCCAAATAATAAAAACAGTACTCGTGAGAGAGATAATAGCATTTGCTGATTCATTTTCGTAAATTGAGCTTTGACTATATATATCTATGTTTCCAACTTTTATTATTTTTAGTAATAAAAACATAAGATAATTAATTATCATATATACTATTATATTTAATAATTTTATTTGTTTTGACGACTTATAGTTGAATAGACTTATCCATAGTATAATATTTGTTACTATGATTGCCGCAAAATACATTGCAATATTTGGGAAAAAAATACCAATAAAGAAATGATTCATCATGTAATTCATTAATTTCCCAAGTGAATTATAAAAAGATAAGATAATAGATAATAATGAAATAATTGCTATACTAATAAAAATAATTTTATTTTTCTTTTCATTAGATTTATTTGTTTTTATAAGAATTACCCCTGTGATTAGTAATACTACTATTAATATCAAATAAATTTTACTGTTTTTAGATTCATTGACTAAAATGCCAATTTTATCCATAAAAGATAGCTTACTCATCTCTATACCTCCCCCTTATATTCTTTTTTATTCAATGTTTACCAATTCAGCAATGTATACAGTTTGTGTAGTATCATCATCATTTGTACACGTAATTAGTGTTAAAGTCGTTTTTGTATAATCTCTGTATATTGCTAATTTGCCTATTTTAGGTTGTTTATATATGTTAACAATTTTATATATATATTTTTTTTGTTTATAATTAACATATGCAGTATCATTTATATTAAGTTGATATAAATCATTAAAAAATGAATTCCAACCTGTGCCTGAATGACCTGCAATAATTAAATTCCCTGCTTCATGGTCTGGATAATTTGAACCTTCAACCACAAGTAGGTTTTTATCAACATTATTCTCTGATGATCTTTTATCCAGAAAACCTTTGGTTAAATTAATTTTTGGTATTGTTAAATATCCAATATATTCATCTGTTACTTCGTCCGGCAGTTCTTCCTCGTTTGAAATACTATTCTCAGATACAATAACAACATCTGAATTATTGTAAAAGGTATTAGACATATAATCATATGCTAATAACTTTTCAGATTGAATATAGTTATAAGAAATAAAGAAACCTCCTATTAGTGTCAATATAGCTCCAATAAAAGCTATTAAACTAGGAGAGTTTCTATTATTATTTTTATTATGCTTTTTTTCTGTTTTTGTATACAACTTCAATTCCTGCTCCTAACATAACAATACCTAAAATTATCATTATTATTGATGAAGTATTTGCAGTATTTGGAACGTAGACTTCTTTTGCATTCTCAAAGGTAATTTGATGTGATAGGTGATTTTCATCAATTGTGAATGAAATTTTTCTATCACTTTTGATATATCCTTCAGGTGCACTTACCTCTTCAATAGTATATGTTCCATACTCAGTTATCTCAGTTATAATTTCTGGATTTGTAGTTGTGTTAAATTTATATACATTTTCCCCTTTTGAATTCTTGATTACTAAAGTTGCATTTGCTAATGGTTGTTGTGTTTCTTGATCAACTTTTATTATGCTTATTACTGGCTTTTCTTCCTTAGTAATCTGTAATGTTAATGCTGATGTAACACTCACTGCTGTTTTTTCTAATAAGGCAACATTTTGCATTGATTTGTCAACTGGTTGATATTCATAGGCTTTATATTGTGCTGTACCAACTGCAGTTGCATTTATTTTTATTGATAGTGATTTTTCAGTCATTTTATCCTTTGAAACCATTATTTTAAACGATTCATCTTTATTTACTGAAAACTCTCCATTGTAGTTAGACTTAGTGTCATTTTTCTCGATGATAGTACCTGCTGGTGCCCCTGACAAAGTAACCTTATATGTACTTACATTTTCGGCAACACTTGCTTTAATAGCATCTGATACATAATAATTATCTTTTAATTTCATTGTTATATCACTAGTTGATAATTTTAATTTTGTATTAGCTAAAGATGTTGAGTCACCTTTATGCTTTACTCCTTCTGTAACCAAGTTCTTTACATACTTTCTTAATCCATATGAATCAGAACCGCTATTTTTAAATTGGTCACCTAAGTTTGTTGTACCGTGAACTTCATCTAGATACCACCAAACTGCTGTTTGGGTAATATAATAATCTTTTTGATTATCTCCAGTTATTGATTTATTTGGATAACCATTTTTTAGTATGTATACTAGTCCTCCATCTGTATATTTACTGTTACTTACTAATGTTGCTTTCACATTTTGGGCTGTTGTCTTTGGCATATCTAAGCAATATAGATACTTTCCATCAGTTGTCTTTTTATCACTAAAATATACTCCTGCAATATAGTTCCCTGCGTATGAAGCTGATCCAAGTTGAATAGAATCTGCTGCTGCATAAACTTTTGTTGTTGATGCTAATGATATTACTAATGTGACAATAGTAATTAGCATTTTTTTTGCAATATTAATTTTGTTTTTCATTTTCTTTCCCCCTCACTCAATGTGGCTATATTATAACATAACTTTTTATTATTTGCAAGTTTTTCAGTTATTTTTTTCAGTTATTTTTCAATTATTTATTTATGATTATGTTTAATAGCACTTTTCTATTTTCTTCATATTATATATTGTTAGGAGAGATTTATGAAAAAGAAATTATTTGTATATTTATTGTGTATTATCACGATATTTATAGTATTGGGTTCAGTAATATTTAATTTCAACACTGAGAAAAAGAAGGAAAATATTACCCTGGCAGAAGTTGCACATACGGTTTTTTATGCACCATTATATGTTGCAATTGAAAATGGTTACTTTATTGATAATAATCTTGATATTGAATTAATTCTTACTAGTGGTGCTGACAAAGTCTCATCGGCTTTACTATCAGGTGATGCTGACATAGGACTATGTGGTGCAGAGGCTACAATATATGTATATAATGGTGGAGAAAAGAATTATTTAAAAACTTTTGCACAATTAACACAGAAGGATGGTACTTTTATTGTTTCAAGAAAAAAAATCAAGGATTTTACATTAGATGATTTGAAAGGAAAAACTATTATAGGTGGTAGGGCTGCTGGAATGCCAGAGATGACATTGGAGTATGCATTACTACAAAATGGAATAGATCCAAAGAATGATGTAAATATTGACACATCCATCGCCTTTCCAGCAATGAGTGGAACATTTATAGGTGGATACGGTGATTTTGTTACTTTATTTGAGCCAACAGCGAGTCAAGTTGAAAAAAGTGGTTATGGATATGTAGTGGCGAGTGTTGGTGAGCTTGGTGGAATTGTTCCATATACTTCTTTCTCTGCGAGAAAAAAATATATAGATAATAATCCTCTAAAGATTAGTGCATTTAATAAAGCTATAAAAAAAGGACTTGATTTTGTACATACACATACAGATGAAGAAGTGGCAAAAGTTATTTTACCTCAATTTCCAGATTCAAGTCTGTCTGATATAACTGCCGCTGTAAAAAGATATAGAAAGTCAAAGGTATGGCCTGAAACCACAACCTTTAAAAAAAGTTCATTTGACCATCTTCAGGATATAATGATAACTTATGGTGAGTTAGATAAAAAAGTAGCATATAAAGACTTAATTTATAAGCAAGAAAATAAATAAAAATATTTTCTTCTTTTCTTTTTTATAACTAACAATATCTTTTTAATTTCATAAATTAATATATGGAGGTTTTATGAAAAAGATTTTAGAGATTTCTAATCTTAAAAAAAATTATCATACAAATAATGAAGAAGTTTGTGCTTTAAATGATATATCTTTTGATATTTATGAAGGTGAATTTGTTTCTATTGTTGGTCCAAGTGGTTGTGGAAAGAGTACAATTTTATCAATTCTTAACAACATAATTGATAAATCAGAGGGTAGTATTTCAATTTTAAATGGGTATAAACTTGCTTATATGTTGCAGGATGATTGTTTGCTTCCTTTTAAAACTGTTATGGAAAATTGTCTAATTGGTCTTAGAGTTAATAATAATTTGACTGAAGAATCAAAAGAATATGTTATTGAACTTTTAAGAAAATATGGTTTATACGATTTTATGAATAAATATCCCAGTAATCTTTCCGGGGGTATGAGGCAAAGATGTGCTTTAATTAGAACATTAGCATTGAAACCAGATATATTACTGTTAGATGAAGCAATGTCATCATTAGATTATCAAACACGATTAAATATAGGAGAAGATATTTTCAAAATTATTAAAAATGAAGGAAAAACAGCAATAATGGTAACACATGATATTGGTGAGGCTATAAGTATGTCTGACAGAGTAATTGTTCTTACTGAACGACCTAGCACAGTTCGTAGTATTTATAATATAAAATTAAAGTCAAAGTCTTCTCCTATCAATAATAGAAAGGATCCTTTATTTGCCAAATATTTTGATTTAATATGGAGGGATTTAAATGGGTAATTATAGTATAGAGCATATACTATTTTTAAAGAAAAAAAAGAGAGAGCATGTAATTGTTGTTTTTTTTAGATTACTAATTTTAATGATATTTTTATTTGTTTGGGAGATGCTTGCTAAGAACGGTATCATTAATTCATTTGTTTTTTCTTGTCCAAGTAAAGTTGTTAAAACTCTATTGAAATTGTTTTCTGGGGGTACATTATTTTCTCATATTGGTATTACATTTTATGAAATTATTATAAGTTTTTTACTATCTTCTATTGTCGGAATTGCAATTGCAACGTTATTATGGAGTAATAATATGATTCATAAAATATTAGATCCATATTTAACTATTTTTAATTCATTGCCTAAAGTTGCTCTAGGTCCATTAATAATAATATGGTTTGGAGCGGGAATAAACTCTGTCATATTTATGGGATTTATTATCAGTATTTTTGTAACAATTATTAGTATATATCAAGGATTTATTTCAACCAATATTAATTATATTACTATGCTTCGATGTTTTAACGCAAGCAAATGGCAAATATTTAAATATGCTGTTTTGCCCAGTAACTTTAAAAATATTATTTCTGCTTTAAAGGTTAATATTTCAATGAATTTAATTGGGATTATAATGGGTGAGTTATTGGTTTCGAAAAAAGGAATTGGATATTTAATTATGTATGGATCTCAAATATTTAATATTGATTTAGTAATAACTTGTATTTTTATTCTGGCAATTATTTCATATATAATGTATTCTCTAGTAAACAAAATAAAGTAGGAAGCAATCCTACTTTATTATTAATTTATATTAAAACTTATCACGCGTTTTTATCTTTTTCTACTTTATTTAGACAGTAATATATACGCCTGTCATATCATCATAAATATCATATGCATCACCATAGAAGTCTAGTACTCCACCAAAGCCGATTGGTGAAATATTAAACTGTTGAGCAAGTGTAAGTGATGATTGTGACATAGCATGTTGGTAGGTTCCATTTATGGTTCCAGTTCCAGTATAAGTAAAGCTTTGTGTTATAACAACATCTTCACCTTGTGGTAGTTGAACAACTGCTCCAAATCCATGGCCATTTGAATCATATTTAGTGGTAGATGCATCGCTTGAGGCGATACTAGAGTATGCTACTGTTGCTGGCGTATTTAATCTTGTTGGTCCATCAAGATATATACCCATTACATCATAGCTTTTTACTGATGGTTCAGAATACCATGTTGCTGTAGTTACAACTCTACATAAGATGCCACAGAATTTTGATATGACTATACCTTTAACTGGGCTTGAAAAGAATGTTCCATCATCTCTTGTCTGTGCTCCTGATGCATATCTTTGAGATTGTACTTCTACAGTTTCAAAGTCTATATCTGAATATTGATTGTATGTATCTTCATCTAGATATTGTAGAAACTTAGAACCATATACCTTAATAAAAAATGCATATTCATATCTATCAAGCTCAACTCCATTGTCATTAGTATAAACAACTTCTTTAGCATTGATATTTTTAGTTCCTAAAAAGAATGATAAACTTATTATTAATGCTATCAATATTTTAGTATACTTCTTCACTACTTTTTCCTCCTTTCTATTTTAATTTTACATAAAAATCAAAATAGTGGGGAGCAATTTGTAATTGCCTTCTTTTATTAACTAATTATTGAGTTAATATTTTGGTAAAATTCAGTAATAATATCTGAATTCATACTGTCATTTTCACTAATATAAATTGTTATTGATTTGATTTCTTGATAATTATCATATTTATAGTAGTCCATTCTTTCATTTGCTTTATATTCCCAACTTTCCATGATATTGTCATACATTGTATCTAAACTTATTGTGTCATTTTGATAGGTAAGCATTATGTATTTATTATCAACAACATTTTCATATACATAAGTTGTTCCAATACTATATCCGTTACTCTTAATAAAATCTACTATAGTATCATAATCTGGCGGTTCACTATTGTTATTTTTTTCACATAAATTTAATTCTTCATTTTTATCAGGATTATCATCTATATTATCAGTTTGATTATCAAGTGTTTCTTCTTCAATAACAGTTTTTGTTTCTTCAAGAATTATCTTTTCTGAGTTATTATCGTTATTTGGGTAGTCTATATTGTTATCAGCTGTATTATCTATATTTTCATCTATATTTTCATCTAAATTATCTACTTGTTTGTTATTTTCATCTTCAATGCGTAATTTCAATGTTTCATTATTTTGTTTAATTTCCTGTTCAATTTTGTCCTTGATAAGTATATCTTTTTCTTTTATGCTTTCTGTTTTGTCATTATTTTTTGCGGACTTTAAAGTTCCTTTTTTCTTAAAAATATTAAAATTATTTTTAAAATCTTCCTCTAATTGTAAGTTAATATGTTCACATTCATTATTGTTGTAGTCAATTTTTAAATACATATTATTAATAATTTGATTAATATTTTTATTTAAATAGTATTCCTGATAAGGCTCAATATTCTTAATGAGTAGATCTTCAACATTTGTTTCAAATAAAATGATTCTTTTATCATTAGAATTAATATAGTAGAGAGTAACCTTGTTTATCATGATATCTTTATGCCCATTGATTAGTTTAATATCACCTATTCTTATATATGACTTTTGTCTTGTGGTGACAAAAATCCCATTGTATGTTTTAAAAGTGTCTGACTTACCTTTTATCTTGAATACTTTTATAGAATTATAATTGCTTATAAAATAATAAATTAAAAAAATACTTGTTAATAAGAATAATAATGATGTAAAAACTGTAATTATTCTTTTTATTATATTCTTTCTTTTATTATTTTCATCAACTAAGGTTAAAGCAATTTCTTCAAGATTACTATTATTATCATTCTTTTCTCCTGATAATATTTCATTAATGGATACACCAAAAATATTACTTAATTCTATTAATATGTAAGAATCTGGGAGAGCTTTTCCGTTTTCCCAGTTACTAATTGCCTGTCGAGTTACATGTATCATTTCACTTAAATCATTTTGACTTAGATTATTTTCTATTCTTAGCGCTTTAATAAAATTGCCAATCTTATCTATATTCATGTTATCACCAAATTTAGAATAACTCATTCTACTTTAACTTTAATAAAATATTTTGCCAATTGCATTCTATTTCCCCAACTTTAATAAAAATCGTTTTCTCAAATGAAATAATTATTTTAGGTGAATGGTAATGATATTAAAAAACTTTAAATCAAGTAGAGAAGATTTGGATTTAAGACAAAAGGATATAGCTAACCTTTTCAATTTACACTATTCTACTATTTCTGGGTGGGAAACTGGAAAAGATACTATTCCTATTGAAAGATTAATAAGATATGCAAATGAATATTCTTTAAGTTTAGATTATTTATTTGGTATTATTTCAAAGAACAAAAAATATAATCCTATTGAATTGGATTTAGATTATTTGGCTCAAGCATTAACCAAATTAAGATTAGATAATAAATTAACTCAAAATGATGTTGCGAAAAAGTTAAATACTTCTCAAGCTGCATATTCTCACTACGAAACGGCAACTAATATAATTCCTACATCATTTATTTTTGGTTTAACAAAAATATATAAACCTTTTTCTATTGATGAACTATTTGGAAGGAAAAAGATATAATTTTATTATTTGGTAAAAAATAAATGGAATAATTTGATAATAAAAATGTAAACATAAAAAGTGTCTACATTTTTATTATGATATAGGATAGTTTAATATTTATTATTATTTTTTTCTCATAAGATATTTAAAGGAGTGATTATTATTAATTTTAAATGTTTATATTTGTATATTATTATATTAATATTACTGGGAGTAATCCTAGGTTTAGTATTTTAAAAAAAGTAGTTTAAGAGTCATTTCTTAAACTACTTTTTTATTTTTTTCCAAAGGCCGTAAATGAGAGCATTAGTCCACCGCATATATTTGATGAGTGCTCATCATACCCATACTCTCCAAAAGTAAAAGGCATAATAAATGGAATCCCACGACTTTCTTTAACTATTTGTTTAGTAATTACTTCAATATTTTCTCCAATACACATTCTTCTAGCTCCATCATGTATAAGAATGTATGCAGATGGTTCCACGTACATTTCTCTTTTTAATTCTTTTAACGTTTCCAGTGGAGCACTTATTAGCTCATCATCTGTCGCTTCAAGCTGAATTATTGCGGTTGATTCCACTACATTATTTCCTAATGTGATGGTATCATCAGATGTTGTTCTTGTACCCATATCGTTTCCATACATAGGATGTCTTATCACAGTAAGATTGCCTAATGGATCTTTTATACCTAATGGTTTTTTTACAGATGCCATTAATAAATTATTGTTTTTTAATAAAGCTGGATTTGTATTAATCCAATGTGCATATTTTTTTAAGGCTGAAACTTCGTCTATAGACACTAGTATTCTTTTATCTTTAACTTCAGTTATAAGTCCAACATTATTAGTCTCTTTGTATTTTCCACAGTACTTTGTAACAATTTCATTATCTGTGTAAAAAAAGGCTACTGCTACACCATCAGACATTACTTTTTCATTACAAATAATTTTCCATTCCTCATTTAAATTATCATCTGCCGCACTTCCTCCAAACATTGGTACTCTACCGATTACATCTTGGATTCCCATTAAATAGTCTTCTTCTTCTTTTGGACTTGCTACCATGTAAAAATATGCAGGTGCTCGTGTGGTTTTGGCATTTTGAACAGCGGCAATTGCAACTTTTCTACCAATTGCTCGTGCATCTTTTCCCGCTTCATGGCATGCAACTCCTACAGATAAATTTAAATCATCTAAAGATAGCATTCCTGCAAAGCCATGTTCACTTGTCACATATCCATCCGGAACTATTATTCCTCCACTACTAGTACATCCTATCAATGGTGCATTTGATACTTCTTGAATTCCTTTTATTACTCTTTTTGTATCACTTTTGCAAGAAAGAAATAAAAAATTCAGTTTAATATTGCTTAAATCTTTTGTTGCACGTTTTGCTGTTTCCATCCCCATTACTAGATCATCTGGATTGATACTATATCCTACTTTTGATTTTAGCATATTATCACCTCATTTTTTTAGAACGCTTCATTATAAATATTAATTAAATCCTGAACCGTTACTTCTCTTGGATTTCCTGATGTGCATATATCATTTATTGCTTGTGATGCTAATTTGGGAATCATTTCTTTTGAAATTCCTACTTCTCTTAATGTTTGTGGTATATTTAATTTTTTTGATAAATTTTGGACAGCCTCTACCACTTTACCTACTGCTTCTTCATCCGTTAAATTATTCATATCAAGTCCAATTGCATTACCCATATTTCTGAATAAATCTGGGCAAACAACCCCATTAAATTTTAGGACATGTGGTAATAAAATTGCGTTGGCAATACCATGTGGAGTGTCAAATAATGCCCCTAGTGAATGTGCCATAGAATGAACAATACCTAGTCCTACATTTGAAAATCCCATACCTGCAATATATTGTGCATATGACATTTTTTCAACAGCTACTTCGTCCTTTTCATTTGCTGCTTTTTCTAAATTATTATATATTAAAGCCATTGCGTTAATATGAAACATATCTGGAATAAGCCATCCTGCTTTAGTAATATAGCCTTCCATTGCATGTGTTAATGCATCCATTCCTGTGGATGCTGCCAACTGTTGTGGCATTCCTTGCATTAGGTCAGCATCTATTATTGCACAAACTGGTATATCATGAACATCGACACATACCATTTTTTTCATATTATTCTCATCAGTTATTACATAATTTATTGTTACTTCAGCTGCTGTACCTGCAGTTGTTGGTAACGCAAATAATGGCAACCCTTTATTTCTTGTGTTTACTACACCATCTAAACTTGTAACTAAACTATGTTCAGGATTTTTTATAATAATTGATATTGCTTTTGCAGTGTCAATTACGCTGCCTCCACCTACTGCAACTATTGCATCTACGTTACTGATTTGAGCAAGCATAACACCGTCTTGAACATTTTTTACAGTTGGATTTGGCTTGACATGAAGATATACAAAATATGTTATTCCATTCATCTCTAACACATCTATTACCATTTTCGTTACATTACTATTCATTAATGTATTATCTGTTACAACTAATACCTTTTCATACCCTCTTGACTTTAGTTCATCACCTAATTTTGCTCTTGAACCACGACCAAAATATGATGTTTCATTTAAAACAATTCTATTTACCATACCACATTGCCTCCCTATTTTCTATATTATAACATACTTTATTGCAATAAAAATATAATTATTTAAAAAAAATAGAAAAAGACACTTTAAATTAAAGTATCTTGTGATTTTGAATTTAATGTTAGATCGGCAACTCTGCCATCTTTCATTGCATAATATCCAGCTGCAGCTATCATTGTTCCATTATCTGTGCAATATTTCATTGGAGGGATTGAAAGCTTGACATTTAATTCTTCTGTTAATTTTTTCATTTCTGCTCGTAAACCTTTATTTGCTGCCACTCCGCCTGCAACTATTACATTTTTTATATTTTTTTCAATAATTGCCTTTTTTACTTTTGAAATAACTGACTCAACTGCAACTTTTTGGAAAGAACATGCCAAATCTGCTTTTCTAAGCATATTACCTTTTTGCACCTCATTATGTGCTAAATTAATTACTGCACTCTTTAAACCACTAAAAGAAAAATTATAGCTATCGTCCTTTAAAGGTATTGGTAGTTTATATGTATCCATTCCAATGCTGGCGAGCTCATCTAATTTGGGACCTCCTGGATATTCTAAATTAATTATCCTAGCTACTTTATCATAGCATTCTCCTATCGCGTCATCTAATGTTCCTCCAAGCTTCTTAAACTTATAGTGGTCCGTCATTTCAATTAGTTCGGTATGGCCTCCACTAACGACGACTGCTAAAAGAGGAAACTCTAATGGTCTAACCAGGCTATTTGCATATATATGGCCTGCAATATGGTGTACTGGAATTAGTGGTTTTTTATAAATAAATGATAATGTTTTTGCTGCCTCTAGACCAATAAGCAACGAGCCTATCAATCCTGGTCCATATGTAATTGCAATTGCATCAATTTGGTCCATTGACATATTTGCTTTTTCAAGACATTCTTCTAGTACTATAGTAATATTCTTAACGTGATGTCTACTTGCAATTTCAGGCACCACTCCGCCAAAATCTTTATGTATATCTATTTGTGATGAAATGACAGTTGCTATCTCTTCTATGCCATTTTTTACAATTGATGCACTAGTTTCATCGCAACTACTTTCTATTCCCAATATATATACATCTTTCATACTATCACCTTTTTTCTTCTCAATGTATTTTAACATAAAAGACTCCTTTTTGCTAGTGGGAGTCTTTTTTATATTTTCTTTCCATTAGAATTCCGTCTGTATCTTTGTAGTATGATTTTCTAATTGCAATCTTTCGAAATCCATTCTTTTCATATAAATGAATTGCTTGGTAATTATCTTTTTTTACTTCAAGTGTAATATCCTTCTCCACAGATTTTATTAATTCCTGGAGCAAAAGACCTCCTTTTCCACAGTTTCTGTGGATAAAATTAATTTCAAATTGATTTATTTCTACTCTATCATAAATAATACTGTAGTATATATAGCCAATAATTTCATCCTTTTCTTTAAGAATTAAAATCTCTGCATATGGATTACTTTTAAATTCATCGTTTATATATTTAATATCAATAAATGTGTCTTTAAGTATATATGTATTATCTTTAGTAATTTTTATTATCATAATCTGCTTTCTTCCGCTTCAGTTAACTTTAAGTACTCAGGGTTGACAGAATGTGGATTGAAATTGTTTTTGTCCTTATACTTATTTACTATTTTAAGATAGTTTGGTATGTATGGACAAGTAATAATATCAAAGTCAAATTCATCATTTGATATAAACTCATAATTATCTAATCTTTCTAGTTGATGTATTAATTCACTGTATTTTATATGCTGTGGTGGTAAGGATATTTGTTCATCATCAAATATTGCTGCATATACATATCCTCTTCTAGCATTAATAATTGGTACATGAATTTTTGAATTGTCACTTGATACAGCCATTGCTTCTAATGAAGTAATTGTTGTGATAGGAATGTTTAGACTCCATGCATATACTTTGGCAATGGTTATACCTATTCTAATTCCAGTAAATGATCCTGGACCACTAACAACAATTATTTTATCAATGTCTTTTGGAAAAAGATTATTATTTTTAAACATGCTAACAATTTTAGGTAACGCAACTTCAGATAAAGAATGCCCATATTCCTCACTTATACTTGATATAACTTTATTATTTTCAACAATTGCAGTATATAGATAACTTGATGATGTATCTATATATAATACTCTCATAAAATAGCCTCACATAAATCTTCGTATTTCTTTCCATGTGGAGTAATTATAATTATTCTTTTATCTTCATCTTCAGAAGAATTTTTTATTTTTATATCTAAACGTCTTTCTGGTAAATAATCTGGAATCATGTCAGCCCATTCGATAATGGTAATACCTTTTTTAGTATAATATTCTTCAATACCTAAATCATCTACTTTACCATCTAGTCTATATACATCCATATGATACAATGGCATTTCCCCTGATGTATACTCTTTAATAATGTTAAATGTTGGAGATGTAACTTCCTCTTCTACTTCAAGTGCTTGTGCAAAACCCTTTGTAAAAACAGTCTTGCCACTACCTAAATCACCCTTAAGACATATTACCATGTTTGGAAATTTTTCTGATTCAATATTTTGAGCTAATTCTATTGTTTCCTCTTCTGAGTATGTAATTACTTTGTATTCCATTTCTATCACCTATTGATTATTATATCAAAAAAATAAAGTTATACAACTTTATTTTGCTCTTTTTACAAATAATTTTTTGCATAAAAAAAATTCTTGGCAACTTCCTATTTTCGCATTCACTATCTTCGGCGTTTAGTGGCTTAACTTCTGTGTTCGGGATGGGAACAGGTGTACCTCACTA
>CACWWC010000007.1 GCA_902764545.1 uncultured Erysipelotrichaceae bacterium | reverse complement strand
AGCCTATGGAGAAGAAAGAGAACTTTCTCAATGAAGTAGGAATTTTGGGCGGTGACGACCAAAGCGAATAATTTATTTGAAAATTATTCTTTTGTTCTACAGTTATAACTATTTTTAATGGTAAAATATTTATTTTTTTCTTGTATCAGTTTTAGCAATTTGGTATACTATGTATTGTGATAAAGGAGGAATCATATAATGCACAAATATGTATATTTATTTAAAGAAGGAAATGCAGATATGCGTGAACTTCTTGGAGGCAAGGGTGCTAACTTAGCCGAAATGACTAATATTGGTTTACCTGTTCCTCAAGGATTTACTATTACAACAGAGGCATGTACTCAATATTATGAAGATGGTCGTGAAATTAATAAAGACATTCAAAGCCAAATTAATGAGTATATTGTTAAAATGGAGGAAATCACTGGCAAAAAGTTTGGTGATAAAGAAAATCCTTTATTAGTTTCTGTTAGATCAGGAGCTAGAGCTTCTATGCCTGGTATGATGGATACAATTCTTAACTTAGGATTAAATGAAGAAGTTGTAGAAGTACTTGCTGAAAAGTCAAATAATCCTAGATGGGCTTGGGATTGTTATCGTAGATTTATTCAAATGTATTCTGACGTTGTTATGGAAGTTGGAAAGAAATATTTTGAAGAATTAATCGATGAAATGAAAGCTAAAAAGGGAGTTACTCAAGATGTTGAGCTTGATGCTGATGATTTAAAAGAATTAGCTGGACAATTTAAAGCTGAGTATAAGAAGAAAATAGGTAGTGAATTCCCAACTGATCCTAAAGAACAATTAATGGGAGCTATTAAGGCTGTATTTAGATCATGGGATAATCCAAGAGCTAATGTTTATAGAAGAGATAATGATATTCCATATTCATGGGGAACTGCTGTAAATGTTCAATCAATGGCATTTGGTAACATGGGAGATGACTGTGGAACTGGTGTTGCATTTACAAGAGATCCAGCTACTGGTGAAAAAGGTTTATTTGGAGAATTCTTAACAAATGCACAAGGAGAAGATGTTGTTGCTGGAGTTCGTACTCCAATGCATATATCTGAAATGGAAGAAAAATTCCCAGAGGCATTTAAAGAGTTTAAAGAAGTATGCAAGACTCTAGAAAATCATTATAGAGATATGCAAGATATGGAATTTACTGTTGAACATGGAAAACTATTCATGTTACAAACAAGAAATGGAAAAAGAACTGCTCAAGCTGCATTAAAAATTGCATGTGATTTAGTTGATGAAGGAATGCGTACTGAAGAAGAAGCAGTAGCAATGATTGATCCAAGAAACTTAGATACATTACTACATCCACAATTTGATGCTGATGCTTTAAAGAAAGCAACTCCAGCAGGTAAAGGATTAGGTGCATCTCCTGGTGCTGCTTGTGGTAAAGTAGTATTCACTGCAGATGATGCTGTTGAATGGCATGAAAAAGGAGAAAAGGTTGTATTAGTTAGACTTGAAACTTCACCAGAGGATATTACTGGAATGAAAGCTTCTCAAGGAATCTTAACAGTTCGTGGAGGAATGACTTCACATGCTGCTGTTGTTGCTCGTGGTATGGGAACTTGCTGTGTATCTGGTTGCGGTGATATCGTAATGAATGAAGATAAAAAGGAATTTACTTTAGCTGGTAAAACATATCATGAAGGAGACTATATTTCAATTGATGGTTCTACTGGTAATATATATGATGGTGTAATCCCAACAGTTGATGCAACAATTGCAGGTGAATTTGGCCGTGTTATGGAATGGGCTGATAAGATTAGAACTTTAAAGGTTAGAACTAATGCTGATACTCCAGCAGATGCTAAAAAAGCAAGAGAGCTTGGAGCTGAAGGAATTGGTTTATGCCGTACAGAGCATATGTTCTTTGAAGAAGATAGAATTGCAGCATTCCGTGAGATGATTTGTTCTGACACTGTTGAAGAAAGAGAAGCTGCACTTGAAAAAATCTTACCATATCAACAAGGAGACTTTGAAAAATTATATGAAGCACTTGAAGGTTATCCAGTTACAATAAGATTCTTAGATCCACCACTACATGAATTTGTACCAACTGAAGAAGAAGATATTAAAAAGCTTGCTAAGGCTCAGGGTAAGAGTGTAGAAGTTATTAAAAATTATATTAACTCACTACATGAATTCAATCCAATGATGGGACACAGAGGATGCCGTTTAGCAGTTACTTATCCAGAAATTGCTAAGATGCAAACAAAAGCTGTTATTAGAGCTGCTATTAATGTTCAAAAGAAACATAAAGATTGGAATATTGAACCAGAAATTATGATTCCACTTATCTGTGACATTAAAGAATTAAAATATGTTAAACAAATAGTAGTTGAAACTGCAGATGCTGAAATTAAAGCAGCTAAATCTAATTTAAAATATGAAGTAGGAACAATGATTGAAATTCCTCGTGCTGCATTAACTGCAGATGAAATTGCAAAAGAAGCTGACTTCTTCTGTTTCGGTACTAATGATTTAACACAAATGACATTTGGATTCTCAAGAGATGATGCTGGTAAGTTCTTAGATGCTTATTATGATAAGAAAATCTTTGAAAATGATCCATTTGCAAGACTTGATCAAAGTGGTGTAGGTAAATTAATGGAAACAGCTGTTAAATTAGGAAAACCAGTAAATCCAAAACTACACATTGGTATTTGTGGAGAACACGGAGGAGACCCAACTTCAGTTGAATTCTGTAATTCAATTGGACTTGATTATGTATCATGTTCACCATTTAGAGTACCAATCGCTAGACTTGCTGCTGCACAAGCCGCAATCAAAGAAAAACAAGCTAAATAATCAATAAAGACTAGAGTAATCTAGTCTTTTTTTGTTATAATGAAAATGAATGTTATTAATATTCTATTAAAATGAATGGAGGATTATCATGAATAAAGAATTAGGTTATGTAAGAGTTGGTGCGTTAATACCAGAATTAAAAGTTAGTAATACAGTTTATAACTCTAAAACAATTATTGAAAATATTAAAAAGATGGAAAAGGAAGGAGTAAATATTGTTGTTACACCAGAATTATCCATTACTGGATATACATGTGCAGATTTATTTTTTCAAGATGTGCTTCTAAATGATGCACTTAAAGGATTAAAAAAAATAATAGAAGAAACAATGGATTCTAAAATAATTAGTATAATAGGAATACCATTAAAGTGTGATAACCAACTATTTAATGTAGCAGTTGTAATTAATAAAGGAAAAATTCTTGGAATTGTTCCTAAAACATATATTCCAAATTATAATGAATTTTATGAAAAAAGATGGTTTAAAACAAGTCATTCTTTAATAAGTAAAACTATTAAATTGTTTGGGCATGAAGTTCCTATTGGAGTTGATTTATTGTTTAGAGATAGTAGCAATAACGATATGACATTTGGAATAGAAATATGTGAAGACTTATGGAGTCCTAAGACACCAAGTACGGATGCAGCTCTAGCTGGTGCAACAATGATATTTAACTTATCTGCATCAAATGAAATAATTGGTAAAAAAGAATATCGAAAAAGTTTAATAAGTAATCAATCTGCAAAATCAGTGTGTGCATATATCTATGCGTCGTCTGGAGTAAATGAATCAAGTACTGATCTAGTATTTGGGGGATATGCAGGAATTTATGAAAATGGTAGTCTTCTAAAAGAAAATGAAAGATTCAATTTTGAAAGTAGTTATATATATGAAGATGTAGATATTCAAAGAATTAGTAATAATAGAATAAAAGACATTAGTTATATGGGAGTTAAGCCAGATATTGATTATAGGATTATTGATATTGATATAGAAGGAAACGATAAGGAATTAACTAGAAATTATGATATTTATCCATTCGTTCCAAAAGATAACAATAAGAGAGAAGAAAGATGTAAGGAAATAATAACTATTCAAGCGTGTGGATTAGCAAAAAGGCTAAAACATACTAATATAAAAAAATGTGTAATTGGGGTAAGTGGTGGTCTAGATTCAACACTAGCATTTCTAGTAATTATAGATGCATATAAGAGACTTGGAATAAGTAATGATAATTTAATAGCAATTACAATGCCGGGTTTTGGTACAACAGGAAGAACATATCAAAATGCAATTAATTTAATGAAGAGCTACAATGTTACTTGGAAAGAAATAAGTATCAAAGAAGCTTCATTACAACATTTTAAAGATATTGGTATTAGTGAAAGTGATAGAAGTGTTACTTATGAAAATACGCAAGCAAGAGAAAGAACTCAAATATTAATGGACATTGCTAACAAAGAAGGAGCATTAGTAATCGGAACAGGTGATTTATCAGAATTAGCTTTAGGTTGGTGTACATATAATGGTGATCATATGAGTATGTATGCAGTAAACACATCAATTCCAAAGACATTAGTAAGATATCTTGTAAATTATTATGCAGATGTAGAAACTAATGAAGCAGCTAAGAAAACAATAAAAGATATTTTAGATACACCTGTAAGTCCAGAATTATTACCACCTGATAGTAATGGTAATATTAAACAACAAACAGAATCAGTTATAGGACCTTATATATTACATGACTTTTTCTTATATCATTTTTTAAGATATGGGGCTGGTCCTAAAAAGATTAAATATATTGCAACAAAAACATTTAAGGGTATGTATAGTGAAGAAATAGTTGATAAATGGTTAAATGTCTTTATTAAGAGATTTTTCAGTCAACAATTTAAAAGAAGTTGTCTACCAGATGGTCCAAAAGTTGGTACTATATCAGTGTCTCCAAGAGGAGATCTAAGAATGCCAAGTGATGCAGATAATACAATTTGGTTAGATTAGGTATATTATAATTTAACTATTTTATGTAAGTAGCAGTATAAGCTTCAAAAAAAACTAAAATATTTAAATAATAGGATAAAGACTAGAGTAATTTAGTCTTTTTTATTCGGAAAATAGTAATATTCCGATATAATTAAATTTTGAAAATGTATGATATAATGGTTATAAGGAGCGATAAATAGTAATTTGTGGGAGGAATTATAATATGAAGGTAATAACAATTAAGCAACCATTTGCATCTTTAATAGCTGAAGGATTGAAAGAATATGAATTTAGAACATGGAAAACTAAATATAGAGGAGAAATATTGATTCATGCAGGAAAAAGTATAGACAAAAAGGCGATAAAAAAGTTTGAAAAATATAATTTGGATTACCAAACTGGTTGTATAATCGCAAAAGTAAGTCTAACAGATTGTATTAAAATAGATGATGAAGCAAGGAAAATGTTAAAAGAAAAAAATCCATTAGTTTATTCAAGTATAATAAAGCATACAGAATGGAATGGTTACGGATTTAAAATTGAAAATGTAGAAAAGATTAAACCAATTTTTATAAATGGAAAATTAAGTCTTTGGGATTATGACTATAAATAATAATAAATTACAAATTATAGATTAGTTCGCAATATTAAGATATTATGATGACAGTGTAATACAAATATGGAGAGATGATAGATATAGTTGAAAGTATCGCCCACGTAACTTGATGGCGGTTATAAAACAAAGGACCGCGCAACTTTACGGCTGTATTACTATTCGCCCACGAGACGATACGGAAACTATGAGTTATGACCTCGTAACATCGCGGAGATATGCAATTTCGACTTGGGGAGTTGAGGGAGAAACAAGCTGCTATTAAAGCGGGACAAAAATAGGACGTTTAAACGGACAATAACAAAAAAATTAAAAGAGCTGAAAAGCTCTTTTTTCGTTGGAATAAAGGAGAAAAGGGGAAATCGAATATGAAATAAATAAATACTATAAAATCTATTAAAAATGTGAAATTCAGCAAAAGAGATAGTCTCCATATAGTTTGGGTGGCTATTTTTTTATGGTCCGGCAAATGGTGAACAAAAAAAGAATAAAAAGGGATTGGTTAGTGATTAGCAAGTTTAAAGAAATATGATGGGAGGTTTTATTTATGAAAAAGTATTTTTTTAAACCAATTCTAGAGAATCTTTCACAAGGAGCAAGAATTGAATATCTAAGAGAGTTAAATGGATATACAGTAGAAAACATTGCAGAATTCTTTGGATGGGGAGGTGATGATCCAAATGAAACATATCGTAAATGGAAGAGCAATAATAGAAGTCCAAGACCTAATAACTTAGAACAACTAGCTGAACTTTTTGGAGTAAGTATTAATGCAATAAAGAATTATAAATTTGATGATCCAATTGAGCAAGTATACTTTCATATGTGGGAAGAAGAACAATTTCCATATAGCAAATTAACAATTGATATTGATGCTTATAAGAAAACAGCAAACAATATATTAGTAGTAAAAGGATTAGAGGAATGGGAGAAAATGAGAGAGAAAAGAATTAATGGGGAAATAACAGATAAAGAATATATAGAATGGAAACTTAATCTAGTATTATAAAACAATGATTAGATACCCAAAAAATGCCTATTTTATGCTATAATAATTCATAGGTGATATATCGTGGGATTAATAGATAGTGCAATTGATGCATTTAGATTTAAAGATACAGTTTTCTATAAAGAGAATAGTGACTTGCAAAGTAAATATGATGCCTTAAAAAAATTGAATGAAGAATATCCAAATAATGAAGATATATTAAGTGAATTATTTATCGTTAAAAAAGGTCTTGATGGAGAAAATGAAATCGCATATCAGTTAAAGAAAGCACATATTGGAATGTATGTACTTAGAGATATTAAAGTAAAACACGAAGATTTAACTGCTCAAATTGACTATGTTATTATTACTCCAGTTTATACTTATTATGTAGAATGTAAAAACCTAGTTGGAAATATCACCGTGACCGATAAAGGAGATTTTATTAGAGAATTTACTATTAATGGTAAAAAAATCAAAAAAGGTATGTATTCTCCTTTGAGACAAGTTGAAGCTCAAAGAGAAGTAATAAGAAAGATTTGGGAAAGTAATTCTTCGGCAATAAAGAAATTTTTTGCTTCAAAGAATTTTGATTACTATAGAAGAGTGTTGGTTGTAGCGGCTAATCAAGATACTATACTAAATACAAATAGAGCTCCAAAAGAAATGAAATATAAAATATTAAGAGCAGATGCTTTAGTTAGACAAATAGAATATGATTTGGATCACAGAGGTAATGACGAATATCTTGAATCTAAAAAAGGTATGGAGGAAATGGCTCAATCATATATAGATTTATCATCAAAAGAAGAAATTAATTATTATGAATATTATAAAGAAAAATATTGTAGTAATATAAATGCACAAGTAAATGATGATTTAAAAGATAGATTAATTGAATTAAGAAAAACTAGATCTAATGAAATGAATATACCAGCATATTATGTCTTCACTAATGATGAATTAGATAAGTTGGTTGAATTAAGACCTAAAACAATTGAAGAATTAAAAAATGCTAATACATTGACTCCAATCAAAATTAAAACTCATGGAGAAAAGATAATAGAAGAAATAAACAAACAATAACGCTATATTAAAATAGCGCTTTTTGTATGATATAATAACTAACTAAGGGGAATCCACATATCAAAGTAGGTGTTAAAATGGGAAAATTTGAAGACTTATCAGGGAAAATATTCGGAACACTATTAGTTAAAGAATATATTGGATCCAGTAAATGGATATGTGAATGCACAAAATGTGGGAACACAGTTTATATTTATGCTGATTGGCTAAAGAAAAATGAGCGATTAGGTAGAGATGGGTGTAAACACGCAAAAGAAATAAAAATAGGTGATACCTTTGGATATCTAACTGTAGTTGCTAAATCAAATGATTACATTAAACCTAAGAGTGGAGCACATGAACCAACATGGCTATGTAAATGTGTATGTGGAAGAACTAAAGAAATACTTGAAAGTAATTTAAAAGCATTCAAAAGTTTAAGTTGTGGTATATGTATGACAAGAGTTTCAATTCCAGAAAAAATGATATATTACTATCTTTCAAAATGTTTTGATGATATCCAAGAACAATACAGACCGGACTTTTTAAAAGGTAAAGAAATTGATATATATATTCCTTCATTAAAAGTAGGAATAGAATATGATGGTTATAGATGGCACAAAGATGTTAAAAAAGATATTAATAAAAATAATATATGTAATGAACATGGAATAACAATAATTAGAGTTAGAGAACCAAATTGTCCCAAAATAGATAATATTAAATATTGTATAATAACACCAAAAACAACAAATAACGGCACACATATGACTAAGCCAATTAAAGAAATAATAGATATACTTAATAAAGACTTCAGTTGTAATCTAAATAATGATATTGATTGTGTAAGAGATAACGCAGATATTTGTAAAACTATTTTATCAACTGTTGGATATAATTCATTAGAATATTTATATCCGGAAATCGCAAAAGAGTGGGATTACGAAAAGAACTATCCACTTACTCCAGACAAAATACCAGCTCATACAGGTAAAAAAGCTTGGTGGATATGTCCAAAATGTAATCTATCTTATTCATCAGTTGTATCATCTAGAACAAGTGTAGATAAATGTGGATGCCCCAATTGTAAACATACAAAACTATATAAAAAGGTATTATGTGTTGAGTTAGACAGAATATTTGAATCAGTTAATGATGCAGCTAAATTTATAGAAAAAAAGCCATGTAGTATAACACAAGCTTGCAGAAAAGATATAAAAACATGTGGAGGTTATCACTGGGAATATGTCGCAGAAAAGAAGTAGGAATACTTCTTTTTGTGTTATAAAAATTTACACATTGATTTCACTAAATTGCACATTAAACATTTTTAAATAAAAATGATAGTTTTTTAGTAGAGGTGAGGAAAATGAGAAAGGTTGCTATATATGCTAGAGTTTCTACAGAACATGAAGCTCAGTTATCAGCATTAGAAAATCAGGTACAATATTATGATGAAGTTTTAAAAAGACATCCTGATTGGTTATTAGTTGAGAAATATATAGACGAAGGAATAACAGGAACTTCTACTAAGAAAAGAAAAAGTTTTATGAGAATGATTGAAGATGCTAAAAGAGGTAAATTTGATCTAATAGTTACTCGTGAGGTATCAAGATTTGCTAGAAATACGGTAGATACACTACAAGAAACTAGAAAACTAAAAAAGATGGGAGTTGAAGTATATTTTACTGAAGATAATATATGGACATTTAAAGATGATGATGGTGAATTAAAATTATCTTTAATGGCTACATTAGCTCAAAATGAAAGCAAAAAAACTTCACAAAGAGTTAAAGCAGGAATGCAAATATCTTTTGAGAATGGAGTGTTCTATGGAACTGGAAATATCTTAGGATATTATAAAGTTGATAAAAATAATATGGTTATTGATGATGAACAAGCAGAAATTGTTAGATATATATTTAAAGAATATATAAATGGTAAAGGAACAACAACCATTGCAAAAGAATTAGAGAAAAAAGGATATAAGACTTCTACTGGGATAAGAAGATGGAGTGCTTCTTACATAACTAGAGTATTAAGAAATCCATTCTATTGTGGAACTATAGTATATAGAAAACAATATGTTCCAGATTACTTAGAACAAAAAAGAGCTAAAAATACTGGTCAGGTTGAAAAAGTAATAGTAGAAGGTAAACATCAACCAATAATATCTAAAGAAACTTTTGAAAAAGCACAAGAAATATTAGATAGTCATTCTAAATTAGTAAAAGCAGGATTAAGAAAAGCACAAGGTGTAGCTAAGAATATATGGAGTAAGAAATTGGTATGTGAATGTGGCTCAGCATTTAATCGAAGAGTTTATCATAAGAATCAAGATAGTACCACATATGCTTACACATGTTATAACAGAAAAATGCATCCTAAAAATAGAGTATATAGTTATGATTATGTACCATGTGAAGTGAAAGATATCCTAGAATGGAAACTAGTTTATATGGCTGAAATGATATTTAAAGGATTAATTCAAAACGAAGATAATAAACAAGAACTAACTAAAATTCTATTAGAAGGATCTAAGATAGATGAATATGAAGATAAGAACATAAAAAAAGAAATAAAACGATTAAAAGAAATAGTGGCTGATGAAAATGCTAAATCAGATAGATTACTTGATATGTATCTAGATAATGTTGTTGATTTAGAATCCTTTGAAAGATATCAAAAATCTGCTGATGCAAGAATAGAAAGATACAACTTAGATATAGAAGAACTTGAAAAGAAACTCGAAAGATTAGAACCAATAGAAATTAGAAGGGAGAATGCTAGAAATAGTGTTAAGAAATTATTAGATATAAATTATAATGGAATAGATGAAAGAATCATTGATGAGATAGTAGAAAAAATAGTCGTTCATAAAGATCATTTTGAATGGAAATTAAACTTTATGGATGAACCAATTAAATTGGAAATAATAGGAAAGTCACAAAAGGATTGTTTTATAGTAGAAAAAAATAAATAGTTCGGAAAATAGTAATATTGCGATATATTACTGATTTAAATAAATCTATTATTTTGTGATAAAATATATGTATAGACAAAACTCAACTTCTAGTTCGTGTTAATGTTTTGTGATTTAGAGTATATTTAAGTCATGAAAGGAGAAAACTATTATGGATCAAGAAAAAATAGGAAAATTTATTCAGGAAAAAAGAAAAGAACAAAATCTTACTCAAAGTGATTTAGCAGAAAAATTAAATATAACAGATAGAGCTATATCTAAATGGGAAAATGGAAATTGTTTACCAGATGCTGGAACAATGCCTGAACTTTGTAAAATATTAAAGATTTCTATTAACGATCTATTTAGTGGTGAGATAGTAGATATGAAAGATAATGAAAAAAAACTAGAAGAGAATTTATTAGAGATGACAAAACTTAAAGAACAAAGAGATAAGGAATTATTAACACTAGAAATATTTATTGGAATAATTGTTTCAATAATAATGTTTGCATGTATTTTTATTGCTTCTTTTGCTGATATGAAAGATTGGTTAAGAGTAGTTTTAATTATAATTGGTATAATTCCATTTGCAATTGGTATTTCTTATGCAATAAGAATTGAACAAATTGCTGGATATTATGAATGCTCTAACTGTAATCATAAATATATTCCAACATATAAAAGTGTATTATTTGCTATGCATGTTAATAGAACAAGAAAAATGAAGTGTCCTAAATGTGGCAAAAAAGGTTGGCACAAAAAAGTGTTAAAATAAATCGCACTATTAAGATATTCCCGTACGTTAAGGTGAGAAATTATCTCATCTTTTTTAGTAATCTTCCGATGCAATTAAATATTAAAATGTATGATATAATATTTATTGAAAGATTGGAGTTGAAAGTAATAAAAAATATAACATGAAAGAAAAAATACCTTATTAAGGTTCAAAAAAACTATGTATCTTGTAGAAGATATAGATGATAAAGAAAAATTAAAAGATATTGTAATAGATACTTGTAAAGGATTAAAGATATAGATGAAAGCATTATTTGTTATAGATGTTCAAAAAGCTACTATTGGAAAAACTAATGATAAGTTTTTTAAATATGATGAAGATTTAATTAATAGAATAAATAAATCAATCGAAGAATACGAAACAGTAATTTATATTAGAAATTTAATGAAAAATAATTTTATAAATAAACTAGCACCAGTTCATGTGTTTGACGGAACTGTTGAAGCGGAATTATCTGATGAAGTAATAAAAAAAGGAAATGTAGTTTTTGATAAATATAAAGGCGATGCCTTTACTAATTCAAAATTGTTAGATTATTTAAAAGAAAATAGTGTTGATACAATTGAAATCGTTGGAGTTGATGGTGGAGGTTGTATATCGTTAACTGCTTTAGGAGCAATTGATAATGGATTTAAAGTAATACTAAATACAAATGCTATTGGAACAATGTTTGATAAAAAGAAAGAAAAGTATTATAGATTGTTAAAAGAAAAAGGAGCAACTTTTAAATAAAAAAGTGATCGGAAAATTAAGATATTCCCGTACATTAAGGTGAGAAGTAATCTCATCTTTTTTTAGTAATATTACGAACTTTTTTAAAGCTTAATAATTACTATTTGATGATATAATAAATATATATTGACTCTCCTCTTAGGGGATACTGTATAAATAATTTAGGAGGCGATATTATGTTAAGAATAGGAGATTTTTCTAAATTATCTAAAGTAACTATTAAGGCATTGAGATATTATGAAAAAGAAGGATTATTGATTCCAAAACATGTTGATGTTTTTAATGGATATAGATATTATGAGAGTAATCAATTATTAGATGTAGCAAGGATTATTTCTTTAAAACAAATTGGATTATCAATAGATGAAATAAAGAAAATAATAATAGATAATGAATCACTAGAAAAAATTCTTAAGTCAAAGAAAAAAGAATTAGAAAAAACTATTTTTGAATATAGTAATCAGCTTTCAAGACTAAATTATTTATTGGAGGAGAAAGATATGAAAGAAGAAATATTTGAAAAAATAGTACCAGCTTATTATGTTTATTACAAAGAAGGATTTTTAAAAGATTATAGTGAGGCATCAGAGTTTATTATGGGCTCAGGACAAGAGTGTATGGAATTAAATCCAAATATTAGATGTATTGAACCAGATTATTGTTATGTTAATTATTTAGATGGTGAGTATAAAGAAAAAAATATTAAAATGAGATATGCTCAAGCAGTTATCAAAGATGATAAGCCATTTAAAGAAAATGCGAATATTAAATTTATGGATATTCCAGAAACAAAATGTATATGTATCTATCATAAAGGATCATACGATACATTAGGAAAATCATATGCAAAGATTATGAAATATATAGAAGATAATAAATTAGAAATTAAAGATTATCCAAGAGAATGTTATATTGATGGAATTTGGAATAAGGATAATGTAGAAGAATGGTTAACTGAAATACAAATACCTATTAAATAGAAAGAGAGTGAAACTATGGCTTTTGATTATAAAAAAGAATATAAAGAATTTTATTTGCCTAAAAATAAACCAAGCATAATAGAAATCCCTAAAATGAATTATATTGCAGTAAGAGGAACAGGAAATCCTAATGAAGAAAATGGAGATTATCAAAATACAATAGGTTTATTATATGGTGTTGCTTATACAATTAAAATGAGTTATAAAGGAACACATAAAATAGATGGTTTCTTTGAGTATGTAGTTCCACCACTTGAAGGATTTTGGTGGCAAGATGGATTAAAAGGTAGTATTGATTATAACAATAAAAGTGCTATGCATTTTATTTCAATTATTAGACTTCCGGATTTTGTAACTAAAGCAGACTTTGATTGGGCTATTGAAGAAGCAACTAAAAAGAAAAAAACGGATTTTTCTAGAGTTGAATTTTTAACTTATGATGAAGGATTATGTGTTCAATGTATGCATAATGGTTCTTATGATGATGAACCTGCTACAGTAGAACTAATGCATAATTATATGGAAGAAAATGGATATGAATTAGATATAATTGATAAAAGATATCATCATGAAATATATTTAAGTGATCCTAGAAAATGTGATGTTAGTAAATTAAAGACTGTAATAAGACATCCAATCAAGAAAAAATAGGAGTTGATAGAGTGGCTACTACAAAAGATTATAGAGATTATATTTTAGAACAACTAAACTTATTAGATAATATAACTTGTAAATCTATGATGGGTGAATATTTACTTTACTATAATGGAATATTATTTGGTGGTATTTATGATGATAGATTACTTGTTAAAATAGTAGATAATAATAAAAAATATAATATGCAAGAATCTATTCCTTATGAAAATGCTAAGCCAATGTATCTTGTAGATGATGTAGATAATCAAGAAACGATAAGAGATATAGTATTAGATACTTGTAAAGGTTTGAAATGAGGATTTTATGGATATTAGAAAGAGTAAAAATATTACAACTATAACTTTAGTAATGGTATTTACATTGTGTTTTATATTGGGAATTATAAGGTGGATTAATATATTTAATGAAAATGTTTTTGTAATAACAAAGGAAATTAATTCACATATAACTAATTTTACTATAAGTTTAATGTTGTGTACTTTAATCGGATATTTATTATTATGTTATAGAAAGAAATACTCAACTATTATAATAATTGGATTAATACTAATAAGTACGAATCTTATTTATGAAACAATACTTCCATTTATAAACACAATAGATTTAATAGATGCAGTTTATGGAATTTTAGGAGTAATTATAAGTTTAATATATCTATTATTTATTGATAAAAAAGGCTTTGATAATTAAAATAATCGTAAGATTAAGATATTCCGATTAATAAATATTTAGCCATTTTAGTCAAAAATCCTACGGAAAGTCGGAACATTAAGGGCTTCGAGTTAGTGGTATTCACAAGCTCAGATAAAATCTCAAAAAGGTAATAATTAAGCCTTATAAAATAAAGGAATTCCTATTAAATTAGGAGTTCTTTTTAATTTGTATTGCGATAAGTATTTGTTAAAAAGGACTATTTAATCGCATAATACTGAATGTTTTTATATCTTCTTATAGTATCATAGAGACTAATATCGCATATATTGGTCTTTTTTTGATATTTGTGCGATAGATGAAAGGAGGTGAAAATTGTGCGATTAGTATTTAAAAATAATATTATTCATTCTATGCCAATATTAGATGGTTTGTCTCAAGGGTCAAGAATTGCTTATATTAGACAATTTAGAAATTTATCCCAAGATGATGTATCTGATAGTTTGGGTTTAATAGGTGAGTCTAAAAGAAGAACAATAACAAGATATGAAAGTGGAGAAAGAGTACCAAAAGACGAAAGATTAAAAGAATTAGCTAAGATATTACTTACCAATATTAATATGATTAAAGAATATAATTTTAAATCTGAAAGTGACTTAGCGTATTTACTATTATGGATAGAAATAAAATATCCAAAATTAAGAATTGATATTGATGCAAAAAGTGATAAATTTAATAAATTCTTAGAGGCTTGGAATCAAATGAGATTAAAGTATCAAGCAGGAAAAATAAAATTAGAAGATTATATTGAATGGAAATTAACTTATGAATATGGAGAGTGATAAGATGAGTGAATTAAAGAAAGTTAAATTAAGTGAAATAGATGATTTTAATAATCATCCATTTAAAGTAATCAAAAATAATAATTCTTATGAATTAGTCGATAGTATTAAGGAAAATGGATTATTAACTCCATTAATTGTTAGGAAAAAAGAAGATGGTAGATATGAATTGATATCAGGACATAGAAGAAAACAAGCTTTAGAAGTATTAGGAGTGCTAGAATGTGAAGTAGAAATTAGAGATTTAGATAATGATGAAGCAATAATATTAATGGTAGATTCTAATCTTTATAGAAATAATATATTACCAAGTGAAAAAGCTTTTGCTTATAAAATGAAATTAGAAGCAATTAAGCATCAAGGTAAAAAAAAGCAACTTCTACACAATTTATGTCAAAGTTACCTTCATCCGGGATAGTCGGTAAACAAATGAACGAATCAAGAGAGAAAGTAAGAAGATATATTAGGTTAACTTATTTAATTCCAGAATTATTAAATTATATAGATAATAAAATAATATATGATAAACATTCAGAAAATATAGTTATGGGTGTATCACAAGGTGTAGAGTTTTCATATTTAACAGAACCTGAACAAAAATTAGTAGCATACTATATAGAATATGAACTAGTTGTACCAAGTCATGGACAAGCAATTAAAATAAGAAAGTTATCTGAAAAGAAAAAACTAACTTATGAAAAATTAGAAGATTTGTTAAGAGAAAAGAAAGGTAATCAAAATGAAAGAATAACTTTCAATAAACAAAAAATAGAAGAAGTATTGCCATTTGATTTAGTTAAAAGAGATAAGAGATATATTGAGGCATATATTATCGAAGCAATTAAAGAATACAAAAAGAAAAATGTATAAATAATATTTGAAATAACTATTGAAAATCTATGAACTTTAACAGAATCTCCTTTTACAATGTATTGTAATTTGAGTAATGTCGGGTAAAACACTTGACTTTTACCCGACACAAGTTTAAAATGTAAATGAGGTGAATATTATGCTATATAATCATAGTGAAATTAAAAAAATATATAAATCAGATTATCAAATTAGCAAAGCTATAGAAGATGGCAATTTATTTAAGCTTGACAAAGGTATATATTCTGATAAAGAAATTATTAATCCATTAATAATTTATTCAAAAAAATATCCTAGCGCTATTGCTACGATGGATACAGCTTTTTATTATTATGATTTAACAGATGTAATTCCACAAAAAATATTCTTTGCTACACCAAGTAATTATAGGAAAATTAGCAACGATATGATATATCAAATTTATGTTCCAAATGATATTTTAAATCAAGGTAAAATAGAGTTTGATATTAATGGTGAAAAAGTAAATATGTATGATAAGGAAAGACTGTTAGTTGAACTAATACGCAAAAGAAAGCAAATACCATTTGATTATTATAAAGAAATAATTTCTAATTATAGAAAAATTTCTGATGACTTAGATATGTATAAAATAGATGAATATCTATCGTTATATAAGAATGATGTGAATTTATCTGATGTTTTAATGAGAGAGGTATTTTGATGAATATAAAGGATGCAATTATCTCTTATCAAAATAATGGATACTCTTATGCAGATGCTGAATCAAAAGTAAGTCAAGATATTGTTTTGTCTCTAATAGGTGAAAGTAAATATAATAGACATATTACTGTTAAAGGTGGAGTTGTTATGCATAATATTTCAAATAATATTCGTAGAGCAACTCGTGATTTAGATATTGATTTTATAAAATATTCTCTTGATGATGAGTCAATTATTAAATTTATAACTGAATTAAATTATGAAAAGAATATTAAAATTGAAATTGTTGGAAATATAAAACCACTTCATCATCAAGATTATGATGGCAAAAGAGTATATATTAAAATAATTGATAAATACAATAATGCAATAAATACTAAACTAGATATAGGTGTTCACAAGTTATTTGAACTTGAACAAGATGAATATTGTTTTGATTTAAGTTTAATTAATAAAAAAGTAAATTTATTAATAAACTCAAAAGAACAGATTTTTACTGAAAAACTAAAATCACTTTTAAAACTAGGATTTAGATCTACGAGATATAAAGATATTTTTGATTTCTATTATCTAATTAATAAATCAGGATTAGATAAGAAAAAACTAATTAATAGTATTACAACATTAATACTAAATGATGAAAGTATGAGGGAAAAATCTATTACTGACATAGTTCAAAGGCTTGACACCACTTTAAAATCACCTAGATATATAAATCATCTTAATGATCCGATAGTTAATTGGCTAGATATACCAATTGAAAAAGCCATTGCTTCAGTTTTACAATTTTTAGAAGAATTAGCAAATGAGATGATAACTATATAAATAATCAAATGATTATTACTTAATTGTTACGAACGGGGGAAATATGAATAAAGAGGAAATAAATAAATTAATTATAAAAAAAGAAAATGAATTAAAAGAAATTAACATAAGATATAGAAAAGAAATAGATGAACTTAAAAGTCAATTATTAAAAACTAATAATAATTTAACTACTTTGTCATTAGATGAAAAAATAGATATATTTATGGATTATTTTAAAGGAAGAGATGATGTTTATCCTTATTTGTCTATTGATAAATATGATTCATCAAAAAAATATTATATTCCGGCATGTATAAACGAATGGAAACAAGGCATATGTAATAAGACAATGAAGAAACCGTGCAATTCATGCCAATATAGAGAGAATAAACCAATTTCCAGAGAGGTAATAAAGAATCATTTATATAATGGAGCAACAATTGGAATTTATCCATTATTAGATGACGAGACATGCTATTTTCTTGCATTTGATTTTGATGATAAAAAGAATGAAAATCATGTTAAAGATGATGTATTAGCTTTTGCAAGTATATGTGATAAATATGAAATACCTATAGGAATTGAAAGAAGCCGTTCTGGTCATGGTATGCATGTTTGGATATTTTTTAAAGATAAAATTAAGGCAGTAACTGCCAGAAAGTTAGGAAGTTTACTATTATCTAAAACAATGGATATAAGAGATAGTTTAAAGATTGAATCGTTTGATAGAATGTTTCCAAATCAGGACTTTATGCCTAAAGGCGGTTATGGAAATTTAATAGTTCTGCCATTTCAAACAGAACCAGCAAAATATGGCAATTCTATATTTATTGATAGAAATTTTATTCCTATACAATATAATCAATTTGATTATTTAAAAAGCATTAACAAAATGTCTGAATTGGATGTATTTGAAAAAATTAAAGTTTTATCAAATGAGACAATTGATATAAGTCAGCAAAATTTGAAATTAAAAAATGAAATTAGAAATAAAAATAAAATTAAAGCCAAATTTCCTTCAAAAATAGATGTCATACTTGATAATATGATATGTATTGATAAAGCAAATTTAAGTGCGGAAGTTAAAAATGTATTTAGAAGGTTGGCAACATTTGCTAATCCTGAATTTTATAAAAAACAAGCTATGAGAATGTCTGTATACAATATACCCATGATAATAGATTGTAGTAAAGAAGATGAAAAGTATTTAAAACTTCCTAGGGGAACATTCGAGTATTTAGAAGAATTATGCAAAATTCACAATGTTAAAATTTGTAAAAAAGACAAAAGATATAAAGGCCATAAATTAGATATACAATTTAATGGAAATCTTAGGGAGGGACAACGAGAAGCATTAGATGAATTGTTAAAATATGAAAATGGTATATTATGTGCTCCAACAGGATTTGGTAAGACAGTTATAGGATGCAAAATGATTGAAAAAAGAAATGTTAATACATTAATCTTGGTTAATAAGATTCAACTATTAAACCAGTGGAAAGAAAGAATAAAAGAATTTTTAAAGATTGATGAAGTGGGAGAAATAAGCAGTAAAAAGAAAAAAATAACAAACAATATTGATGTAGCTAGTATAAAATCATTATGGAATAATGGGGAAGTGCTAGATATTGCAAAGAATTATGGAATGATAATAATAGATGAATGTCATCATACTTCAGCATATACATTTGAGCAAACAATTAATAACGGTAGTGCTAAATACATATATGGTATTTCTGCTACACCAACTAGAGAAGATGGCCATACGCCAATTATTAAAATGCAATGTGGTGATATAAGATATGAAGTTGATTCATTAAAATTTAATAAAAATTTAAATATTCCTATGAGAGTAATAGTTAAAAATAGTCATCTTAATTTTACTGACCCTAATATAGATAACTATGAATTAAACGAAATCAATGATTTAATTGCTAAGGACGTAATTCGTAGTGATATTATAATTAGAGATGTTAAAAATGAATTTGAAAAAGGGAAAAATATATTAATATTGACTGAACGACTTGAACATTTAGATTATTTGTTTGAAAAACTTTCAAAATATACTAATAATTTATTTAAATACTATGGTGGTATTGGTAAAAAATTATTAAAGGAATATGATAAAAGAAATGCATCAATTGATGATAATAATGATAATAAAATAATCGTATCTACTGGTTCATATATTGGAGAAGGTTTTGATGATTCAAAATTAGATGTTTTATTCCTTACAATGCCAATATCAGGTGAAACAAGAGTAACACAATATGCGGGTAGATTGCATAGAAAAAATGTTAATAAAAAAGAAATCCTAATATATGATTACGTAGATAATAACTTTCCCAAAACCAGAAACATGTTTTTAAGAAGAAAAAAGACATATGAAAAAATGGGATATGAAATAATAGAATAGAAATGATTGATTCAATATATAGCTAAATATTTGCTATATACAAAAATCATATATAAAAATATTAATTATATATTAAATATGAATAAATAAGGGTAACGATTAAAGAATCTATAAAAATTGCAATATTTATATAAGTTTTATCTTTTTACATATTTGATAAAACTGCCCTCGAAATATCATAGTGGTACAAGCTGCAATCAAAGCAAAAAACAATAAATAATTAAATTAATAAAGGCTAGGTAAAACTAGTCTTTTTTATGATATAATGAATATAGGAAGTGATTATATGAACTTTACTGATGAAGAAAAGAAAGTATTTGAAATATTAGAAAAAGGATATTTTGATCCTTCTTGCTTTGAAAATTATTTGCTTAATATATATACTAATGACGATAATAAAGAAGCAAGAAAAAATATGAATGTTACACTTAACTTTATAAAAAGAATGATTATTGAATTATCTAAAAAAAGAGAATATGACATAGTAGGTAATGAAAGTTATGATATTGACAATTTATTAAATAAAATTATTGATGTTCCATCAGAAACAGATGAAACATTACTTACTAACTTTAATCCATTATTATATAAAAATTCAGAAAAATTAAGTAATTACTTTAATTTATTAACGAAAAATTTATCTTGGAAAGATTTACAATGGCTTGCCCAATCATTTAATTGGGTAAATGATGGCTTTAGGACTTTTTTTGCCAACCATTTTGAAAAACTTATTGATTTATCAGTAAAATTATACTATGAACTAGATAAAAGCGAAGAACAAGAACAATTTGCAAAAATATTTGTATCAGATGATGAGAATGATGATTGGGTAGAAGATAATAGTGAAAAATTAGAAGAAGATGAAATGGTAATAGAATTTGATAAATTTGGAGAATGGGTTTCTGATGATGAATGGATGAATGATATAAATAGTTCAACATCAGATATTTCTCCCAATACAGTTGAATTGAATATGGAAACATTAATAGAATATATTAAGTTTATTAACATAATTGAACCATTCATTAAATATAGAAAAATAGGATTTAATATAATTAATAAACTATATGAATTATCAAGACAAAAGAAATTAGAAGACTTCTATAGTAATGAAGAGTTTTCAGAAATGTTTGATTTAATTATGCAACATGACATAACTAAGTGCTCTTATTATTATCATGGTACACAATGTTTGGAAGATGCACAGAGTATTATCGATGAAGGGTTAGGAATGATGCAAGATAATTTACAATCTACATCATATAGAGAATTTACAAAAGACGAAGTAATATTGTATGAAAGAGGATTTGGAGGAGAAATTGGACGAGACGCAATTGTTATTATAGAAATTCCTAAAAATAGTAATGGAGAAGAATTAAATATTGTAACACAATTACAAGATGCTTCTAGTATACATTTTTCGCCTTCTGGTCTACAAGGATTAAATGGAAAACCAAATTATGTTGTTTTGCCAGAAAACATAGTCGGTTATGTAGATAAAAAGAATAAACAAATAGTATTTAATTCTAAGTATAAAAACTATGAACAATTTTCTAATAATAGACGAACAAGATGATTGTTAGATTACCTTAGTTTTATTAGTACCAAATATATTCAAATATATACTGCTGTAATAGAAGGAATGCTTAAAACACAAAAAAGTACTAAAACAGAATAGTTTTCACCATTCCTAATGGAGCAGCCCTGCAGGCCGCAATTAAAAATAAGGGGTCAAATTAACCAAATAAAGGACTAGAGTAATCTAGTCTTTTTTATGTTACAAAACTGTAATGTTAGAATAATTATATAAATGATATAATGTATTTAGGTGATTTTCTATGAAAAAAATAATGATAGTAGAAGATGATAAGACAATTGCAGAAGAATTATTGTTTCTCTTGAATAATTCTGATTATGAAGGAATTATATTAAAAGATTTTGAAAATTCTAAAAAAGAAATATTAGCTGCTAATCCAGATTTAATATTACTTGATATAAACATTCCTTATTTAAATGGTGAATTATTATTAAAAGAAATAAGAAAAGAATCTAATATTCCTGTAATAATGGTTACTAGTAAAGAAAGCGAAGCAGATGAAGTAATATCTTACTCTTATGGAGCTGATGACTATATTACAAAACCTTATAATCCAACAATTCTTTTACTAAAAATTAATGCACTACTAAAAAGATGTGAAAATAATAAAAGTATGATTACCTATAAGGATATTGTTTTTGATATAGGAAAAGGTATAGTAAAAAGAAATGATAAAGAAATAATATTAACAAAAAATGAAATTATAATTTTTAATTTATTATTAAGCAATAAAGATAGAATTGTTACTAAGGATGAACTTATGACAGATCTATGGAATAATGATGAATACATTAATGAAAATGCTTTAACAGTTAATATTAGTAGATTAAGATCTAAATTATCTGATTTAGGTTATGAAGATATTATAGAAACAAGAAAAGGAATAGGATATAGAATAGTATGAAATATAGAGAGTATTTAAAAGACAATTTAATTGGTATTATCATATATTTAAGTACAATTATATTAATTGTTCTTATTCTCAATGCTTTTAAAATGCCTGTATTTGTATCTATCATATGTTTTTTATTATTAATTGTTTGTGGATTATCAATCATTATCATTAGTTTTATAAAAAAGAATATTTTTTATAAGAATTATCTTTTTAATTTAGACAAATTATCTAAGAAGTATCTAATACTCGAGACAATACCTGAACCCGAGACATATGAAGAGAAAATATTAGTTAATTCCTTATATGAAATTAATAAATCTATGATTGAAAATATAAATGAATATCAAAGAAATATTAATGATTTTAAAGAATTTGTTGAATTATGGATTCATGAAGTAAAGATTCCTATATCTAGTATGGTATTAAAATGCCATAACAATAAAGAAAAGTATGATAAATCAATCCTTAGTTTAATTAGAAGACTAGATAATCAAATAGATGAAGTTTTATATTATGTGAGAAGCGAAAATACAGAAAAAGATTTCTCCATCACAGAAGTATCTTTAAAAGAGGTAATAAGAAATGTTGGCTTAAAGAATAAAGATGATTTACTTGAAAATAACATAGATTTTATTACTGATCTAAAAAATATAAAAATATGTACTGATAAAAAATGGTTAGAATTTATTATTAATCAAATTATAAATAATAGTATTAAATATAAAAAAGATAAAGATTCTTATATTAAGATTTGTATTACTGAGTATGATGAAAAGACAGTTTTAGAAATCTATGATAATGGTATAGGAATTCCTTCTAAAGATATAAAAAGAGTATTTGATAAGTCTTTTACTGGGACAAATGGAAGAGAAAAAGTTAAGTCTACTGGTATGGGGTTATATATTGTTAAAAAGTTATGTGATAAACTTGGACATAATATTTTAATAGAAAGTAAAGAAAAAGAATATACTAAACTAATATTAGAATTTGGTAAAAATGAGTATTACAAAATTGTAAGATAATGTAATATTAGAAAAAAGACAAAAGAATCTTCTTTTAATAAAATGGTATTAGAAAAGGAGAAAGAATATGGAAAAACTATTAAAAGTTAAAAATGTAGAAAAGTACTATGGTACTAAAACTAACTTAACAAAAGCAATTAACGATATTTCATTTGAAGTAGAGAAGGGTGAATTCGTTGCTATTATGGGAGCAAGTGGATCGGGAAAAACCACATTACTGAATTGTATATCTACCATTGATAAAGTAACTGCAGGTGAAATATTTGTTGATGGAGAAAATATAACTAAATTAAAAGGAAATAAATTAAATAAATTTAGAAGAGATAAGTTAGGATTTATCTTTCAAGATTTTAATTTATTAGATACTTTAACCGGATATGAAAATATATCATTATCTTTAGCAATCCAAAATGTTCCTTATCATGAACAAAAGGAAAGGATAGAAGACATAGCTTCTAAATTAGGTATTACAAAGATACTAAACAAGTATCCTTATCAAATGAGTGGAGGAGAAAAACAAAGAATTGCTTCAGCAAGAGCTATTATTACGAATCCTAGTTTAGTTCTTGCGGATGAACCTACTGGAGCATTAGATTCTAAATCTTCCAAACAATTACTTAATAGTTTTGAATACTTAAATAAAGATCTAAATTCAACAATACTCATGGTTACTCATGATGCATTTACTGCAAGTTATGCTACTCGTGTAATATTTATAAAAGATGGTAATATTTTTAATGAATTAAATAAAGGCGAACTGTCTCGTAAAGATTTCTTTAATCAAATCATTGATGTTGTCACTCTACTTGGGGGTGAAATGAACGATGCTTTATAATTTATCTCTTAAAAATATAAAGAAGAGTTTTAAAGACTATGCAATATACTTTGTAACTTTAATTCTAGGAGTTTGTATATTCTATTTATTTAATTCAATGGATTCACAAACTGCTATCTTAGAAGTTACTTCAAGACAAAGTGAAATGATTGATTTACTAGAACAAATATTATCTTATATATCAGTATTTGTATCATTCATATTAGGATTTTTAATTATATATGCCTCTAGATTTTTAATTAAGAAAAGAAATAAAGAATTTGGTGTCTATATGACTCTAGGAATGTCCAAGAGGAAAATATCTTTACTGCTTTTGATTGAAACATTTATTATTGGTCTAATATCACTTGCTTTCGGTTTATTATTAGGAATCGTATTATCACAAATAACCAGTATTTTTGTTGCTAATTTATTTGAAGCTAATATGTCAAAATTCACTTTCAATTTTTCCAAAACTGCATTATTTAAGACAATATTATATTTTGGTATTATTTATTTTATTGTTATGATATTTAATACTATCATAATAAATAAAAACAAATTGATAGACTTATTACAAGCTAGCAAGAAACAAGAAAAGATTCGAATAAAGAGTTCTATGATAAGTGTTATTCTATTTTTTATTTCAGTTTTAATGTTAGGAGCAGCTTACTACATGGTTACCGCTGGTGTGAATGATTTACTAAAATATGATGTGAGTATTCTTTTAGTACCTATTTTATTGGGGACAATTGGAACAATATTATTCTTTTATTCAGTAGCGGGTATGAGTTTAAAGATAATTTCTAAATGTCATAATTTATATTCAAAAAAATTAAATACATTTGTATTTAAACAAATCAACAGTAAGATTAATACAATGGTAATATCTATTTCTATCATTTGTTTAATGTTATTTGTCACACTATGTTTATTAACAAGTGCATTTACCATTAAGGATTATTTTAATAATTCAATTAATACTTATGCTCCGGTAGATTATCAGATTGTTAGTATCAATCAAAATGTAAGAGTTACTGAATTCTTAGAAGATACATTTGTAAAAGAAAATACAAAAGATAATTTAATAGTTTCTGAATATTATGATGAGAATTTTGATTATGCTAAATCATTGGGTAAAGTATATGAACAGATTAAACAAGAATATTCATACATTCAGTTTGATTCCCCTGTATATATTATGAGTGAGGCTGATTACAATAAACTAGCCAGACTATTAAAGATTGATACAGTAACTATTCAAGATGATGAATACGCAATTGTTTCTAATTATAATACTGATATTTATGAATCAGTACTTAAAAGTAATAGTACGATGATAATATTTAATCACGAATTAAAACCATATAAAAAATTAATAAATGGTTTTGTTAATATTTCAGGTAATCCAGCCAATTTGGGATTTTTTGTAGTAAGTGACCAAATTATTGAAAAAGATCATTTAAAATATGAAATTCTTTCGGGGAACTATAATTCAAAAGATAAAAAAATAATTGATAAATTAGAAGAAAAAGTAAAAAAATTTCATACCGAAGAGACTCTAATAAAAGATACAAGATATGAAATTGAAATAAGTGCTGCAGGATTAACGACTATAATTACATTCATTGGTTTATATTTAGGAATCATTTTTTTGATATCATCATCAGCTATACTTGCTTTAAAAGAATTATCTGATTGTATAGATGATAAGAAGAAATATAAAATATTAAGACAAATAGGTGCAGATGAAAAAGAGATTAACAAAGCACTATTTATGCAAACTTTTATATTCTTTATGATGCCTTTATCTATCGCTGTAATTCATACAATATTTGGATTAAAGTTTTGTGAATGGATATTAAAATCTTTAGGAATTACTAGTATATTAAATGGATCTTATATGACTTTTATATTTTTGATTTTGATTTATGGAATATATTTCATAATCACATATTTATGTAGTAAAAATATTATTAGAGAAAGAATATAATATTCAAAAGATAAAATATGATTTGCTTAAGCATGGTAGTAATGCTTATTGTATTTAAATTGTAACCCCCCTGTAGCTGTAGTCTCCATAATATGAAGATTAATACTATTATATTTTTATGATTTCATATTTAACATCATATTTTGTTTATATTGAAAATAAAATTTAATTTAGCCTTGATTTAATTGGGTTTTATCTACTTTTGAGTTTTTTATAAACTCTATCTAGAAGTTTAGGTATAACCCCCCTAGGCTAGCTGTTGTACAAGCTGCAATTAAAAGTAAGGGGTCAAAGTAACCAAATAAAGGACTAGAGAAATCTAGTCTTTTTGTTTATTCTTTAAAAATAAAATTAATATTTTATCTATGAGATTCATTTCATAATTTGTAAGAATTAATTAAGTATAATTGATTATAAAAAGTTTTTTATGCTATAATAGCAATATACTAGTTGGTGATAATATGAAAAATAATTATTTTGGTAATTTATATTTTATTATACATTTTATTATAGAGGTAACATCCTTTTATATAGTTACTACATATACTAATAATCCTGTATTTATTTTTTTGGCATTAACTTATGATTTTTTTGCTTTTATACCTCAAGGTATATTTGGATATTTTAAAGATATAGGTCTAAAAATTAATTTTGCCATAGTAGGCATGATTCTATCCTCTATAGCTTTAGTTCTTTTATATTTCGATATAAAACCATTATTAGTAGTTTTTATTCTAGCTTTAGGCAATAGTTTAATACATATTGAAGGTGCAGAAACTACCATAAAATCTTCAAAAGGTAAAATGGCCCCTAGTGCTATTTTTGTAGCAGGAGGATCATTTGGACTTATTACTGGTAAATTATTGGCTATGAATAATGTTTCAGTATTAATTATATTATTTATTAATTTATTAATGATAATTCCTATATTATTATGTAATAAGAAAAAAGATTTAATTAATGAAAATAATTTATCTAATTATAATTTTTGCAATATTAATATAAATTATAAATTAATTATTATTCTTGCTGTATTTGTAGTTGCTATTAGAGCATTTATAGGATATGGAATCCCCACTTCATGGAACAAAACTGTATTACAAACAATATTATTGTATTGTTTTATGGGAATAGGTAAAGGTATGGGAGGTTTGCTAATAGATAAAATTGGCATTAGAAAAACTGCATTTATCAGTACAATTGGAGCATTACCATTTTTATTATTTGGCGATAGAATAATGATGATTTCTCTTATAGGAATAATGCTGTTTAGCATGACAATGGCGATTACATTAGGATTAATTGTTTCTGTCTTAAAAAAATATCCTGGTGTGGCATTTGGGTTTACTACATTAGGATTATTTATAGGATCATTTCCATTATTCATATTTAAAATAGATTCATTTATTCTTAATTGTATAATAATATCATCATTTACTATAGTATGCATGTTAATATTAAATATCGTATGTAGAAAGGAGAAAATATAAAATGGATTTAAGAAGATTATTACAAATATTAGATTGGTATGGTGGTCAGTCTCCAACGATTGATGTTGTGCAATTATTACTAACACTATTCATATATGCTGTACCTATAGTAATTATAATAATTATTATTACTAATATAAAAAAGAGAAAAAATAAGGATAATAATGTAAAAAATGATAATAATTCATAATGTTATTAATCTATATTTAGCTTTATTATTTACTATTATAATTGAAATAAGTATATCTATATTATTAAATGTAAGAATAATGAATGATATATTAAATATAGTTTTTATTAATATTGTTACTAATCCATTGCTTAATTGTTTTTTACTTATAATGAGTTCTATTATTAAATCAAATACAGTTATATGGATATTAATTATAATATGTGAATTATTAGTAGTAATAGTTGAATATAAATACTTTAAAAATAAACTAATCTTTAACAAATTAAATAGATTATTATTTAGTTTTATTTTAAATGGTTTTTCATTTGGAATAGGATTAGTAGTTACTAATTATCTATAAAAATAATACTATATATCCATATCTATTATGATGTAGTTTTGTGTTGCAAGTCAAACGGTAGTACAAGCTGCAATCAAAGCAAAAAACAATAAGTAATTAAATAAATAAGACTAGAGAAATCTAGTCTTATTTTGTTCGGAAAATAGTAAACTAACTATATTATGTCAAGCCTATTTTTAACAAAAAAATAAATAAATTTATGCATGGCAAAAAGATTCACAATAGTGAATTTTTTTTAAAATATTTAATAATAATTATTTAACAAAATTAATATCGTAATCTATACCTTTAGTTTCTAAAGTATAAATGATTCTTATTAGCTTTTTAGCTACATGAGATTGTGCGACTAAGTGATGTTTTCCTTCATCACGTTTTTTATTATAATAATCATTAAATACTTGATCGTGCATAACTAAAGAATTGACTACTCTTATGATTGTGTTTCTTAAATAACCTGAACCATGTTTTACCATATGACCTTCAGTAGATAATGTTCCAGATTGTCTTATACTTGGTTCTAACCCTGCAAACGCTAACATTTTTTCTGGAGATTCGAAGTTTTTAATATCTCCGAATTCCGCAATAATAGAATCTGCTGATATCTCTGCTATGCCTGGAATTGAAAGCAGATGAGTATCCAATTTTCTAACTGATTCTATAATTTGTTTTTCAATATTATCAATTTGCTCATTTAAACAATAAATACTTTTTATATAAGATTGTATTAAAAAATCAGATGTTTCAGTTGGATGACCAATAGACTCTTTAGCTAATTGTTTTAGCAAAAGAAATCTAGGAAATGAGAAATTAGCTGCCGAAACCTTTCTTATTGAATCATAATCTTTCATCAATGCAATTTTGTTTTTATTTTTATATTTTTCTAATATATATAAAAGTGTGATTGATATTTTATTATCAAAGAATTTCTTTATTTCAGGGAATGATTTATCTAGTTCATTTGTAATATAAATTTTAAACTTAGATCTTTCTCTAACTAATCTATCACGAGTCCTGCATAATGATTTTAAAGAATAAATGTGATATAATCTATTTGAATTTGGTTTATAAGTATTAGCCATTAAATATTGAGTTAATGCAAAAGCATCAGCTTTATCAGTTTTAGTTTTTCTTAAAGTTTGTGCTTTAAAAAATTGTTTAATAATCAGACCATTCATTTTCATAAAAGAATAGCCTTGATCAATTAATTCAAGTTCCAAATTCATTGAATAATGTGCAGTTGATTCGAATAATATTTGAACATCTGCCTTGTCATAGGGTTTCAAGTAGCTGAAAAATAGTTGAAATCCTTTTTTATTGTTCTCAAAAGAATTATTTTGAACAATAACTTCACCAGTACTAGATATAATACAAAAATCATGTTTATATTTTGCTATATCAATACCAATATAAATTGTTTCTTTCATTTTTTCCTCCTTTTAATAATTTTGCACTGTTGTTTGCCACGAGTATTTTTACCTTATAGTTTCGCACATAATCAAACGTCAAAGCGTTAACTAACTAATTAATAATTTAAATAAAAAACTGTGGTCTGAGTTTACTATAACCAGTCTATAAAAATAGCCGTAATATTCCAGATACAAATCCACAGTGCGATACTTATTATAGCATTTTTAAAAGTATAATAAGTTTTGTAGAAAACTACATACCAAGTATACGAATATTGCGAACTACCAAGTTAATTAAAAAACATCATAATATCATGATATAATAATTATTAGGAGTTGAACTTATGGATAAATATTTAGAGATTAAAAAAATGTTTGAATCAAAAGAAGATAAAGAAAATGCTATTGCTATGTCAAAGTATATGAGAAATATGTTTGATTTTTATGGACTTCCTACTCCAAAAAGAAAAGAAGTTTATAATGATTTCATTAAAACTGAAAAGAAGTCAAAAACTATCGATTGGGAATTTTTAAATATATGTTATAAAGATAGTCACAGAGAGTTTCAATATTTAGTTTATGATTATTTACTTGCAATGAAACAATATGTTTCTTATGATGATATACCTAAAATTAGAAAATATATAGTAAATAAATCTTGGTGGGATACAATTGATTTTTTATGCAAAGTTATTGGAGATATTGAAACAAGAGATTTAAGAGTTAAAGATTTAATGCTTGAGTGGTCTAAAGATGATAATATTTGGATTAAAAGAACAGCTATCGAACATCAATTAAATTTAAAGGATAAAACTGATTATGAGTTATTAGAAAAAATTATAATTAATTGCTTTGGAACAGATGAATTCTTTATAAATAAAGCAATTGGTTGGGCATTAAGAGAATATTCAAAGACAAATTCTACTTGGGTTAAAGAATTTATTAATAGATACACAAATCAAATGAGTGATTTAAGTATTAAAGAAGCAAGTAAATATATTTAAAGATATCGTAAAATTAAGATATTAGGAGTTGATAGAAATAAATAAAGAAGTATTATTACAAAATATAGATAAAGTTCATACTACTGAAATGGGTATTGATAGAATTAAAAAGAATCTAAAATTAGATACAAATAATGTAGTTGATTTTTGTAAGAGCAAAGTATTAGATAAAAAATGTAATATTTACAAGCAAGGAAAGAATTGGTACTGTGAAATTGATAATATTAAGATTACTATTAACTCTTATAGTTATACAATTATAACAGCACATATCATTAAATAGAATGCTCGCAAGATTAAGATATTACGATGCTCAAAACATTTTATAAATTAATCACAGAAAGATGTCCCATTGTATAGGGTACATGTGTTGCAAGTAATATTGCTGCACAAGCCGCAATAAAGGCGAATCAAAAATAGGACGTTTAAACGTACCAATTAAAAGAGTAGAAATACTCTTTTTTTGTTGTATTTAAAAGGATTTTTAAAGAATATAAAAATAGATATAAAAAATAAAATAATAGGAAAAGAGGTGGTTCTAAATGGCATAGTATAGTGACAATAAAACTCGGGTGGCTTTTCTTGTAGTCCAAATATGGTGAACAAAATTAAAAAGAATAAAAAGGGATTGGTTAGTATAAAGTGCTAGCTTTTTTATTGGAATAAAAAAATAAGATAGGAGGTAAATTTATGAAAAATTATTTTTTTAAACCTGAATTGGAGAATCTTAGTCAAGGAGCAAGACTAAAATTTGTAAGGGAGCTTAGATATATGTCTAAGCCAAATGTAGCAGAATCTTTAGAGTTAGGAGGTGAAAAAACAACAGATAGCATAGATAAATATGAAAGAAATGCTAGAGAGCCACTTCCAGAAAGATTAAAAGATTTAGCAGAATTATTTGATGTAAGTAACTATGCAATAAGAAGGTATAATTTTGTAGATCCTAATGAAGTTATTTATTATCATATGCAGGAAGTAAAGTAAAAGAATTTTTAGAAGGAACATACATTAACACATTAGGATCTTCAAAATTAAAAGAAATAAATGGATATAAGATAAGATTGACAACAATAGATGAATTATGTACAGATATTAATTGCCTTTCTTCTAGATATGAATCATGGATATTAAACAATTATGGAGGAAACCAAAATAATGTATATGGGTATTGGACAATGACCCCATATTCTAATAATTCTTCCAATGTGTATAAGCTGGATCCTCATGGATATATCAACAATAATGTAGCCTACTATAACACTGGAGTTCGTCCAGTAATAAATTTATTAAAATCAGCAATAGAGTAAAAAAAATTCAATTGATCAATTTGAATTCTTTTTTATTTATCTTTTTTCTATTTTTATAAGCTTTGCATGTAGGACTAATCTATACTTTTTATCATAACAAGTAGATAGAGTAATTATTTTATCATCTTTACTTACTAAAGTATTAAAATTAAAAATACTTTTTTTCATTATATCATTTAGAAAATTTTCATTGGTGTCTATTTTTAAATAATCAAAATTTGGAGTTGTTTTATATATACTAAATATTTGCCACATACTATTAAATTTTTCAGTAGATAAATTAACAACATAATTTTCTTTTTTTCTATGCCAATCATTTGTTAAAATATCTCTTAATGAACCAAACATACTACCATCTAATCTACCATGTGCATATATAATTGTATTATCATCAATATTTTGAATGTTATTTCTATAATCCATAAATATCCATCCAGACTGATTATAAGATTTATCAAATGAATGATATAAATAAAAATCATTATCAGTTGTCTTCACTACAGGATAACTAACTTTAGTTCCGTTTACTTCTATAAATGCTACTGAATCACTATTCATTTCTTTTAATTTAGTAAAATCTACATTGGATAGATTCATGTTTATAAGATCTGAAAATGGATCATCTTTTTTAGCTGGTTTACCAACAATTTCACCACCACTTACTTTAGTAATCTTAACAATATCATTTATTTCATTACTCAACTTATTAGTTCTTTCGTTATCTAAATACCAATTTATAATTTTATATAAAGACAAAATCATAATCAAAACTAAAATTATACATATTAAAGAAAGTAATTTATTTCTCATCATTATCACCAATAGTATTATACAATTATTCTAAATATTAATAAAGCAAAAATAAAGGAGACAGTAATTAACAATGGAATTACTTTGCACAATTGAACACTAGTAAAAGTTTAACCATTGTAAATTAATCACTATTATGATATACTCATATTATAGTAGGAGGAGATAATATGGAAAGCAAAACAAATATAAAAACTTTAATTGGAATAATAGTTTTATTTATAATTTTTGGTGTTTATCCAGTACAAGCTTATAATTATGAAACTTCTGAATTTAGATTGTATTCAATTAAAGATGGATATAAACTATGTGTAAAATCCGATGTATTAAAAAATCAAGGAGCATATAATATGTATGCATGGAGCACATTTAACAATAATCATGAATTAGCTGGATGGCCTGGTGTTGGTATGACAAACACAGGAAATGATATATATTGTTATACATATACCGCAGATGGAGAAAGATATGATTATGTTATATTTAATGGTAATAGTAAACAAACTATCGATTTAAATACAATTAATGATACAAAAGGAGTTATTAACTCATTGCTTTATAACTTCGAAGAAAGTGATCTTCAAGGAGACGGAAAATATAGAGGTAAATGGGTAGTAAATGATACTACAGCATTAGAAAACATGGTTACAGAAGCAAAAGGTCTAAATGCTAATGATTATACTATAAATACATATAATTCAGTTACAGCAGCCTTAGGTGATGCAGTTACTGCAAGTAGTGTTACTAATGAAAATAAAGATCAATACAATTTAGGAGCAGATTACATTTCACAATTAACATTTGATACTGATATATTAGATAAATTAACACTAGTTTATGATGATGGAACTAATAAATATAGAAGCGAATATTTAACTAAATATAACCAATTAGCAACAGCTATGAACAATTTAATAAAAAGAAAAGATATAGTAGTAAATAATAGTACTAACGGTGGTACTTTAAATGCATCATACAAAACTAATTCTGATACATCAATTACTATCAATGCTCAAGCTAATACAGGTTATGAATTAGAATCTCTTACAGTAAAGAAAATTACATCTTATGACGGATCAAATAATCCAGTATTTGGTGAATCAACTAATATAGATATAAGTTCTAATAATTATGAATATTCATTTGATGCAAGTGAATATAGTTCTAATAATATGGTAGGTGTATATGTAGATGCTACCTTTAAGAAAAAAACATATCAAATTACTTTTGTAGTTGGTGCGAATGGTGAAATAAAAACTCTAACAGATGGAAATATAGCTTCTCCAGTAACAGTAGAATATAATGATGATTATTCATTAAAAGTAATTGCTAACGAAGGATATGAAGTAGATGAAATCTTAATAAATGGAGTTAAATATAATTTAAATAATGGTGTTCTAATAATACCAAATGTTGTAGCAAATACTAATGTAAATATTACCTTCAAGTTAAAATCATATACAATAAAAGTAAATGATACAGAATATACTTTTAGTCATGGTACAACTTATGAACAAATGTTACAAGGACTTAATTTAGCAAAACCAGGATATAAATTCTTATATTTAACAGATAACAGTGGTAGTAAAATAACAGAAAGCTATATAGTAACTAAAAACGATAATTTAACTGCAATATATCAAAAAATAGAAGAACAAAATACTCCTTCTGCAAATAAAAATCCAAGTACAGGTGATAATATAGTTAAATATGTTTCAATATTTGCAGTAACAACCATAGTTTTATTGTTAATATTCTTTAGAAATAATATAAAAATGTTATTTGTAAAGAGAAATAATTAAAAAAAAGTTCACTAATTAAAAGTGAATTTTTTTATTTGGTTTCTTAACATAAGAATATGGTCTTCTTATTACTTGTCTTTTTGGAGAATTTGAAAAATCGTTCTTAAAATGTAGTATAATTGAATTGACAGATAAATAGTAATTTGAAAGTGAGTGGATAATATGGAGAAAAGACCTGATCTAGAAAAAGGGTTAGATAGTAATACTTTTAAATCATATTATTATTTAAAAGAAGAATTAGTAGAATTTTGTAAAAAAAACAATTTACAAGCTACTGGCGGAAAACTAGAATTAACAGAAAGAATATCTAAATTTTTAGATACAGGTGAAAGAAGTATTAAATCTCATAATTCAAGAAGATCATTAATGCAGGCTGAAATTACTTTAGACTCAATAATTGAAGAAAACTTTGTCTGCTCAGAAAAGCATAGAGAATTTTATAAAAATCAAATTGGTAAAAATTTTTCGTTTAATGTGTTATTTCAAAAATGGTTAAAGAATAATTCCGGAAAAACTTATAAAGAATCAATTGATGCATATTATCAAATTTTAAAAGATAAGAAGAAAAATAAAACAACTATAGATAAGCAATTTGAATATAATACATATATAAGAGATTTTTTTGAAGATAATAAAGATAAGTCTCTAGAACATGCAATTAAATGTTGGAAATATAAAAAATCTTTAAAAGGACATAACAAATATGAAAGAGAAGATTTAAAAGCGTTATATAAATAGTAATTTGTAACTTGATTACGATTAGTAGCATAAAGACTTTATTACTTGTGAATGTAAAAAAAAGTTATATATTTCTAACATTTTTTCTTGACACGAGAAGTAACGAGTGATATACTTTTTTTGTGATGTGAGAAATATATCACATAAAATTAAGGAGGTATATCATGAAAAATAAAGTAACATTAAGAGAACTGGTAGGTTCTCGAATCATATTGGCAATTTGTATTGCGGTTTATTATTGGTGCTGGGCTAGAAATGACTGGCATGCATATTACACAACCATTCAAAACTGTGTAGCAATATTTACAATTCTATTCTTTTGTGGTTTATCTTGGCGCGAGAGACAGTATAAGAAGGAAGTCTTTGATGAACTAGCAGACTTGAATCTTCGAAGATCAGATGCGATTTGTTTTAAGGTTACCACCGTTGCAATTGTGATCATTGCCTTTGCTACAGCTGTTCTTCGTTTTAACTGTCCAGCAGAAGTGTTTGGATATATATTGGTTGGACTTCTTGTAGTATTGTCAATCCTTCGAACAGTTCTATTTTGTATCATGGATTCGAAGGGAGCATAATATGTCACTGGTAACCAGAATTAAAGAATATAGAGAAAATGCGGGAATGAAGCAGTCTGAACTTGCAGAACTTGTGGGTGTCAGAAGAGAAACAATAGTGTGTTTAGAAAATGGAAGATACAATCCTTCTTTGAAACTTGCAATGGATATTGCAAAAGTTTTTGATGTCCAAGTTGAAGATTTATTTTCGTTTATCAATGAAAATGTTGAACTGTAAATTACAATTTATCAATTAGTTCAGAATATTAAGATATTATGATGTTTATTTTCTATACCCCCCTGTAGCCGTAGTCTCCAAAATATGAAGATTAATATTATGATATTTTTCTGTTTTTATAATTTCATATTTAACGTCATATAATATTCTTATAGAAAACACAAAATTTATTTTAGTCTTGATTTAATTATGATTTATCAGATTTTAAATTCTTTCATTAATTCTATTTGGAAGTTCAGATGTAACCACCCCTAGGCTAGCAGTTGCACAAGTCGCAATCAAAGCAAAAAATAATAAGTAATTAAACTAAAAAAGACTAGAGAAATCTAGTCTTTTTAAATTAAGTCACATTCAATAATTCAATCATTTAATTTTATGGTAAAATAATTGTAGGATGTGAGAATAATGAATAATGATTTAGATTACAAAGAATTATCATCTAAAAGTAAAGAAGAAATAATGGAACTATTTAAAACAAATGAAGATGGACTAAATATAAATGCTTTTCGTCATAGATTAGAAGAATATGGAGAAAACATCACAACTAATAGAAAAAAGAAAACCCCATTATATTTTATGTTTGAAGCATTAAAAGATAAGTTTGTCTTAATATTATTTTTACTTGCCACAATTGATTTTATTACAGATGATAAAATAGGTGCTTTTATAATACTTGGTATTACATTAATAAGTGTTATTATAAGGTTTAGTCAAGATTGGTCCACATATAAATTTAATGAAAAATTAAAAGAACAAATAAGGATATTTACTGATGTTATAAGAGAAGGTAAACAAAAAGAAATAAGACAAGAAAAAGTAGTCTATGGAGATATTATTACATTAAGTTCAGGAAGTGTTATACCAGCAGATTTATATTTGTTTGAAAGTAAAGACTTATTTATTAATCAATCAGCATTTACTGGTGAAAGTGCAGCAGTAGAAAAGAATATCAATATAGAAAGTAAATCTAATGATCCTATAGATATAAATAATATATGTTTAATGGGTTGTAATGTTATAAGTGGTCAAGGAAAAGGTGTAGTTATTAAAACTGGACTTGATACATTTATAGGTAATATGAACAAACAAAAAGAAGTAGTTAAAGAAGAAACAACTTTTGATAAAGGTATGAATCATATTACAGGGCTTCTTATTAAATGTATGGTGATTATTTGTATATTAGTATTTGTAATTTATGGAATGATAAGAGGAAATATCAATCAAGCAATATTGTTTGCTTTATCAGTCGCTGTAGGTATTACACCTAGTATGTTACCAATGATAGTTAATGTTAACTTAACTAAAGGAAGTAAAGCATTAGCTAAAAAGAATACTCTAGTTAAAAGTATTAAATCAATTCAAAATTTAGGCTCTATGGATGTGTTATGTACTGATAAAACAGGAACTCTTACAAAGAACAACATTGAACTACAAAAGTATATTAATGTTGATGGAGAAGATGATGATTATGTACTAAAATGTGCATATGTTAATAGTTCTCTTGGTACGGGGTATAAAAACATAGTAGATAAAGCTATAATTCAATATGCCAAAAGTCATAATGTAGATATATCTAACTATAAAAAAATAGATGAAATTCCATTTGATTATATGAGAAAAAGATCGTCAATAGTTGTAACTCATCATGATAAAATTAGCGTAATTGCCAAAGGAGCATTAGAAGAAGTAGTAAAAGTATGTGATATGGCACGAGTAAATGGAGAAGAGGTTCCAATTACAAAAGAAATAACAGAAAAAGTAAATAAAAAAGCCGAAGAAATGGCAAAAGATGGAATGCAAGTAATTGCTCTAGCAGTTAAACCAGAATATACTGGTGTAGATGAGTATGATGCAGAAGATGAAGTGGATTTTACATTAATTGGCTTAATTGCATTCTTGGATCCACCAAAACCATCAGCAGAACAAACTATTAAAAAATTAAAAGAATATGGTGTAGATATAAAAATACTAACTGGAGATAATGCTTTTGCAACTAAAAATATATGTAATGCTGTTGGAATAGAAACTAAAATTTTAACTGGAAAAGAAATAGATGAATTAAATGATTATGAACTAAGTAAAAAAGTAGAAGAAATAGATATATTTGCAAGAATGAATCCAATGCAAAAAGAAAGAGTAGTATCAATTCTAAGAAAAAATGGACATTCAGTAGGATATATGGGTGATGGAGTAAATGATGCTCCAGCACTAAGAAGTTCTGATGTCGGAATAAGTGTAGATGGAGGAACAGATATTGCCAAAGAATCAAGTGATATAATTCTTTTAGAACAAAACTTAGAAGTAATACATAATGGTGTTATAGAAGGTAGAACTGTTTATGGAAATATATTAAAATATATGAAACTAGCTTTAAGTCAAGACTTTGGGGATGTATTTAGTATCTTAATTGCATCTATATTTTTACCATTCTTACCGTTATTACCAATTCAAATGTTAATACAAGATTTTATTGTAGAATTATCACAAATTGGTATACCATATGATAATGTTGATGAAGGTTTCTTAAGGAAAGTAAAAAAGTGGGACATAAAATCAATAGGAAGATTTATGGTTATATTTGGAGTTATCTCATCAATTACAGATATAGTAGCATTCCTAGTATTCTGGTTTGTATTAAAATATAATTCAATGAATTTACAAGCTTATTTCCAAACAGCATGGTTTGTTGAGTGTATTGTTACAGAAACATTTATGATATTCTATATAAGAACAAATCATATTACAAAATCTAGACCAAGTAATACTTTATTACTATTAACATTCTTAACAATAGTTTCAACTATAACTGTACCTATAGTATTAAGCTTTACAACAGGATTTAACTTCGTAATATTACCAGCTATATATTATTTATATTTAATTGGTTTTGTAGTAATATATGGAGTAATTGCACAAATAGTAAAAAGTATATATATTAAAAAATTTGGTGAGTGGTTATAATAATTATATAAATATAGTTATATATTTTCACAAATAAGAAATAATTCATATATGTGTTGCGAGTTATACTACAATTCAAGCCGGAATCAAAGCAAAAAATAATAAATAATAAAACAAAAGACTAGAAACTCTAGTCTTTTTTTGTTAATCCAGATAGTCCATTTATTACAAGATTATAATTTAGTTCAATTATTTCTTCAAAAGGTATTGCTTTATTATCATTAACCCATGCTTTATATAAAGATAGAGTAGTATTATGCATATAATTAATAGCAATATTCAAAGTGTGTTTATCTAATTCTTTAAAAATAGATGAATCAATATATGATTGCTTAACTTTATTTATCATTTGATTCCTAATATATTCATAATTTGGATCACATGTAAGTTTATCCATGAATTCACCTTTTTGCATATGAAATAAATAAAATCTTTTAATGATTTCTTTATAATCATGAAAGATATCTAATCCATCTGTGAATTTAACATATTCTTCACAATATTTTATTTCTAGATTCTTTACTAAATCTTCAATAGTAGAATAATGTAGATAAAATGTCTTTCTATTAATTTTAGCTCTTTCAGTTAATTCTTTAACTGTAATATTTTCAAAGTTCATTTCCAAGACCATTTGTTTAAATGTTTCAATTATCTTCTCTTCATTTTTAATAAATCTAGCATCGTCTTTCATATAAATCTCCTAATACACAAATTTTTTTGTTGTGAGTATTAACTCAAATTCACTATTATATTTGCTTCAAGATTATTATATAATCAAATTAGAAGTTAAGCAACACGAGTGTAATAATTAAGAGAGGATGATTATGAAAAAAATAATAATAATTCTAGTCATATTAGTAATTAGTATTGGAGGAATATATATGCTAATCCATAATAAAGATAGTAGTATTAGTAACTTAACTAACGAAGAAGAAATAGTTTTAAGTAGATATAAGGAAATGCAACAAGCTATGGTTGATAAAGACATAGATAAACTAAACCGTATCGTTAAAGATGGAACAACCTTTACTCATATGTCTGGAAAAACTCAGACAAAAGAAGAATACTTTGAAGATATAAAGACAGGAGCATTGGATTATCAATCTTATACTATTGAAAATTCTAGAATATCAATAGAGGGTAATAAAGCAATCTTAAAAGCAAGATTAATACTTACAGCAAATGCATATGGCGCACAAGGAACATACCCATTTAATGTATCTGCTTATTTTGAAAAAGTAGATGGAGAATGGTTATATACAAATAAAAGTTAGGAGGAAAGAAAATGTCAACAATAATAAATATCTCATCATCAACATTATTTAGTCTTGGCTCAACCAGTTCAATGAGTGCTGATGATAATAATAATTTAGGTAGTACAGGAACAATATTAACAACAGCAGCAACAACGGTATCAGTTGCTGGAAATCAAATGATCCAAATTAATGTTAACGCCGCAGAATTACAGGATACTAAAGCATATGTTGAATCATTAAGTGATGAAGATAAAATCAAATTAATGAATTTACTAGATGAAAAAAAAGAACTTATTAGTGGATCAGAAGAAAAAACATATAGTTTAAGAAGATAATATAATAAAGTAAATAATATTAGTATTTGATAAAATTACGAAGTTGGATAAATCCGACTTTTTAATTTGCAAATAATGAAAAATAATTAATCACTTTTATGATATAATGTATTAAAGCGTTAATGGAGGTGATAAAATTGAAAGTACTAGTAACAGGTAGTAGTAATGGCATAGGTAAAGCAATTGCCTCTAAATTTCTAGATAACGGTCATGAAGTAATCGGCTTTGATATAGAAAAAGCTACTATAAAAAACACTAATTATAAGCATTATATTCAAGATATACGTGATAATTTACCAGATATAGATGATATTAATATTATTATAAATAATGCAGGTGTACAAAATAATAATGATATTGATGTTAATTTAAAAGGGACAATTAATGTCACTGAAAAATATATAAATAAGAATATTAAAAGTATAGTTTTTATTGCCTCAAGTAGTGCTAGTACAGGTTCTGAATTTCCAGAATATGCTGCTTCTAAAGGCGGAGTAGTAACATATATGAAAAATATCGCTTTAAGAATAGCTGAATATGGCGCTACATCTAATTCAATATCCCCAGGAGGAGTTATTACAAAAATTAATAAGCATATATTAGATAGCCCTAAATTATATAAGGAAGTGCTTAATGAAACTTTACTTAATAAATGGGCTAATCCAGAAGAAATCGCAGATTTTGCATATTTCATTTCTGTTATTAATAAGAGTATGACAGGAGAAGATATTCTTATCGATAATGGAGAAAAAATCAAATCAAACTTTGTTTGGTAATATATACTAGTTAACCTACACAGCCTAGTATAAAAAAGGGAAGGAGTTTTTATTATGAATAATATTTTATTAGGATTTATAAGTGTAATTATTACATTTAGTTTAACAGTATTAAGTGAAAAAATATTTAAAAAGGAAGGTTTATTTATTTGGATAAGTATTGCAACAATACTTGCCAATATACTAGTTTGTAAAAGTATTGAAGTATTTTCTTTTACAACTAATTTAGGTAATGCTTTATTTGCCTCTAGCTTTCTAGCTGCAGATATTTTGACAGAAAAATATGGAGGAGACAGTGCCAAAAAAGCAATTATTTTATCAGTTTTTTCTCAAATTACCTTTATTATAATGACACAATTTGCTTTATTATATACTCCAAGTAGTGTTGATCGAGCAAATGAATCTATGAAAAATTTATTCACTATTAATTTAAGAGTAAGTATTTCTAGTATATTAATGTACTTTATTAGTAATATTATTAATATTTATATATATACTTGGATTAAGAAAAAAATGCCTAAAAAACTATGGATACGTAACAATATTTCTACAATAGTCTGTAATTGTTTAGAAAACTTTATATTTTCTACTATGGCATTTATAGGAATCTTTCCAATTAATACAATATTTGAAATAGCTTTAGTCGCATCTATTTTAGAAATTATAATTGCGATTTTAGATACACCATTTTTATATTTATCGATTTATAAAACAAAACAAGAAAAATAGTTTTGATTTAATATAGATTAGTATTTTAAATAATTATAACTTTTTTAAGGTACAAGCTACTATTAAAAATTAAAAAAAGACCAGAGAATACTCTGGTCTACATTGTTTAGAAATGCTATAATTTTATACAGAGGATCTATTATGGTAGTAAAAGAATACGGTAAAAATAATAATGATATAATTATATTGCTACATGGTGGTGGCTTATCTTGGTGGAATTATGAAGAAGTATCAGAAAAATTAAAAATTAAATATCATATTGTCCTACCAATATTAGACGGTCATTCAGGGAGTGATAGCGATTTTATATCTATCGAAAGAAACGCAGATGAAATAATTGAATATATTGATAAAAATTATAATGGAAGAGTTAGACTTATAGGCGGACTTTCATTAGGCGCACAAATATTATTGGAAATATTGTCAAAAAGAGATAACATTTGTGAATATGCAATAATTGAAAGTGCTTTAGCATATCCAATGAAAGTAACAAACAAACTTGTAGGATTATCAATCAATATGTCTTATGGACTTATACATAAAAAATGGTTTTCTAAGCTTCAATACAAAAGCTTAAAATTTAAAACAGAATTATTTAATAAATATTATATTGATAGTTCTAATATATCAAAAAAGAATATGATTTCTTTTTTAAAAGCAAATACTAATTATCAAATAAAGAATATAGAAAACAATAAGTCTAAATCAATAGTAGTAGTAGGAAGCAAAGAAAGAACAATTATGATTAAATCTGCAAAAAAAATACATAATAAATTAAATAATAGTGAGTTAGAAATATTGAAAGGATATTGTCACGGTAATTTGAGTATTAATCATTCGGATGAATATGTAAAAAAGATAATAGAATTAATAAAATAGAAGAAAGAAAGATGATATAAATGGATAAAATATTTAATTTTACAGTTAATAAAAATAATAATAATAATACTATTATTTTAGAAATAGAAGAAATGTGTAAAAGCGGTATACCATTGTCCATGGAAGCTGTTGATATATTATTAGAAAATTTATCATATATAGTTAGAAAAAAAATAGCTGACTATGAAGGCGTTGATATAAATGATTTCTCTTTTTATTATAAATGTGATTTAGCACAAAGTATAATCTATTATTATTTAAATAGTATTGGAATAAACGCAAATCCAATTAATACAAATGAAGTAATAAGTGGTGTTATTGGTCATAGTTTTGTAATTGCATCTTTAAATACCGTGTTAGGAGAAAAATTATTTTTAATAGACCCAACATATATTCAATTTTTCAATAAAGATAATTGTAATATTAATAAGTTTGTTATTATAAAAAATCAGGTATGTATAACTCCAGATCCAGGCTTTTTTATCGTTGAAAATCATGCAGAAGAGACAATTAAACACCTTCTAGAAAATGGATATGCAGAACTTACAGAAGAAGTAGCTAAAGCATATGGAGATAGTTTCTTTCAAACAAAGCAAGGAACAAATTATAATCAAATAAAAAACAATACAGCTAGCGGATTAAATTATATAAAATGGTTTAATAGTTGTACAGCAAATTTATCAAAAAATGAAGATTAATTATGTAATATGGGACTATTAATTAGTTCTATGGTTTTACAAAAAGACAACAAAAAAAATATATAAAAATTGTAATAAAGATGAAGATATTGTAAACTAAAAAAAAGAAGCATAAATAATAAAGAGACTAGATAATTCTAGTCTTTTTTGATAAAACAATATATAAAGACTTTATAAATCTATTGTTATTTATATAGAAACATGATAATATAAAATAAAAATTAAGGAGGAAGATGCTGGTGAATATTAAAAAAAATTTTGGAGTTATAGTTATAGTAGTAATATTCGGAGGACTATTCATGCTAACAGGTTGTAGTACTAAATCTGGTAATATAACAAATTCAAAAACAGATGATACTAAAAACACCAACAAAGTTGATTTTACAAAGGAAGTTGTTAAAACACAGGTAAAATACAAAATGCCTGAAGCTAGCGATTCTATTGGTAGTTTTAAAGATTTAGGGGTTACTTGCTCAATATATTATTATACAAATCAAAGTTCAGTAATGGCATTATATCCATATGATGAAAAAGTTGATACTATTAACAAAGTAACTATAAATGGTGTAGAATATGAGACATATAAATATGTTGAAAAAACAATGATTCATTATGTATATAGAACAAAAGTAGGAAATTTCTATCATCTATTCACATATGATGTATATGGTAAAGAATATGAAGATTCACAAGTGGAATCATTTATGAATACTGTTGAATTTATTACTGAGTAAAATTTAATAATTAAAAAAATAAGAAGTAAAAGGAGTATAAATAATGAAAAAAGATATTAAAGGAACAATAATTAGATTATTACCAATTATAATAATCAGTATTGTGTTAATTGTATATAATGTTATTATGCATTATGATAGTATTACATCTAAAGAAATACTAGAAATATTAATGAATGCTACACTTGCTGGAGTAGGAGAAGAACTTATTTTCAGAAAAATATTATTAGGATTCATGTTAAAGAAGAATGAGGATAAGTATATAACTTATATAATAATATGTGGTGCATTATTTGGAGTTGTGCATTTATCAAATTTATTTTATGGAGCACCAGTTGTTGATGTAATATGTCAAGTAATTGCAGCTTCAATGGCAGGAATAATGTTTGGATTTGTATACTATAATTCTAGAAGTTTCATATTATGTGCCTTAATACATACTCTTTACGATATCGCAGCATTGATGTCTACTGTTGGAGGACAAGAAACTTCAATGCAAGTGATAATTGAAACAGTAATTATTACCGCTTTAGTATCAACTATTATAGCTGCATTTATCTCTAAAAAGAAAAATGTTCAAAATATCTTACTAGCATTAGGAATAATATTAGCATTTACAATTGTTTTAGTTTAAAATAAATATAAAAGACTAGAGAATTCTAGTCTTTTTAGATACAAAAAGGTGAAATTGTAAATAAGTATAAATAAACAAAAATATAAGCAAAAATCTATTTACTTTATTTTTTAAAATGCTATAATTATCATCACTAGAGGTGAGAAAATGTATATATTTAAAAAGATATTTAATTGGAGTCTAATTGATTTTTGTAAAACATTAATTGGTTCACTATTATTTTGTTGTGCGATAAATCTCTTTGTGGTCCCAAATAATTTATATACAGGAGGTATATTAGGTTTATCTCAAATAATAAGAAGTATATTGATAGATATATTTAATATAAAAAATAATTTTGATTTTTCAGGAATAATATACTATTTAATTAATATACCACTTTTTATTATTGCATATAAATCAGTAGGTAAAACATTCTTTTATAGAACATTATTTTCAGTATCAATTCAAACAATAATGTTATCAATAATACCTCATAATCAAATAGTTAGTGATTTATTAACCAATGTAATATTGGGTGGTCTATTAGGTGGAATTGGTGTTGGGATGATTCTATCCAGTGGAGCTTCAACTGGAGGAACTGATATTGTAGGCTTAGCACTTGCAAAGAAAAACAATCATTTTTCTGTTGGCAAACTAGGTATGATAATAAATACTATTATTTATGTAGTTGCTGGAATAAGATATGGTTTAGAGATAATGATATATTCAATAATATATTCTGCAGTAGATAGTCTAATGGTTGATAAAATGCATGAACAAAATATATGTTCAACAGCATTTATTTTCTGTAAAGAAAATCCAAAAGTGGTCAATGACTTTATAAAAAATGAATTAAAAAGAGATTTTACATATTGGTATGCCAAGGGAGGATATGATGATACTAGAACATACATAATATATACTGTTTTAACAAAATATGAATTAATTAAATTAGAAAGAAATATGAAGAAATTTAATATTCAAACATTTATGGTAAAAAGTGAAGGTATAAATGTAAAAGGTGAATTTGAAAAACAATTCTAAAATATTTTGAATAGGTTAAATAAGACATAAATGTTGTAAAATAAAAAAATATGAAATACTACAAAAAATCTAAATAATATAATAAAGACTAGCGCAAAAAAATATGGATTAGATGGTGAAAAATATTGTTTTGATATAAAATCAAGAGATAAAATAAGATCAATATCTCAAGAAAAACCAAATAAGGAAGCATATATTGAATCTGTATTAAGTGAATTTCCTCCTGAAATTAGAAATTTAGTTATACCAAGTTATGGATGTACAATAGAAACATATATTAGATATAACGCAATTAACCTTATGAATGATAGTTTTCTTATAATCCTTAATCCCCAAAAAAATCAAGGAATAAAATTAAGAGATTATATAAATGTGCTAATACATTATTGTAGAAAGAATGATGAAAATACTTCAAGTCCAAAAAATAAATAATATAAATTATTTGAATTATAATTAAATAATACTAGAGTAATCTAGTATTTTTTATGTAAAATCTTCAAAAAAAGAAGAACAATATGTATATCCATGTTATTCTTATGGAGATAATTCTTGTTCGGAAATGACAAAATATAATTTAGAATATTAAAATAATGGAAAATATAGTTTTTACAATGTTCGAAGTGATTTATCACTCAAGTACAGAGAATTGTCCCATAGTATAGGGTACATGTGTTGCGAGTATTATTGCGGTACAAGCTGCAATCAAAGCAAAAAATAATTAATTATAAGACTAGAGTTCTCTAGTCTTTTTTTGATATAATCATTATAGGAGATGTAATGTGAAAAAAATAATTGATGATAAAAAGCAAAAACTAGGCATGATGTTTAAACAATATACAAACCATATACACATAAATGGATTAGAAAATATTCCTAAAATGGGTAACACAATATTCTTAGTCAATCATAATTGCTTTTTGGATATTTATTTAATTGCATATGTACTAAATAAACCTTGCATTAGTATGGTGTCAGCAAATTCATTATTCGGTTCAAATAATGAAAGAAAAGATAAATTAAATGAATTATTATATCCTTTTCCTGTTGAGACAAGGGCGAAAGCACATTATACTGATGTATGTTTGGATGGTGCAATTAAATTACTGAAAAGTGGTAAAGATTTGATTATTTTTCCACAAGGTGTATTTGATGAAAAGGGGAAAATTTCAAAAGCAAGAACAGGTGCTATTAGGATACTTTTTGAAGCATTAGATGAAAAAAAAGAAAACTATAGATTGATTCCTATAGCATTAAGTATTTCTAATATTAACGAGAATAATATCCAATCTTCTAATATTTGGAATGATTTTGAAGCAACTATTTCTATTTTGCCAAAATTTGACTATACATCTTACTATGAAGATTATAAGAAATTTTCTTCACCTGAAGAAAGAAGGATAATACTACATCATTTAGTTGATGATATTATGAAAGAAATAGCTAATAAGCTTAAGTGCGAATATATAGACAAATATAAACCACTATACTATATGGACGGATTTTGGTTTCCAGATGGTAAATACATAAAATTTGAAGATTCTCAAGATGAAAAGTTATATAATAAATATAAAGAAATGATAAATTCTATAGTAGAAAGATATATAAATAATATATAGTTGTAAAATAAATATCATTTTAATCTTGTTAGGTTGTATTCCAGATTATGGAGTGGCAGTATGGATTCCAACAAAGGTCGCTAAATATTTAGATTCAAAAGAATAATATAAAAGAGTTCATAGTAGGTTTGAACACCTAACAGACTAAATTTTATTATAGAAGAGCTTGTGGTAATGAAATGATTAGCAGATGAAATAGTCTACTATTTTTATGGTAAAATAATATAAATGCAACTAACTTTCTACAAAAAACAACTTAAAAGTGGTGGCTTGCTACCAGTAGATAATTATAAAATACCTGTGTAAAGGAGGAAATATGAAAAATCAATTTTCAGAAAATTTGAAGAAAGTCAGAAAGGAACATAATCTTTCACAGGAACAACTCGCTGATGAGTTAGGGGTATCACGACAAGCAATATCCAAGTGGGAATCTGCTATAGCATATCCAGAGATGGATAAAATAGTTGCTTTATGTGATAAATTTAATTTAAATATTGATGATTTGTTACATAAAGATATAAAAGAAGTAAAAGGAGAGGAAGAAAGTAAGAAAAAGCTAAATAATAGTTTTGAAGATTTTTTAAGATTTATTACTAACACGATTAATCTATTTAGTAATATGAATTTTAAGAGTAAAGTAAAATGTATATTTGAACAATTAGTTATTGCATTTGTACTTTTTTTATTATCAATGATTGTACTTGGTGTTTTAGGAAATTTATTTGGACATTTTGTTGAGTTTTTACCAAATAAAGCATATTATTTTGTTACTAATCTTTGTGATTCAATGCTCATAGTAGTATTATTATTAATATCAATTATAATTATGACTCATATATTTAAAACTAGATATTTAGATTACTATGAGAGAATAGAGTGCGAATCTGATAGAATAAATACTGAATCAGATAATCAATCTTTTGATGACAAAGAAAAGAAGAAAAAAGAAGTAGTTGAAAAGAGTAATAAAATACTCTTTAAAAGAAATGAGAACAAAATAATAATTAGAGATCCTAAACATAGTGAGTATAAATTTATGAGTACATTATTTAAGATTATACTTGGTGTTATTAAATTCTTCTCTTTATGCCTTGGATTGTTTGTTGTATTTGTATTGATATTTCTATTTATGTCTTTTGTTGTGTCATTTTTACTTTATAAGACTGGATTATTCTTTATTGGTTTACTTCTAACTATTTTATCATCTTCTGTAATAACAATAATAATACTTCTATTGATTTTGAATTTTGTATTCAATAGAGAGAACGACAGGAAAAAAATGATTTATGGTTTTATTATTTCCTTAATTATCTTTGGTATAGGTTGTGGGACAATCTTTATTGGAGCACTTTCATTTGATGTTATAGAAAATAATGAATTATTTTTAAAAAATGTAGTTAAAGAATATGAAATGAAAGATGATTTATTAATATATCCATATAGAGACTATGAGATAGAATATGTGAAATCAGATAATAGTAATATAAAAGTAGAATATTCTATAAGTAAATATTGTGAAGTTGATGATCATTTTAGTGAAAACCATGGTAATACTATAATGGCATGGGTGTATTGTGAGAATCCAACAAAACTTGTAAGAGAATTTATCAAAAATGCTAATGAAAAGAAAATAGTTTCAATAAATAATAAAATAGAAAAAATTACTGTCTATACCACTGAAGATAACATTGATACACTTAAAAATAATTGGACAAACCATTTAAAAGAAATTGAAAATGATAATGAAGAAAGAAATAGTTATGAAAATAGAATAAATGAACTAGAAAAACAAAATCAAGAGTTAAACCAAAAAGTGTATGACTTGCAAAAACAATTAGAAAACCAACATTAATTTTATATTTAAAATATTTTATGTTTACTAAAATGTTTGATCAATTTTGTTATTATGAACGGATGAAAATTCGTTTTTTTGTGTTACAATATATATGCGAAAAGTTATTCATATTTAGGTGATGATAAATATGCCAGAAAATAATAAAGAGAGAGCAATATTTGCTTTTTTAACGATATTGGTAACAGTTTATGCATATGTATTTTACAGTTTATATGTTATTAATGGATCAACGTTAATGTCTCTTACAGGGAAGCATAGTGTAATAAGTGCTATTAATTTTTTAGGTGGAGGATATATGTTTGGACATTATTTACCTATATGGGCTGTTGTTCTAATTGAATTATGTTTTGCATATCTTTGTGAAATGTTGGTGGGGCAGCCTTTTTCATTTAAAATGGCATGTAAGAATTATAATATAAAGAAAACTGACCCTGTTACTTTTGAAACTGCAGTTATTTGTTCTACCGTTGCTATTATGGTTCCTTTAATGAGTTTTATAGCAACATGGTTATATTATCCATATTATATGGGGTTCAATATTTTTACATTACTTGCAAATTGGATAAAATTAATCTGTTTCAACTTTCCATTTGCATATTTTACTCAGTTATTTTTTATTCAACCATTTATTAGGCAAACATTTAGATTTATTTTTAAGAGATAATCTGTTGCTATTTGTCAATTTACTAATTATATTGTTCATGATATAATTTTTCCAGGAGTGTTTTATGATTAATTTAGATAATGTTAGTGATAGATTTAATTCTTATTTGAGTATGTACAATTGTAAATCTGATTCTTCTTTTAATTTGAAAGTTGTACATACACTAAATGTTGTTGAAAATGCTAAAATAATTTCAAAAAAAATGAATTTATCAGAAGATGATATTAATTTAGCTCAGCTAATAGCGTATCTTCATGATTTGGGGCGTTTTGAAGAATTAAATGCTTTTAAAGGGTTTGACAGTGTAGGAAATGATCATGCGTTAGCTGCTTCAAAGATTTTGTTTGATGGCAATTTGATTCGAGATTTTATTTCTGATACATCATATGATTATATTATAAGGAAAGCTATAGAAAACCATAATAAACTATTTATTGAGGATGGCTTAGATGATAAAGAGTTGTTACATGCTAAGATTATTAGAGATGCTGATAAACTTGATAATTTTAGAGTTTGTGTCGAAGAAAGCATTGAAACTAGGTTTCCGGGTAAGTTCAGTTCGATTGAAGAGTTTAATAATTCTTTAATATCTGATAAGGTATATGATAGTATTTTAAATCATGAGTGCGTTGATATTCATGATAGAGTTTATCCACTTGATTATTGGCTTTGTGTTTTAGCTTTTATTTTTGATCTTAGTTTTGATGAAACCTTTACTATTGTTAAAGAAAACGACTATATTAATATTTTAATTGATAAGTTTAATTATAATGATAAATCTACAATTGAAAAAATGAAAACTATAAGAAAAGAGTTAAATAGTTATATTGATGGAAAAATTAATAATAAGTGAGTGTTAGGTCATTAATCCCTTGTATAATTACACATATTTTTATAAATGCTCTTTCTATTTTTGGAAGGGATGAAAAAGGAGTTTCTTTATATTTAATACCACTTATTTTAATTGTTGTTTCTGTTAGTTATACTATTTATATTAATAAAATCGTTTCAGAATAATTGTATATTTGATTATGGTTGTGATGTTATTTCTTATGACAAAGTCCTTGCATTTATTTTTAGTTGGGTGATTTTTTATGAATAAAACAAGTATAAAGGCAATTGAGAGGATAATTGCTTGTCTGAATGAGCTTAGAATACTTACTAGAGGGCGTGATGATAAATATTTTTATGATAGTTATGAAACACCTGTAGTATGTGATTTATTTAATGAAATAGATAATAATATGCAGAAAATTTCAAGTAGTATTAAGCAAAAATATAATAATGTTAATTGGAATATTATTGATAGTTGTAAACATTATGATTTTGAAGACTTCCAATCTCTTAAACTTCGTGATGTTATGTCTCTTGCTTTTGGAGGTTTATATAATGAATTATATGATAGTCTAAATACTATTTTAGAGGAGAATATTAGAGAGTATTATAAAAAATATTCTTTAAGGATGCATAGAATGTCTTTAAAAAAGAAAAGTGGATAATGTGAAAAATGTAGATATTAGTAATCTTAAAATTCAAGTAGATGAGGTTTCTATAGCAATGTTTATAGGTAAAAGTGAATATCTTAATTTATTGAGTAGTAACAAAGTGGTTGAAGGTATAAAATGTTGTGATAAGCTAATGGATTATATTATTTGATTTTTATGATAGTTTACACTTTTTTTATTGTTAGAGTTGATTCTTAATTGCGATAAATTATTTGTTATGATAAACTTATAACGAAGTGGTTATGATTGACATTATCTAGTGAAAAAAGACTTATTTATTTGAGATGTTAATATTCATGTAATTAATAGAAGGAGTAGATATGAAAAGAAGATTATTTGACTATATTGTAGTTTTGTCAACTATATTATTATTTAGTGGTTGTACCTCTAGTAAGAGTACTGAAAAGAAATCAATTGTACTTGATAAGGGTTCTTTTTCCATAACGTGTAGCACTGAGCTGAAAGACACTGCCATGAATCAACAAATTAAAGTTACTTATAATTTTAATGATGATCAATACGCCATTAATTATGATGTAGTTACTACACAAAAATTTAATAAAAAGTCAGTTTATGATACTTATAAAGAGGCTCAGATTGAAACTACAAAGAGTGCAACTGATGAAATTTTATATGATTTAGAGACTGATGATAAGAATTTGACTTTAATTTTTACAATGGCTATTCCTAATATTAATCTTGATGATTATAGTTCAGAGGAAGAAAAGAATACTTTAAAGGCTTCTCAAATACTTAAACGTATTGAAAATACAACTGATGCTAAATATAAATGTAAGATTAAGGGTATTAATAGGGATAAATTAAATTAAATTTTTTCAAGATCCTTTATTAGGATCTTTTTATTTTTGTTGTAGTATTGTTTTGTTTTTGTTATACTATTTATGTAATTATATGGTGAGGTTTACTTATGAAAAAGTTCTCTTATTTATTATTAATAATATTTATTTTTTTATTTCCAATTTGCGTTTTTGCAAGTAGTGGAACTGATAATATCTCTATAGGAGAAGCTCTTTTTATGGAGACATTTGTTTCTGCTCATATGTCTTTGTTTGTTTTCGTTCCTCTTTCAAAATTAATTTCTTTTTCTCAATATAAAAAAGTATTTTGGCTATTATTTATTGCCAGAGTTATCTTTTTGTTATCATTTGATTTTTTTGTATCTACTTTTGTTTCTATTTTTGATTTTTTTATGGTTTTTATTGGCTCTCTTATAGTATTTATTCTTTCTATTTCTGTTGAAAATAAAAAAGGGAAAAAAATATCTAGTAATTTTTTACAAGATGATTATAAATTGGTTGACTATACACATGATGCGAAATATTGTTCTAAATGTGGTAATAGGCTATCTATTAGGGATAGTTACTGTCGTAAATGTGGTAAGCCTATAGACTCTTAGTAATTCTAATATTTTATTTGGTGATGAAGTATGAAGCTTTTTTTTGATAAGATATATAAATTTAGTTTTAGTGATTTTTTTGTTTTTTGTATAATATTATTATTTTTTGGTTTTCTATCTACAATTAGATTAGGAGATAGAATTGCTCCTAACACTTTTTATAGAGATAATTCTGGTTTTGTTATTATTGACCTAAAAAAGGATACAATTGTTAGACAAATTAAAGTTTTCAATGGGGAAAGGCATTCTGATTATAATATTTTTATTTCTAATGACGGAGTTAATTATGATTATTTAAGAAATATTAATTCTAATAGTTCTTTTTCTTGGGATATGATAAATGTTTATGCAAAGGGAAGATTTATTAAGTTTGAATTTTTTGATGATTTTTCAGTTGGTGAGATTGCGATACTTAATAATAGTAATCGCATTATTAATAATATTAATATAGTTGATGGTAGAAATAATATGATTAACATGTTAACTGATGAGTATAGTAATATTCCTGTAAAACGTTCATATATGAATTCAACTTATTTTGATGAGGCATATTTTGCGAGAACTGCATATGAATATGTCTATAATTTAAAAACTTATGAATGGACTCATCCTCCCCTTGGGAAAATTATTCAAGCTATTCCTATTTATTTGACTGGTTATATGTCTCCATTCAATTATAGATTTATGGGTTGTATTGCTGGTGTTTTACTTATTGGAATTATGTATTTATTTGGTACTATTCTTTTTAAAAAAAGAATATATGGTATTGTTGCTTCTTTCGTTATGACTTTTGATACATTCAGGTTTGCTCATAGTAGGATGGGCACTGTTGATACTTATTTAGTCGTTTTTATTACTTTAGCTTTTCTATTTATGATTTTGTTTCATCAACAACGAAAAAGAAGGTTTTTATTGTTATCAGGGTTGTTTTTTGGATTATCTTGTTGTGTTAAGTGGACAGGACTTTATAGTGGTTTTGGGTTAGCTTTTATTTATTTTTATACTATTTTTAAAAATAGGATTTTTAGCTATAAGTATATATTGTATGGTTTTTTATTTTTTGTCACTATTCCATTTATAATTTATTATTCTACGTTTAGGATCTTTTCTAATAACTATTATAGGACTGATAATTTAAAAAGTATTATTGATGAAAATGTTTTAATGTATAATTATCATTCTAAACTTAAGGCCACTCACTTTTTCTCTTCAAAATGGTACACGTGGCCAATTTCGTATAAGCCCGTTTGGTATCATTATCAAAAGATTGATAATAATCATAGTGAATCTATATCTGGGGTTGGTAATTTAGTAATTTGGTTAGGTGGAATAATTTCATTTTTATATGCGATTGTTTTACTGATAATGAAAAGAGATGAATTATCTTTGCTTTTAGTCACTATTATTTTAACTATGTGGCTTCCTTATGCTTTTGTTAATCGAATAATGTATTTATATCATTATTTTCCTGTTTTACCTTTTTTGTTTTTACTTATTGTTAATTTTCTGAAAGATTTAAGTGAAAAAGTGAAATTAAAATATCTAATTCCGTCTTACTTATTACTATGTGTTATATTTTTTGTTTTGTATTTTCCTGTTATTTCTGGTATTCAATGTAATGATACTTATAAGGACAAATTAAAGGTATTTGATACTTGGTATTTTTAATAGATATTTCTTTATTGAAATATCTTTTTTTGTTATAATTAAGATGGAAGGTGATTTAAATTATGAAGGCTATATGTGTTGGACATTGTACTTTTGATACTACTTTACCTGTTGATAGCTATCCTGTTGAAAATAATAAATATAGAATTGAAAAAAGAGTAGAGTGTGGGGGAGGCCCTGCTTCGAATGCAGCTTATTTACTTGCTAAATGGGGAATGGATACTTCTATTGCTGCAATTATTGGCAATGATTATTATGGAAAAAAGATATATGAGGAATTTAGGGAAGTAGGTGCAAATCTTAATTATTTGGAGCTCAGAGATGGATTTGATACTTCTAGTAGTTATATTATCGCTAATATGAGTAATGGCTCTAGAACTATTATCACTTCTAAGAGGAAGCCTGTAAGAAGACTTAATGCTACTATTGGTGAAAATTTTGATGTTATTCTTGTTGACGGTGAGCATCCAGAGACTGCTATTGATGTTTTGAAGTCTAATCCAAATGCTATTTCTGTTCTTGATGCAGGAAGGTTAAATGATGATACTCGTTTAATTGGAAAGCTTGTTACTTATGTCGTATGCTCTCATGACTTTGCTGAGGAGTTTACTTCTTGTAAAATTGATTCTAAAGATATGAATCTTTTGATTGATATTTATACACAGTTAAAAAATTATTTTAATACTAATATTATTATAACTTTGGAAGGTAATGGAAGTTTTACTTTTATTGATGGTGAATACAAAATTGTTCCTTCTATACATGTTGACGCTATTGATTCTACGGGTGCTGGTGATATATTTCATGGGGCATTTACTTATTTTATTGCTAATGGATACTCATTAGAAGATTCAATCAGATATGCTTCTATTTGTGGTGCTATTTCTGTTACAAGAATTGGATCTAGATTTTCTATTCCTGACTTTGAGGAAGTAATTAATTATGATAATGTTATATAATAATTTACCTACACTTGACTTACATGGTACTGATCGTGATTATGCTAGAATTTTAATTAATGATTTTATTCTTGATAATTTTAAGATGAAGAATAAAAAATTAATTATTATTCATGGAATTGGAAGTGGTATTATAAGGAATACTTGCCAAGAAACTTTAAAAAAAAATAAATTTGTTTTGGAGTTTAAAATCGATAATTTTAATGCTGGACAGACTATAGTTATTCTTAAAAATCATTCTGATAAATAGATTGACAAATGTTTTTTCTTGGGTTAGAATAATCAATACATGACTGAGAGGGTGAAGTTGATTATGTATACTGAAGAATATGAAAAAAAAGGATTTCCTTTATTAGGTTTAATTATTAAAATACTTATAATTGTTTTTTTAATTTTATTTTTGATTTGGTTTATTCCAAAGATTATTTCTCCGGTAGTAAAGAATAATAATTCTAATAATACAAAGTGTAATAATAATAGTTCTGTTAAATGTGATACTAAAGGGATTGATGCTCTTACATCTCAAATTTTTTCTGATAATATTGAAAAAATGAAAGATGCTGCAATTTCTTATTACACTACTGATAGACTACCAAAGAATGTTGGGGACTCAGATACAATGACTTTAAGTGATATGATTGGTAAGAAGTTAATTGTTGCATTAATTGATAAAAATAATAAGGCTTGTGATGTTGAAAAAAGTTATGTAAAAATTTCTAAGCTTGACGATGAGTATATTTTAAAGGTTAATATTAAGGATAGTGAGAGAGAAGATTATATACTTGTACATTTAGGCTGCTATTCTTATTGTAAATCAGATATTTGTGAGAAAAAGAATTCTGATAGTGTTGATGTCCCTACAAAGGGGTCTAAAGTTAACCCTACTGTCACTATAAAAAAGTATACTCCAGTGACTCCTGTTTATCCTTCAGATGGTGAGGACACTTTTAAGTGTGTTTATAAAAATGGTAAATATTATGACAAGCATGGTTACAAGACATCCGAGGTTGAATATATTCAAAGCTGTATGACCCCTAGATGTGAAAATGTTTATGGATATTATTTTGATAGTAATGGTAGAAATGTTACTAAATATGCTTTTGAAAAAGACTGTAAGAGCGAAAGACCTAAGTGCCAATACAAAAATGGTAATTACTATGATAGGACTGGGAATCGTGTTAGCGAAGTTGATTACATTATAAGTTGCCAAAGTCCAAAGTGTGAAAAAGTAAATGGATACTATTTTGGTAAAACAGGTAAACATGTAAGTAAGCCTACATATGAAAAAGAGTGTAAAACACCAACGCCAACTTATAAGTGTGTTTATAAAAATGGTAAATACTATGACAAAAACGGAAACAACGTTAGCGAAGTTGACTATATTATAAGTTGCCAAAGTCCAAAGTGTGAAAAAGTAAATGGATATTATTTTGGTAAAACAGGTAAACATGTAAGTAAGTCTACATATGAAAAAGAGTGTAAAACACCAACGCCAACGCCAACTTATAAGTGTGTCTATAAAAATGGTAAATACTATGACAAAAACGGAAACAACGTTAGCGAAGTTGACTATATTATAAGCTGCCAAAGTCCAAAGTGTGAAAAAGTAAATGGATATTATTTTGGCAAAACAGGTAAACATGTAAGTAAGTCTACATATGAAAAAGAGTGTAAAAGTGTGGAATACCTTTATGAATATAAGAAGACTACTGGTGCAAGTTTTAGTGCTTGGACAAGTTGGTCTGATTGGTCAAAAACTAATTGTGATACTTCAGAAGTTAATTGTAGTGATAATGATACCAATTGTTTATATAAGTTACAAAAGTTGACTAGAAAAGAAAAAATCGGTACTTATCAAAAGACTTATGAAAAAACAAGAAATGTTATTAGACAGACTGGTTCATATACTCAGAAGTCGTGTGCAAAATATAGTTATGTTCAAATTAATAAAACGATATATGCAACGACAACTACATCTTCGTATACTGTAATCAATAATATCACATACAGTACTAGAAGTTCATCTGGTAACTGGAGTTATAATGGTAGGGCAAGTTATAGTAATCCTCCTCGAGATACAAATACTACACACTATAAATTTGCTGGTGCAGATTATAGTTATTGTGGAGATACTTGTACAACTTTGCCAAATTATTATTATGATTCATACACTTATACGGGTGGATTGAAACAGGTTGGTTCTACTACTGTACCAGGTAGTACTTCTTCTTCAACTTCTGTTGTTTCATCTGAAGTTTCATATCAATCTAGTTGTGGTGAGTTTGTTACTAAGACTATTCCTATTTATGGAACAATTCAGGTTAGTGAAAAGGCTAAGAGAACTGAACCTCTATATGGAGATGTTTGTTATCAAAGTACAAAAACTAGAAAACTTTTAGATAAAGGTTCGACAAAAACAAAGTGGAGTTCGTATAATGATACATCTTTATTGAATAATGGATGGACATATACGGGAAAGAAAAAAATAAAATAGTAAGGGGATTAAGTTATTATGCATAAGAAAATTTATTTAATATCAAATATTATATTTTATGTTGATTCTAAAACAAATGAAAAGAAAGCTATGATTTTTTATAAGGATGGGTCTATGGACTATGTTTCTTATGAAGATGGTATTAATGCTAGTGTATTGCTTGCAATGTCTATGGATATTGACTCAATTGATTCTTTTAAAAAGATGATTTATAATGATAAAATCATGGTTGTATCTGAGAGTGTTATTGAAAGCTTTAAAAAAACTTTTGCTAGTAAACATTCTAATGATACTGATAGTGGGGCAAGTGATTCTTCTGTAGATACAAATAAAACTACACCTATTGAGTTGAGTTCTACATTGAATTCTGATTCAATTGATTCTAGCTCTGAGCCAAGTTCTAAAAATGATGATGACTCGGCGGATATTTTGGAGTTTAGCGACGTTCAAGATGCTCTTGAAGTGGATGACGATGATACAGATGAACAAGAGTTATTTAATAAAATGAATTCTCGTGATGATGATTTTGATGCTATTGAGGAGATATTCAATGGAAAAAATAAAACTAATGATTTTAAGAATAATAATGATTCAGGAGAGGTAGAAGAAAAAAATAACACTTTTAAATCCACTCCAGATAAAAAAGATGATTTAGTTCAAATTAAAGAAGAAAAAGATGTTGATAAAAATAAGAATCTAACTCCGACTACAAGTATTTTGTCTGATTTGGATAAATCTGGTACGGAAAGTAATGATGGGGTTGATGATTATATTCTTACTTCTGACGATGAATGCTCTACTAAGAAGGATTCTAACAAAAAGAAGGATAGAGGAATAAGGGGTTTTTTCAAAAGGGCTTTTAATAAGATTAAGAAACATCCTGCAGTTGCATCTGCAGTTGTATGTTTAACTGCTTTATTAGCGGGTTTTGGGTTGTATTCATGTAATAGTAAGAAATCTTTGACTGGAGAAATTTCAAATAGTAATTTATCTTCTATTTCTTCAAAAAATGACCCAAAGACTTCTAATGATGATGTTTTACTGATTGGAGATAATCAGTATTATGAAGATTTTTCTTTTGATAAGTTAATTAGTGTTACCAATAATAATAATGTATCTAGTTTAATGACTAATTTAAATACATCTTTAAAAGGTTTTAATCTTAATTTTGCAAACTATTATGTTGAAGATGGTAAAAAAATAAAGCCTTCCTTAAAGTTTGATGAGGTTGTTGCATTACAAAATGCATATAATGATATCTCAAAAGATGATTTAAAAGCTTATTTTAACGGCGCTGATGTTAATGCAAATGATTTAACTAGGGCTTATAAGGATGCTTCATTACAATTAATGGGTGCATATGTTATAGAAACAAAACAACATCCACTTGATATGTCAATGCTTATTAATTCAAAAGAAGGTAAGGATTTTTACAACAAATATCATAAACTTTTTATGGACTGTAAGTATGCTTCTGGTGATGAACAAATTAGACTTGTTGAGGAATTTTATAAGAATGTAAAAGCTGATTTCCCTATTACTAGGGATGTTAGAACTGAGGGTATTTCTCATTCTGATAATTATGATAAAATTGAGTCTTATAAATTGTCAGTTACTCCTATTATTGCTGCTGCGGAGATGATGTTTCAAAATTTAAAGGTTGACAATACATTAAATAATGGGGATATTCATTTCTTAAATGATATTGGTTTATGCAATTATGCTGAGGAGAAATTTAAGCGTATTGAAACTATTTGTTTAACTTCTGATGAGATTGTTTCAGAACCATTATATGATCAATTTAAAAAGGCCATTGTTTCGGCTTTAGTTAAAGATAATGCATATTTTATTGATGATGCTCATAGAGAACTATCTAAGCTTGATACTTTCCAACTTGCTGTTAATGGACATTTTGATCAAATTATTACGGGCAATTTTAAATGTACTACTACTTCTACTGTTGTTTCTAGTAGTAATACTACTTATTCAGAGTCAACTACTACTAAGGAATTACCAATTCCTGATTCTGAAAAGAGCAAAATAGATTCTCAGATTGCTGCTGAAAATGCTAAAAGTAAGTCTGCAGGTGAAAGTGCGGCAGAATCCAATAGACAAAGTATGCAAGCAGCGGAAGATAAAAATGCAAGTAAGATAAGAGAAGATGTTAAAAGAGATGAGCAAGATTTTCAAAATAAGATTAGTAGTGCAAATGAAAAAATTGATTCAGGTAATACGGTTAATGAAGATGATTTTGGTGATCATGGTGTAGAATTTGATGAGAATCACTCTAATTCAAATGGTGATTTAGACAGTTCTGTAAAAAATATCACTACTGACTCTTCTTCTGATAAAACTAATAATCCTTTGCCTGATCCAAATGTAACTGGACGTGAGTTTGATAAGAAGGGTAATTCTTCCGTAGGAATAAGTGAGTCTCAGTCTTTTAATGAAAATCAAGTTGATTCTGATACAGATGACGATTATTATGATGAGGATTTCTGGGAAGAAGAAATTCCTGCTAATAATGAGTTAGCTGACGATTATGTTTCAAATGAAGAGTTGGTTGACAATTATGTTGAATCTCTTGCTAATGCTGATAATTCTAATGATGTTGGATATCAATATACTAAATAAAAGTACAATTATTTGTACTTTTTTATTTATAAGGAAAGTGCGTTGAAAATAAGTGTTTGACAAACGAACAAATGTATTATATATTAGATTTGGGAGGTTTGTTATATGTATAAAACA